>NZ_JRAP01000008.1:0-518179 GCF_000768895.1 Porphyromonas sp. COT-108 OH2963 | reverse complement strand
TGCTACCGTGGGAGCTTTTGCAGGCTCTTTGGGATCTTTCTTGCATCCCATAACAGACAGGGATACAGCCAGTAATAAAAATAGTACTCTTTTCATAATCATAAATTTTGTTATTTTCTCTTTCAATGATCTGATTGAACAAAACGCATAACAGAGAGAAGACGACAGACAGTGAGCCGTATTCCAACGCATGATCGTTCCTTAATACTTGCAAAGGTATTATAAAAATATTACTATTCAAAATCATATATCGAATACTGAAACAACTTGAGATAAACGCTTATAAAACTTCCTTTGAATAGTTTTGCTGTCTGAAATCATGTCTTGACTGACACAATTCGTGGCTTGATTGATACAATTCACTCCTTGATTGCCATAACTCACCCCTTGTTCTGCACCAATCATGCCTTGGTTTGTACCTCTGAACCTGATAAAACAAACTTAAAAGGCCGTTTATCGCATCTTTTTATCGGGTTCAGAGCNCCCTTGTTCTGCACCAATCATGCCTTGGTTTGTACCTCTGAACCTGATAAAACAAACTTAAAAGGCCGTTTATCGCATCTTTTTATCGGGTTCAGAGCTGCTGTTACGGCAAATAAAAAGCAGTGCCGATACTTATCGCACCGGCACTGTCCGAATCTGTCTTTAATATTTTATGCTCTCCCTTTTTAGTACAAAAGATTCTGAAAGATTCTTAAGAGGTACCATCCATTCTTTGTAGGTCGCTATTTTTACCGGACAGCGATAAAAATTTACTCTCGATAGAGGCTCTTTTATCCTTTGTTTCGGTTAAAACAGGCTTGTCGTGCGTTTATCAGAATTGGAAGTAGATGAACGGCTGAATCTCGGAGCTTCTTATCTGGAAGACGCAGAAGACAAGACCTACAAGAATAAGTGCCTGTACCACGAAAGGAGTTTCGCTGATGAAGTTTTGGAATCGTTTTTCTCCCTTATGTCCTACGAAATGGAGAGCAAATCCGAGCACCATAAGAGCAAAGACTTCTTTGTATCCTACGACAAACTGAGTGAAGACTTCGGGGTGAAAGGAGGTGAATATCTGCTTGAACATAGCTTGAACGACCTCCATGTTATCGGCACGGAAGAGGATCCAAGACGCCACAACAAGATGAAAAGTGAGAAGCCGCCCGGCAACTCGTTTGAACCAATTGGATTCGGGTTGCTTTCCAAAGATCTTTACAGTAAGCTCCCGATATGCTTTATGAACAGCCAATGCGATACCATGAAGGGCTCCCCAGATGATGAAACGCAGAGCGGCTCCGTGCCAAAGTCCTCCGAGAAGCATCGTAATGAGGAGATTCATGTAGGCTCTAAGGCGTCCTTTCCTGTTGCCACCGAGTGGGATGTAGAGGTAATCTTTCAACCACGAAGAGAGAGAAATGTGCCATCTGCGCCAAAATTCGGTGATATTGACGGACTGATAGGGAGAGTCGAAGTTGATGTTGAATCTAAAGCCCAAAAGCAGTGCTATACCGATGGCCATATCCGAGTAGCCGGAGAAGTCGCAATATATTTGAAGCGCATATCCGTAAGCTCCCAGCAGGTTCTCCAATCCCGTATAGAGAGCCGGGGCATCGAATATTCTGTCTACGAAATTGAGGCTGATGTAGTCCGAGATAATCGCTTTCTTGAAGAGACCGCTGATGATAAGTGCGAGAGCTTCGCCATATTCGGTCCTGCCGAGAGTGGGTGTCTTTCTGATTTGAGGGACAAAATCTTTTGCTCTTACTATGGGACCGGCAACAAGCTGAGGGAAGAACGAAACGTAGAAGAGGTAGTCTATCCAGCGATTCAGAGGTTTCACTTCTCCACGATAGATGTCTATGATGTAGCTCATGGTCTGGAACGTATAGAAAGATATACCGGCAGGCAGGAAGATGTCGCGCAGCGTCCACTCTTTCAGAATCCATTCGGGCTTATTGACGAGCAGCCCCAACTCATTTAGCAGGGTTACTCCTATGTCTCCAAGGAAGTTGAAATATTTGAAGTAAGCAAGCACCCCAAGGTTGATACACATACTCAATGCGACCCAATACTTCCTTACTCCCTCTCTGCTGCGAGATAAAGCGTGTCCGATGAGAAAGTCGCTCGTCGCAGCCAGCATCAGCAATACAACGTACTCGCCACTGCTCTCGTAGTAAAACAGCAAAGAGAAAAGGGCTACGTAGATGATGCGCAGAGATGTTCGCCGGCGAAGCAGGTAGTAAAGAGGCAGGAAGAGAAGAAACATGAAGAAGAACAGCCCGCTGGAAAAGATCAGCGGGGCCTGCGGATCATACTTTAGGACTTCTCCGATGCGTGAGAGATCTATGTGTTCTAAAAAGCTCACTGTGCTATGGGGTGTTAGTAGGTATCTTTTTTGTAGAGCTTCACTTCACTTATCATGTCGGATGAGATAAGAGAAGGATGAGAAGATTGGTCGAGAAACTGTCGTAAAGCCTCGGCGGTCAATGCTCCATGCTTGAAATAGCCCTCCTTTGTATAATGGATGTGATCTTGATGCATCCAGCCTTTACTGACCCATCTTTGAGCTTCTTCTTCCGTTCCGATCTGTTGGTAAAGGTCATATACGCCGTAACCATTGCTGTTGGCAAAGTCGAGGATAATGGCTGCCGCCTTTGCCGTATTGGGGTTGAAGCGGTAGCTGTATGTAGTCCTCCATTTTCTTTTACTCTTCTTGCCGGTATTGCGAATACGCTTCGACTGCTTCAAGAAACTTGGAGGAGGTGTTGTGAAAAAGAGCTGAACGTTGGGAAGAGCCTGTGTTATGGCAGAGGTAAAATCTTCAAGCTGTTGTCTGAAGTTGGATTCGCTGAACCGCCACGTATAGGAGTCGTTTGTTCCAAGTGATACAACCAGTACTTCCGGCTGCATCTTCGTGATGTTTTGAATCTGTTGCGGATCTGTAAAGGTGGAGAAGGTTGCCCCGTTTATTCCGGTGTAAGATACCGAGAGGTCCGTCAACAGAGCTTTGATAGGAGCAGTTGTATAGCCATATCTTATATGACTATCTCCCAAATGAAGCAGCTTGGTCTGCGCTTGAGCTCCCCACATTCCAAAGATGAGAAGCAGCAGGAATGCTACTTTCTTGTTTAATTTTGTCATAGTACTTCTGTTCAATATCAAATGCTTCCATAAATTTTGTAGCCACGAGTCGCCCTCCTTTGTGCGACAAGTGCGTGTAATCCTTGGCTGCAGCTCCCTGCGATGCCAGTTTAGCTATTCCTCCGAGCTCTTGCATGGCTTCGAGCAGACTGTAAAAACTGATCTGCTCTTCCTGTGCGAGTCGCTCTTGGGCGCGATGAAGTGCAATAACGCCCGGCATGGTAGATGCTCCTCCGCCGGCAGAACGCTGCCCTCTGTCGGAAACACCCATGAGAAGAATGTCTGCACGAGGATTGGAGCGTTTGAGTTGTCGGATGACTTTACGCATCTGACTGATGTAAGAGGAGTAGTTGGTCTGTTTTGCAGATGCCACATTAAGCCCATACTGAAGGATGATAAGGTCGTATGGACGGGCGTCCGTAAATTCTTTATTGATCGAGGAGTCTATAGAGAGGATGCGTATCCCGGAGTTGCCTCTTAAAGAAAAGTTATCTACAGATATTCCGGACTTACCATCCAAAGCAATACCGTAGCTCGCAAAGCCACTACCCGGTGTATCTATGCGCAGACGCACGCCTCTACTTGTACCTTCATAGAGCAGGTGAGCAACAACAACTCCTTCCGTTGCAGGCAAGAGCTGTTTGCTGATGCTGTCTCCAACCGAAACCTGTATCTGCGTATCTTCGTTGCTTCTGTAATAAAACCAAGACTGTTCGATGGGTTTTGCACTTTCGGGAAGTGTGTATTTGACCCAGGGAGAACCGCTCGAATAGGTGTGATAATACCCGGTTATAGACTGCTTCGACGGAGATTTGTCAAGCAACGTGTGTGTCTTCCATCCTCCGAATTCGTGTCGTACCGATGCCCGAAAGCCGGCAACCTGAGAGGTTAAAGCCAACCAGCCCACTCCTGAACCACCATAGCGAGTCTGAAGCTGATTCCTGAGAGCATCCGTAAAAATGTCTCCCTCTATGAATGAGTCTCCCAATACGGCAATCCTCACAGGACGACCAAGATTGTCTCTATTCTTGAGGCTGGAGAAGAATTTTTGCATCCCTTGCCGGTTTACTGTATAGTCTCTGATGAGAGTAAGCGAAGTGTCTGTATTCGTAGCTCTAAGCAGACTATCATAGGTGGGTCTGGTATCCGGAGCAAGCTGCTCTGCCGTCGTACCATCTATGGTATCCGTTTCATTCGAGTAATGATCTCTTTCGGAAAGATCGTCTGCGCTGTTTGGATCTGCCGGAGGTGTTGAGAGAAGTGTATCCGGATCGCTATTTTCATTATCATCTGATGGCATATCGCCATCTGCAAGAAGTATATCATCTGTCAGATCTCCATTTTCATCACCGGACTCTTCTCGCAGATCAGACAGTATATCTACAGGCTTCAGAGTCCGGCTGCCAATCTTTTCCGGGAGGAAGTAAAGAGCAACCAAAGCTCCAAACAATACCCAGAGTAGAGCAAGAACTCGAACCTGATAGTTTTTATCTTTTCTCATTAAATGATTATATCCTGAGGTTTCTTTGTGAAACTTGTCTTCTTATTTTATTCGCGCAAATTTACACATTTATATCGAAGTACATGATAACAGCCTTATCTCAAAAGAGTTAAAGTATTAAAAGAGTTTTTTAGAAAGAAACTCTTGCTTCCTTTTGAGAGTAGTCTGTTACTCTCCTCTCAGTATCTGTACCGCAATGGGGCAATTCATACATCGCCCCTCCATGCAGTAGTTTTTGTAGAGTTGGATCAAGGCTTGGCTCTCTCCTGCATTGGAGATTGAAGCAAAGGTATTGGGGGATTCAAACAGGCGAACTATTCGATTGTTTTCGGGAGCTATCTGCTTATAGGTATCCAGCAATTCCTTTTTTCTTTCGGTTAGTTTTGCTTCATTCTGTATGGTGTCCGAATAGTAAGTCCAAAGCAGTGGGAGGAAAACATTGATGATAATGCTTTGTTTCGTTGCCGTACCCAATCCATTGAGTTTTTTATCGGACGGTTTGCCGAAATGGTAGTGTCGGCAGAAGTAGGGACTCGGTTCTACATCCAAAATAGAGAGCAGCATAGCGTAGGAAGGATTATTAGAAAACAGTCGCTCTACTCTATGGTGATCTTGCAGAATTGCAGCCGATATAGCGAGCATGCGTGTCGGGAAAACCACGGGACGAAGTCGAAGAAAGCGGATGGAGCCTTTAGGTATGGGAGTTAATCCGAACTTTTGAGCATAAAACAGAAACTCTTGTCCCAGAAAAGCATGATATTCATCTGAGTATGGCTCTGCAAGAAGCCCCGCTTGTCCCAATAGCATGGCTTCTATTGAGGTAATTCGGTTGGCGTGCTTACGAATAAAGGAGAGTGGAAGAGAGTTGGCTATCTGTTCAAACGCTCCATTGTTGTGTCCCATACCCATATAGCGCAGAAAGAGAACGTAAAGACGCTGAGACCAATCCGCCCCTTCCCCCATTTCTCGTACCTTTTTACTTTTCTGCTCCAATCTCTCCACGAGCCAAAGATCTTGAAGGTATTTCCATCTTTTAGGCGGAAGAGTTGTAGCTTCCGGCAGGCAACGGAGATAGCTGTTTTTGATATTAAGATCCGTGAGTTTGCCCAGTACGGAAGAGTCTATTTGCATTACGGCAGTGGGAATATCATATCCGGAAACAGAGCGTGCCGATGAATTGGGAGATAAGACAACGTGCAAGATAACTCCGGAATAGGCAGGGTCGGTATCGTGCCCATGTTGTTTCCATTCGGAAGCATTGGTATGAATTTCAACAGCTCCTACCCATTCAACCTCTCCTATCCTGATCTTGGCTGAAAGAAAATCCGGCCCTGCCCCGTGGTTATGCTCTCCGGGATGAAGAACTTCCGGGACAATACCATCCACAGTAGTAAGAGAGCTGTAAAGGCGATGCTTCCAGATATAATGCAGGTAGGTTTCGGGACAAGATTTCATCTTTATTCGCGTAGAGAGAATAGCTATTGAGCTTAAGACTTATGAAGCTTTTCCTTTAAGAAATATCCTGTATATCCTTCTTTACATTGGGCTATCTCCTCCGGAGTACCGGTGGCTACGATATATCCTCCTTTATCTCCACCTTCAGGACCAAGGTCTATAATGTAGTCGGCACACTTGATGATTTCCATATTGTGTTCGACCACTATGATGGAGTGCTGCTGTGCAATAAGAGCATCAAAGGTCTTGATCAGCTTATATATATCGTGTACGTGCAAGCCGGTGGTAGGTTCGTCAAAAATGAAGAGGGTCTTTCCCGTATTGGTGTTGGATAAGTAGTACGCCAGCTTGACGCGCTGATTTTCTCCTCCGGAAAGTGTAGAAGAACTTTGTCCCAGTTTTATATACCCGAGACCCACGTCTTGCAGAGCCGTTAGTTTCTCTGATATCTTTTTGCATTCAGTATGGCTTTTGCTGTGTTCCGAGAAAAACTCTATGGCTTGATTGACTGTCATCTCCAACAGATCTGCAATAGAGACATTTTCAAATCGAATCTCAAGAATATCATCTTGAAATCTTTTACCATGACACTCCTCACAGATGAGAGAAATATCTGCCATGAACTGCATCTCTACCGTGATAGAGCCTTCTCCTTTGCAGGCTTCGCATCTTCCCCCTTCCTTATTGAACGAAAAGTGAGCCGGAGTATATCCCATTTGTTTGCTTGCCGGAAGGGAGGCATATAGCTTTCGGATATCATCATAAGCTCCTACATAGGTTACGGGATTCGAGCGTGAACTTTTTCCTATGGCATTTTGATCCACGTACTCTACTCTTTCGATGTATTCCAATGGAGCATCCACATTTTCACATAGAATGCCTTCCATTGATGCCTGTTCCAGCCTTCTCTTAACCCCTTCGTATAAAATCTCTCTGATGAGAGTACTTTTCCCGGAGCCGCTTACCCCTGTTATTACGGTAAGGATTTGTAGAGGGACATCCACATCTACATGCTTAAGGTTGTGCATGTGTGCTCCTTTTATGCCGATACTGTGCTGCCATATTCTTCTAGTCCCGGGTACAGAGAGTTGAGCTCTTCCGGAAAGATATTCTACTGTATGGCTTCTGCTGGTTTTCGGAAGGGTGTGAGGAGAACCTTGATAGACTACCTCTCCTCCATTTCTTCCCGCATCCGGGCCGATGTCTATAATTTCATCTGCGGATAAGATCACATCTTCGTCATGCTCTACTACCATCACCGTATTTCCTATACTTGTCAACCTGCGGAGAACATCTATCAGAAGGTGAGTGTCTCTGGCATGAAGACCGATGCTCGGCTCATCCAATATATAGAGAGAACCGATCAGACTGCTTCCAAGAGCAGTGGAAAGATGAATGCGTTGCGTCTCTCCTCCGGACAATGTATTGGATGTACGAGAGCAGGTTAGATACCCAAGACCGATATCGACAAGGAACGAAACACGGTTGCGAAGCTCTGTTAAGATCCGTCCTGCAACCTTTTCGTCATGAGCGGAAAGCTTTAGCCGGTTCAGGAACTCTTTCAATTCCCAGATAGACATATCTACCAGTTCGGCGATATTCTTTCCTCCCACTTGGACATATAGAGCTTCTTTCTTAAGCCTCTTGCCTTTGCAGGTCGGACAGGTCGTTTTACCCTTATATCGTGCCGAAAGAATGCGGTAGTGCATCTTGGTTGGATGATCTTCCAAATACTTGAAGAAGTCGTATATGCCCCAAATCTCTCCATCTCCATTCCAGAGCAGATCCTGCTGCTTTGGGGATAGATCTTTATATGCTTTATGGATTGGGAAGTCGTATTTCTCTACTGCTTTCTGTATAAATTCCCTTTGCATCTCCGACATCTTCTCACCTCTCCAACACGCCACACAGTTATCATAAACGGAGCGATTCTTATCGGGAATGACAAGTTCCGGATCTATGCCTATTATTTTGCTGAAACCTTCGCAGGTCGGACACGCTCCCACCGGAGAGTTGAAGCTGAACATATTATCCGAAGGCTCTTCAAACTCCATCCCGTCTGCTTCAAATCTGTCGCTGAATAGAGCTTCTTGCCAAATCTTGTCGGGGCTCTCCTGATGGAATATCATACAGCTTCCTCTTCCTTCAAAGAAGCAGGTCTCTATGGCATCGGTGATACGAGAGAGTGTGCTATCGTCATATTCCGATATGGCAGAGAGTCTGTCCACTACGATGAATAGCCGGGATGCGTTGTTTATTCTGTTTGAAAGGGAATGGTCTTTGGTATCTTGAATATCCGAGATGCGCACAACCTCTCCATCAAATAAAATCCTGCTGTATCCAATACCCGAAAGAATACCCAAATGAGCCTCCACGGTTCTGCCCTCAGGTATTTTGATCGGAGCCGTGATCATATATCTTGCTCCTTCAGAAAGAGAGTGTTGTATGAACAATAACACATCGGCGGTGCTGTGGCGCTGAACCTCCTTTCCGCTTATCGGGCTGATGGTCTTTCCCACACGAGCATAAAGCATACGCATATAGTCGTATATCTCGGTGGATGTTCCTACCGTCGATCTTGGATTACGGGATGTAACTCTCTGTTCTATCGCTATTGCCGGAGGAATCCCTTTGATGTAATCGCACTCCGGTTTGGACATTTTGCCCACAAACTGTCGGGCATAAGCCGAAAGACTCTCCACATATCTCCTCTTACCTTCTGCATACAGAGTATCGAAAGCAAGGGAACTTTTTCCGGATCCGGAGAGTCCGCTTACGACAATGAAGCGATTTCTTGGTATTCTTAAGGAGATGTTCTTGAGGTTATTAACTCTTGCTCCCGCTATTTCTATGTAGTTGTCATTCATGGAAGGAGTGTTCTATCCATTCGTCTATAACTTTTGGAAAGTGTGCTTGTTCCAAGAGCGATATTTTGTGTGCGACATCATCGGGAGTGTCTGTCGGACTAAGTTCGACCTCTGCTTGAAACAGAATCTTTCCCTTGTCGTACTCTTCGTCTATGATATGTATGGTTATTCCCGACTTGCTCTCTTTGGCGGCAACCACTGCCTCATGTACATGAGGTCCGTACATGCCTTTGCCGCCATACGCAGGAAGTAGAGCCGGATGTATGTTTACGATCTTTCCGGGAAATGCCGCCAATAACCATTCGGGGATAAGCAGAAGATAGCCTGCCAGTATGATGTGTGTTGCTCTCAGAGATTGTAGGAGCATCATCAGATTTTCCGGATTTTGGGTAAGATCTGCTCTGCTAAGCGTATAAGATGGTACGGCAAGACTCTCTGCGCGTCTATGGACATACGCATCTTTGTTATTGGACACAACTGCTACAATTTCGGTCTTACTTTTCTTTTGAGAGGATCGAAAATAACGAATAATATTTTCTGCATTGGAACCACTACCTGAAGCAAAAATGACAAGCCTACTAAGCATATTGATGTTAATTTGAGTTATTTTTGTGCCTTAAGAGTTAAATATAGCACATTTATGCGGTTGATGAGCATAAATATTGCGCTACTAAAACTTTTTTCTCTACTTTTGCAAACAAAGATAGACAGAAAAAAGTATTTATATAAACCTATAATTAAAAGAATTATGGACAGAACAGAATTGGAAAAGAAAGTAGTGGACATTATCGTAGATAAGCTAAACGTTCAAGCATCTGAAGTAACAGCAACTGCAAGCTTCACTAATGATCTTGGTGCTGACTCTTTGGATACAGTAGAACTTATCATGGACTTTGAAAAGACTTTCGGTATCAGCATCGACGATACAGAAGCTCAAAACATCAAGACTGTGGGTGATGCTATGGATCACATCGCAGCTAAGCTTCAAGCGTAAGCACTACGATCTGATCGGAACCTCTTCTTACTTTATTTCCATATAGGCAGAGGTTTGTTTTCTTAATAAAAGGAGAATACTGCATGAACCCACTCCCTCATAATGTCAGGGTATTATAGTGGTGTTTCTGCAGTATTTTCTTTTTAGTAACTTTGATGAGGAAAAGACAACACATTATATTATATACTTAAACAAGAACCTATTAAAATGCAACTAAAAAGAGTCGTAGTTACAGGCCTCGGAGCCATAACACCATTAGGACATAATGTTCCGGAGACATGGGCTGCTGTGCTCAATGGAGAATCTGGGGCAGCACCCATCACGCTGTTCGATGCAAGCGAGTTTAAGACAAAGTTTGCCTGCGAGGTTAAAGGCTTTGATCCTATGAGCTATTTCGACAGAAAAGAAGTCCGTAAGTATGATAGATATGCACAGTTTGCCCTTGTTGCTGCGGATGAAGCTGTCAAGGACGCCGGAATAGATATAGAGAAAGAAGATTTGGATAAGGTTGGAGTCATTTTCGCTGCCGGTATTGGTGGTCTTCGTACATTTGAAGAAGAGATCATGCAATACGAGCCCGGAAAAGCTCCTCGCTTCAGTCCTTTCTTTATCCCGAAGATGATAGCGGATATTGCAGCAGGCCATATCTCCATGAAGTATGGCTTTCGCGGTCCCAACTTTGCTACGGTAAGTGCTTGTGCATCCTCTACCAATGCCATCTCCGATGCCTTCAACTATATCCGTTTGGGTAAGGCAAACATGATTGTGGCAGGCGGATCGGAAGCCACTATCTGTGTATCCGGCGTTGGAGGTTTCAATGCACTTCAAGCCCTTTCTACCCGCAATGATGATCCTAAGGGTGCATCTCGTCCGTTCAGTAAGTCTCGTGACGGATTTGTCATGGGCGAAGGAGGTGCAGTGCTTATCCTTGAAGAGTTGGAGCATGCCTTGGCAAGAGGAGCGAAGATCTACGCTGAGGTTGCCGGGACAGGGCTTTCCGCAGATGCTCATCACCTTACTGCTTCTCACCCGGAAGGCTTGGGAGCAAAGTTGGTAATGAGGAACGCTTTGGAAGATGCAGAGCTTAAGCCGGAAGACATAGACTATATAAACGTTCACGGAACAAGTACTCCGGTCGGAGACGTTTCGGAAGTAAAGGCTATACAGGCAGTGTTCGGCGATCATGCTTATAAGCTCAATATCAGCTCTACAAAGTCTATGACAGGACACTTGTTAGGGGCTGCAGGAGCGATCGAATCTCTTATCACCGTTCTTTCCGTAAAGAATGATGTTGTACCTCCTACCATAAATCACGAAGCGGGAGACGAAGACGAAGAGATAGATTATAAGCTCAACTTCACCTTCAACACCAAGCAAGAACGCCCTGTTCGCTGTGCTCTTTCAAACACCTTTGGCTTTGGAGGACACAACGCCAGCGTGATATTCAAGAAGTATAACTCTTGACAAAAAGATACAGAAGCTCATGATTTGTAGTTTCTTAAAACGTAAGATAAGGCTTCTCAACCGTTCGGCAGGGAAGCCTTACTTACGTTTAGAACAGCTTATCGGGTATAAACCTCGAAATATCAAACTCTATACCACGGCATTTACGCACAGGTCTGCTTCAAGGGGCAAAAGGCGTGAGAGTAATGAGAGATTGGAGTATCTGGGAGACTCCGTCATATCTCTTGTTGTCGGGCATGCGCTGTTTGACCTCTATCCGGAGGAGTCCGAAGGGCAGCTTACCTCGTTGCGTTCTATCCTGGTCAACAGGAACAATCTCAATCATGTGGCTCAAAAGCTGGGGCTGGAGCATTATCTCCACTCCTCCAAGGGGTTGGACAAGCAAGGCAGTGCCGCTCTCGGAAACTGTCTTGAGGCTTTAGTCGGAGCCATCTATCTGGATAAAGGGTACGATGCCGCCCGTAAGTTTGTCCTCAAACACGTTGTCATAGATGTCAAGAACATAGAGAAGACCTCCGTGAAGGAGGAAAACTTCAAGACGGAGTTCATCATCTTCATGCAGCGAAACAAGATAGACTATGAGTACCGCGATTTGGACTCATTCGTCGATCCCAATCTCGGACTGATGCACCGCTGTGCCATCTTCACCGATGGGCGACAAAAGCCTTTGGCGATAGGGGTGGGACACAACAAAAAGATAGCTCACCAGAATGCTTCAAAGGATGCAATAAAGCTGATCAAGAAGTATCAGGAAGATCTCTCTCTCTTGCAGGATCATCAGCCGCAAGCTTCTATCCACTAACTCCGTGCGAACGGTGTTACCGCTCGTCGGGTCAGAGCTTTTGTATAGAGCTTTTATGAAGATGATCTGAACCTATTTGCAAGTTTACTTGAACCTATTCGGTACTCTCGATAAAGCTTATCGGAAAACGGCATCAAGCTTCGCTTGGTACAAATCGAGCCTTGAATGGCAGAAATCAAACTTCGATTTTTAGAAATCAAAGTTTGATTTTTCTTTTTTACCCTATATAGAATTTGTTTTGAACCTGTTTGGGAGATCTTTTTATAGGCTTCAATGCCATTTTATATGTTTGCATTCCGTGATCCGAAAGAGATCTTAGTGGAAGCCGACCTTAAACATGATGCCGAGGTAGGAGAGAGAGGTGGGAAACATAACCGGAGAGATGAGAGGTGTGGTAAGGTCTCGGTCATAAAAGAGCCTTACCGAGAAGTCGCTTCCCAAAGCGTACTCCACAGCTGTTTTCAGGCTATGCGTTCGCAGTCCTTGCGTTGCTTCCGGGCTCGAAAAGAGCATGTCGGAAGTGTTGTTCTGGCGAAGATAGGTCCAAGAGAGTTTTTCGGAGCGGCGGTAAGAGAGATGGAAAGATAGCTCTTGCTTTTGCGGCTTCAGAGACGGAAGAAGTCTGAAAGAGACTTTGTTCAGTCCGGATACTCTGTAATCGAGAGAAAGATGCAGTTCGTTCTGTGTACTTTCTATTACTCGTCCCGATGAACCCAAATAGAGAAACCCTTTTCCGGTGTTGTATTGGAAGATGCAGGTGAATGCCTTGAAGAGAGAAGCATCCAATCCGATAAGGGGGAAGAAATCCGCTTTCACTTCGTACCTCTCCGGAGCAAGGGCAGGAGCTTTTATTGTCGTAGGATATGCCCGGATGTCCGCATCTGCTCTGGTGGATAGACCTCTGTAGCTGTGCCGTAAAGAGAGCCGTTGAAGCCATCGGGAGGAGCTGTTGAGAGGGAGTTGCCACCTTATCTCCCAAGAGGGCAGAAGGGGTATGGAGGACACGGTGGTGAGTTCTTCCGGAATTTGATGAGACTTCAAAAAGAGAATCGAGGAGCTTTGTGTAGAAGTGTGTCGGCGAAGAGCCGGACTACTGCCCTGTGTGTAGAGATCCTGTTTGGTATCGAAAGCGGAATGCAGAAGAAGATCTATGGATAGTCCGTTCCACGGGGAGAGCTGTGCCGTAAGCGTCTGTTCCTCTCTGTAATAGAGTGTGGCGGGTGAGCTGTGCGTGGCTCCTTGCAGGAGATTTCCGCCATGCAGAAGTGCGTCTCTGAATTTGGAGCTGTGTTCCAATCCCAACAGATAGGAGAATATGGGAGTACGGCTTCCGGTGTCGTCCCGGAGCTGCTCTCCGAAGAGTCCGCTCACTTTGGGTTTCAGGTGCGGATAGTGAGAGGAGGTTTGCCACTGTTTGTGGAGGATGAACCTGCGAATGGTATAAGGGAGACTGCGCCAAAAGGATTTGCCGGAGCCGTTGCCTCTGCTCCATGAGACTTCATCTTTAGGAAAGATGGCTCTGTAAAGTGCTTCGGCAGACAGTGTTGCCGAAAACTCCGTTCGAGCATTGCCGGAGAGCTGATGCCCCGAAAAGAGCTTTTCCGACCGGTTTCCTCTCTGCCATGAAGCGGAACTGATGTGGCGCAGAGAGCCGTGAACCGATCGTTTGAGCCACTTGATCTCTTGGAGAGGCAGTGTGTACGCCATCTCGGTAGCGGTAGTGTGCATATAAGGATCGCCCCACTGTTTTATTTCGTGCAGCACAGAGTCTCTCCATACATCGTAGTCCGCTTTTGCAAAATGGCGATTCACTCTCAGATATGGTTCCCGTATGAGTGCCCGATGACCGCTTTCCCACTTCCAGAAGAGTCTGGGCGAGAGTTGCCACTCCAGCTTAAAGTCCTGCATCCAATCCCATTTATGGTGTAGACGGATGGGGGGGAGAAGCTGTGTTCTTGCACGCTCCTGCTGTTCGCCGTACAGCCTTTCCATGCTGTTTTTATAGAACAGACGAGTAGGCCACACTTGTAGAGACAAGGGGGTAAATGTTTTGCGTGGGGCGATATAGTCGTACTCCAAGGAGAGCTTGGCGTGCTCTCTGTTGTCGAAAAGAGAGAGCGCATTTTCCGCCGTGTGCCTTTGAAGAAAAAAGGAGAAGCGAATGTTGGACGGGTCGTAAGGCATGGGACTTTTGCTTCTCAGCTTCCAGCCTATATCGGGAGCAGAGATTGTCGTGAGCAACACTCGCTCCGATGAAATCTTTTCAGATGCTTCGTTGGTGCGTATGTCCCCCTGTACCGGATCATATTCGGGTGTCGAGTGTACCCTGCTTTGGCGTATAAAGAGAGGAATGGAGAGCTTCCAAGAGGCAGGAAACAGCTCTCCTGCTTGCAGGTTGGCACTCCACTCTTTTTCTCTTTTATGGCTTCGGTCTCTACGGCTGTACATTTCATTGATAGAGCCGAAGCCGGGTGTCCGCTCTCTTGCACGGAAAGAGACGCTGCCGATATTACCGAGAGAGAGAGAACCATCCAGCTCCATATTGCTCCCGGAAGATAGAGAAGAGCCTTTCAGACTCCAATGGTTGCACCACAACTCTATCTGTTTGGTTGTGGCAGAAGCATTTATAAGACCGATAAAGACGGTACGGATGTTTGCAAGGTTCGGATTTCCTTTTACCCTGTAAACGGCTTCTCCTTTCTGCTTGGCATAGGGAGTGTCGATGGAGATTCCGTTTGAAACCAGTGCGGTATTGCGTTCGGCTTTGAGCTGTGTCCACTCTTCGAGTAGAATATCCACATAATTGGCTTGCGGCCAGACGGCTTCTCTGTCGGATGCGGAGTTGTTATTGTACTTTCCGGGAGAGGTTATCGAAAGGGGAATTTCGTATTCGTAATAGTTCTCGGAGTGGTCGTCCCCTATTCTGAACGATAAACGTATATCTCCGGTTCCTGCCTGCTCTATTGCCTCTTTGAGATTTTCTGCGTGGGTGAAGAGGGTGAGCCTTTCGTAATCTCTCAAATCTGTGGAGAGCGTTCTGTAAATACCGGAAATGGCACTCGGTTCGAGATTTTTTATTTGCAGGGCGAGAGCTTTCTCATCAGGCACATAGGTGGTGTGTACACCCTCTTCGCGCTCTCTCCAAATGCCGGGCGGAGAGACGTAATTAACAGGTAGGCGACCGGAGTCTTCCTCTATGCTTACACGGCTGACAGCCGAAACGGCGGACGAGGATTGTATACCCGACTCGGAGAGAACAGAGGCAGCCCTCCATTCGGATTGGGAGAGCTTCCAGCCCGTAACCCTCAGGTGGATCTCCTCTTCAAATCCGGTGATGGAGAGACGAACGAACGGAATGTGGCGGAAGTCGGAAATATTGCCGACCAACTCGCCATAGGACTTGAGAGGAATTTTGATTTTGTACCAGCGAATATTTTCTTGGCTTCCGTCGGGCAGTTTCACGGGTGTCTCCACAAAGCTCTCCACATAAGCTTCTCCCGAAGAGAGTGCCTGACGAGAAAGAGGAATGGTGTAGCGGAAAAAGCTCTCTTTATCGAGCAGAGAGTGATTCCCGTCCAGATCTTTGCTGTCGGGATTGAGAGTTGCAGCCAATGCCCTGCCGGACGGATCGTAATCGGGAAGGGAGTTTCCTTCTGTTCCGTTGATGTACTTATGCCGAAACAGAAGAGACGTTTGAGGCAGTGAAAGCCAGAAAGGATCAAGAGGAGAGAGGTATCTGTCCCCGGATGGAGAGTGGAGCCGAGAGAATGGGTAGAGCATCTCTTCCCGAAGAGCCTGTTGGGAGAGGCTGTTTTTCCATGCCTGTAAAAAAGAGGCATACAGCGGATGACTCTGCTCTTCCTGCGAGCTGATGCCATTCAAGCCGACATCCTGAGCCTTGACCTCATCAAGGTTTTCAAAGTTGAATGCTTTGGTCTGAATACGTCCCGTTCCGGCTTTTCCCCATACGGTGAAGATAAAAGGTTTATTGGGGTTTTCAGGCGTGGGGAGTAGATTTTCTGCTCCGATAGTACCATCTTTGAGAATATCTTCCGAAATCTGTCCGAGATCTATGACCAGCCGACCGGAGCTATACTCTTTGTCGGGATTTCCGACATAAGGATCCATCATCCAAAACTCCATGTACTCGATGTTTTCTTCTTCAAAATCGGAGAGAGGAAGGCGTTGAATGATACTTGCCCACTGCTCTTTGGGAGAAAATGAGTCCGGATTGAGGTTGTAACTGCCTCGCTCTTTAGGGTAGAAAGAGAGGTTCAGAACAGGCAGATAGGAGGTAAGAGTCTCGGTATGACGAGATGGAAAGAGTTCGCTGACATTTATCTCTCTTTGAAGATGAAAGATGCCGGGATGAGCTCCTTGGGGTAAAGGGTAGCCCGCTTCTCTCCATTCGTACTGCAACATGGGGTCTATGCGATACCATGAAAGATGAGATCTGGTATAGTTTTGCTTAACGGGATCCAAAAGTTGCTGCTGTAAAAAGGGAGCCGAACCCAGATGCCATGCTTCGGGATAGGTGAGATCTATGTAGGGAGTAGGGGTATCAAAGTCGTCTATGATGATTTCTCCATTTCTTCCTTTCAGTCTGCTCCACAGTTTGGCATAAGAACCTTTTACGGAGAAGCGAGAGGGAGCGTCGTGTGTCTTGCCACTGATGCGCTCTATCCAGGCATGAACTTTCGGGAGATCCGTATCGTAGCGAAGAGAGAAGCCGAGCATGCGATTTTCCACCTCTTCCTGTCCCAAATATGTTCGGGATAGTGCGCTCTCTTCATCGTAGTGGAGCAGTGAAGAGGTCAAGGAGAGACCTTTGACGGGAGCCCATCGGGCTTCCAATCCGATGAGGTCTTTCTTCTTCTTGAACCGCTGTGCCGGATCGTCTATATTGACCTCTACCGGAAGTTCTGCTTTGAGAATGAGCGGATTTGTAATATGTACCACTCCGGAGAGATAGTCTACAGTGTAGTCTTTATGCTCTGTCAGAGGTCTTCCTCCTGCTGTTACCCTTACGCTTCCTTGAGGGATATTGGTGGCTCCCAACAATATTTCTCCCGTGCCTCCACTTCGTTCATAATATCCTCGGAGAAAGAACCGGTCTTTCTCTTTTTGCTGCTTTGCCACGGTAAGAGTGCTGTCGTAGAGTGCATGATAGGCATAGGGGGAGGAGCCTCCCAGCAGTTGCTCCAAATCTTTACCGAAAGGCTCCAAGAGGGGAAACAAAAGAGAGCCTGTCTCTTTTATGTAGGATATATCCGTGAGCAGGTCGGGTATGCCGTCTGTCCCTTGTGTGCCGTCCGGTTTGGCAAAGTCCAGCTTGAGAAGAGTAGCCAAGGAGAGTTGGTTGATAAAGCGACTCTCCACACTTTCTCCATGTGGCATTACGAGAAGATCCACTTTTACCTTATCCGGTTCTACTCCTCCTCCCGGTGTGAGAGTGTATATATTCTTTAGCATCAGAGGATAAGTGGGATGGTTGGGAGACTTATCCCATGCCGATAGAAGCTGTCCCACTATGACGGAAGATTTATTGGCAGATGAGATAGACCTCTGTCCCACCTCTTCGCCTCCGTTTTGATGGCGATACCGAAAAGATACAGCGAGCAGTTCGTCCGGAGCAAGAGGTCTTTTTAGAGAGAGTATGCCGAGTAAGGGATGGAGGCTATACTCCGAGGGCATCATTCTTCGAGCATTTCTAATCACGGAAAAGCTCTGTGGATCTTCCGATGAGAGGATGGCTTCTGCCTCTTCCACCTGTTTGTCTTGCAGTGTCGCTTCATACTTTTTTATCAAAGAGGCGCGCATCTCTCCGAGCTTGGGAGTGAAAGCGACAATATCTCTTACATCCTCCATGACAGTATAACGATTGGTAATCCATACTTCTACCTCTTCCACCGTGTAGGGAGAGGAGAGTATCGGAATAGAATGCATTGCATCGGGAAACGCATCTCGGAATGCAGGAGAGAGAAAGAAGTGCTTTCGAAAATCGTAGTCGGAAGCTCTTAAAGAGAAAGAGTGTCGCTCTTGAGAGGCGTTCTCCCTGTGGATTGTTCGGCTCTCTCCTTCCTGTCTGGAGGCAAAAGCCTCTATTTCCAAGTGTCCTATATTCCAAATAGAACGCAATCCCATGAGGTTTCCCATGGGAAGGATCAGGGAGTTTTCGCTGCGAAAGTCAAAATATCCTGCATCAAGACTCCTCAAGGGGTCGTTTTCAAGTCCCATATACTGCAACTTGAGTAAACGTTGCTTGCGAGCAAAAGGGGAGCTGTTATTGAATCCGACTTGCAGTTTTACCCTGTCTTTAATACCTGCTTCAAGTATAAGGTCAAGGTTGTTTTCAAAATTAAAGACCCTCCTCTTGCGTAAATGCATGGGGAGGGTCGGATTGAGATTTTCTATTGTTTTTATTCCTGTCGCTACTCCCGCATTTCCAAGTGGTCGGATATAAAACTTGGATTTGGAAGCAGATACAACAAGAGTATCGGTCTGAGCAGTAAGCGGCAATGAGATACAGAACAAAGCTCCCAAAGCCAAGAGTGTGCGTCTTAAAAAGCGCAATGGATATTTATCTCTCTTACTGTCCCACACTTGATTTTGTTTTTAGAGCATCGTGAGCCCTTTCTTTATTTTTTCGTTCAGAGAAAGCTCCGGATATTTCTTGAAAAGCGTATCTACCACCTTCTTGGCAGCGGCACGAGGGTAGCCGAGAACGACAAAAGCACTTACCGCTTCCTCTTTTTCTGCTTGTGTTTCTGCTGTATCTACATCTTCTATCACTTCTGCCGTTCCAATAAACTGTTCTGCCGGGATGATTCCGGCGATCTTATCTTTCAGGTCAAGAATGATTCTTTGGGACGTTTTAGCTCCTATACCTTTCACTCCTTTCAAGGCTGCATCGTTGCCTAAGGAAATGTGTCGGGAAAGTTCTCCCGGAGAATAGGAGGATAGTATCAGCCTTGCTGTGTTTGCTCCAACTCCATTTACCGTGATAAGCAGGCGGAAAAGCGCTCGCTCTTCGGGCTGAACAAATCCGAAAAGATCGTGTGCATCTTCTCGAATGATCTCATGGATGTAGATTTTACTCTCTTGAACTTTCTGGAGAAGATTGTAGGAAAAGAGCGAAATATGTACTTCATATCCTATGCCGGAGACTTCAACCACCGCAGTAGTCGGATGTAGGGATGTTATGGAACCTTTGATGTATTCGATCATATAGATGAGATAGCTTAGAGATTACAGGATATAGCTTACTTCTTTGAATGCAAACTTACGTCTGACATCGGTTGTCGGATCATACAGACGCAACATACCATCCACATCTACACCTTCTACGAGTAGCTTAAGAGTCCCCTCGGCTGTTTCAAACTCATGCAGACGTCCATCTTTTCGATAGAGAAGATTGTTGTATTCGTCCCTCGGAGAAACAAAATCTACCTTCATCTGTCGCCATATCTTGATGATCTCTTCCGTGCATCGTATCATAAAAGAGTAGATATCCACCTCTTTTCCATCTTCTCTTTCTATCAGAATAGAAGTGGCATTGGGTGCATCTTTGGGGTCGAACAGGAGCTGGTTGATGTTGATACCGATACCTACTATTGCTTGTTTGAATTCAGAACCTTCCCATTCATTTTCAATGAGTACTCCGGCTATTTTTCTATCCTCTACAAATATATCATTGGGCCACTTGATAGATACTTTCTTCCCTCTTGGAATATACTCTTTTATAACTGTTCGTATAGCTAAAGAGGTAAATACTGAAATATCAAAAGGGTGAAACTCTTCTCGTCGCTTGCTGCTGCGGAAGAATAAACTCATTGTGAGATTCTTTCCCGGTTCCGATACCCATATATTCCCTCGCTGACCTCTTCCCTCTGTTTGGTTGTCCGTGTAGACTACCTGCCAACATTCTGTATCCGGATGCTCTTCCAAATAAGCACGCAGATAGTTGTTGGTAGAGGTGGTAGTCTTAAGATAAATAGGGGTTGGCATTGTCTCTTTCATAGTCGCTTTCTTTATTCTGATTTTCTTCTTCTTATGTATTTGCTTCCTGCAAAACCGATGGTTGCCACCATGAGTAGCAGGATAATCCAGCCGGCAACAGATGCTATCCGCTCTGTTGTGTGAACAGAAGCAGGATCGAACCACATCTCAATGGTATGCTCCCCTGCCGGTATGGGTAATGCTCTCAAAATATAGTTGGTTCGTAACAGCTTCGCAGTCTCTCCGTCTATGGTAACATTCCAGCCATCTTTATAAAATATTTCGGAAAAAACAGCTAAGCCATCTGCTTTGTTGCTAGTACGATACACCTTTCTGTTCGGGAGCTTGCTTACTAAAGATATGGTGGCCGTGCTATCTGTCTCAAAGCTCTTCTTCCCTTTTAAGTCTTGCAGGTAAGTCTGCTCTATGACGGCAACCTCTCTCAGATTATTTTCTCCGATAGCCTTAAACTCTTCATCGGCTCCTTTTACCTCTTTTATAGAGGAAATAAACCAGCCATTACCATAAGCAAGAGAATCTTCTACCACGCTTAGTCCTCGAAGAGAATCGGGTAGAATGTAGTATTTGGTATTGAGAGCTCGCAGAATATTTCTATCCATCTTGGAGAGGTAACTCTCTATAAGATCCTGATACCGCTGCAACTTCGCTGCATGATAGCCTCCGACAGAGTTGTGATGGTAGCTTGTTGTGGCATCGTTGAAGGTGTTTACAGCCAAGTTCATTACCCTATAATCGGTCGTGTCTTGCAGGATATACTTGTCTGCTTCGGTTTTAGCATAGGTTTGCTCCATTAGTCTGTTGGCATCATGATACTTCTCGTCGTTCAGGTAACGCTTATCCACGCTCCAAAGATCGACAATCGCCAATATGGTAACGGCAGTAACAGTCAGTGTTTTATTCAACTTGCCATAAGCCGATGCCACCAAAACACTCATAGCTAAAAGGGAGAATATTACAGCTCTCCAAGCATCTGCGGTGAACAGAGCCTCTCGGATATTTCTTAGCTCCCCGACCGCTATCTGAAATTCTTGGTTTTGTGCTATATAGGGGGCTAATATTCTTTGCTCTTCATCGCTTAAAAATCCGCCATATAGTCCGGGAAAGAGAGCAAAGATAAGAGCTACTCCGCCTGTCAATGCCGCTGCGATAATATACTCGTTCTTGTATGTCTTGAGTGCTTTAGGGGTCTGTATCCATTTCGTAAGTCCTAAAATGGCAAGGAATGGTATGGTAAACTCGGCCACAACGAGTATAGATGATGGTGTCCGGAACTTGTTATACATCGGGAAATAGTCGATGAAAATATCTGTCAGCCACATCATATTATGTCCCCAAGAGAGCATCACGGTGAGAAGAGTTGCTCCTGCCACAGCCCATTTGACAGGTCCTTTGACAATCAAAAGCCCAAGAAAGAAAAGAAAGAGTACGACAGCGCCGACATATACAGGGCCTGCCGTGAAGGGTTGATCGCCCCAATATCTGTTTTGTTGAGCAACAAAAGGTCTGTATGGCTCTTGTACCTCCGATAGCATATCCCTGTTCAATGTTCCGATCTGAGTAGAATAGCCTCCTTTGGCATCCGGTATGAGGAAAGTAAGCATCTCATCTATACCATAGCTCCACTGCGTGATATAAGCTTTGTCAAGACCTCCGGCTGTGGTCGTGTGCACTTGTTCGTCATCTGCTTTGGGTGTTAGTTCGCTACCACCTCGCATAGTCTCCTTGCTGTATTTATAGGTATGGTAAAGATTGGTTGCATTTGTCGCCACTCCTATAAGTCCTCCAACAAAAGCAAGCAGAGTAGCCAAGAGAAAAGGTTTCCACGCTTTAGACCTGTAAGCTTCTACCGCCCATCCTATCACCAGAGCCAGCATTAGAAAACCAAAGTAATAGCTCATCTGTATGTGATTGGAGTAGATCTGTAAGGCGGAGAAGAGGGCTGTTACGAATGTTCCAAGCAGCCATTTCTTACGCTTATAGAGTAGCACCAATCCGGCTATTGTGGGTGGAATATACATGAGAGCAAGTAGCTTCCATATATGTCCGGCATCTATAAGGATGATGAAGTAGGATGAGAATGTCCACATTACTGCTCCTGCAAAAGAGGAAAGCCTTTTCACTCCCCATGCACGCATGAAGATGTAAAACCCAAGAAGCATAGCAAAGAGCAGATAACTATCTCCCGGCATCAGATCAAAAGGCTTCTTCAGCTTGTAGAGATCACCTATCGTCTTCAGGTTTGATGCGGATGGATATGTCGGAGATATCTGATACATGGGCATACCACCGAAGGCACTCTCTGTCCAGAGTGAGTTCTCTCCTGTCTCTTGCCGATATTCTCTTACATCTTGAGCCATACCGGAAGCTCCTAATCCATCCATTTGGAAAAGTATTCTTCCCTCTACATTGGCAGGGAAAAAGTATAGGAACGCTATACCGGCCATGAGAAGAATAAGTGCTGCCGATATTAGCCAGGGACGTTTAAGGAACTCTTTTATATTCATATTGATATTGTCTGTTTTAAGTCTGAAGTGAAAAGGGAAGATATAAATTTTATTCGTAAAAATTCTTTTCGTACCTCGTGAAATTTTCTTTTCTCTTTATCAGTCGTTGCCAAAGTGCATGAAGAAAACCTGTACCATATCCGTAAAGCTGAATATAGCTGGTAAATATCGCTTTAAGTCCGATGCTTGGAGAGCCTGTTCTGTACCATGCCGCAGCCATCAAGGCTATCATGTAAGCAAGGATCGGGAGCAACCACCATACCGACACGGTTACGGCCAAAAGAAGTAGAGCCAAATGTCCCAATACAAACAGAGATGGGAACAGGTGTACCGCTTTCAGCGTACCGGGATGAAGTATGGAGAGATTGATACGTGCGATACCGCTGTTGTAAACTTGCTTATAGAACTGTCGGTATGTGCTTCTACGTTTATGATAAAGCCATATTGAAGGATAAAAAGCAGAATGATAGCCTGCACGAAGGACTCGTATGCTGAAGTCTATATCTTCCCCAAAACGCAAATTTCCAAAGCCGTTTACTTTTTCAAATGCTTCTCGTGAGACTCCCATGTTGAAGGTACGAGGATAAAACTTATCCAGCTTTACACTCTTGCTGCCACGTATTCCTCCTGTTGTGAGAAAAGATGTCATGCTGAAGTCTATTGCTTTCTGCAGAGGTGTAAACTCCTTCATGGCTCTATCCTGTCCGCCAAAAAGATCGGCGCTTTCTTGCTTTATCTCTTTCAGGAGATTTTCTACGTATTGGGGAGGAAGTATTGTATCTGAATCCAAGAATACAAATATCTCTCCTTTTGCAACCGATGCACCATGATTTCTGGCTCCTGCCGGCCCTGTATTCTTCTGTACAAGATAGGTGATATCTAAACTTTTCTGCCAGCGTTCTATTATATCTTTCGCCGGAGAGGAAGAGCCATCTTCCACAACCACAACCTCCCAAATGTTTTGATGGGGTATGGACTGCCGGGAGAGAGAAGCAAGTAGTTCTTCTATCTCATCCGGTCTGTTGTAGAGGGGAATTATAAAACTTATCATCCGGTTTGCTGTTTGAAAAGACCTCTGTTACTTATCTAAAGAGACTATACTTTCTTCTACTGGAGTAAGCAACTCTACTCCATCATCGGTAATAAGGTAGGTGTTTTCCATACCTACCGGGCCAATGCCGGGGAGGACAAACTTTGGTTCTACCGCTATGGTCATTCCACTTTGGAAGGTATCCTTGCTTTTCCCTGTGAGTACAGGCTGTTCGTTAATCTGAATACCCATGCCATGTCCTACGAATTTCGCTTGAAACTCTGTCCCCATGAATACCGACTCAAGCTGCTCCTCCGCTACTTTTTCTTGTGCATGCAGATAAATGTCAGCCACTGAAGAGCCGTGCTTTGCATGATGTTCAAAAAAACGACATATACTACGAGCTACTTCATGAGCATGGTAAGCTCTATCGGGAAGTGTCCCAACGGAGTAACTTCTTGTGATGTCTGTATTATAAACAGAATAGTTCCCTGCAAGATCCACCATTACGGAGCTATTCGGTCGTATTGTTCTATTCGTTGCTCCCATTGGCATAGCAGGTGTTCCCACTCCTCCCATTGCAAAATCGTATGGAGCCGGAGACTGAGCATTGTCTCCACTAATAATGTTTCCCATGAAGATTTCCATTCTTGGACCATAGCAACGGAACGTTCCGATACTTCCACGGAGTCGCATTGCTCTTTCTAACTCTATTTGCAACTCCAACTCCGTCATCCCTTCCCTGTACAGGCGAGGAACATCTTCGTATATCTTACAATGTACAAGAGCACTTTCTCTCATGACTTCTATCTCAAATGGAGTCTTGACCATTCTTGCACGGAGCATGATTCCGTTTGCACTTATAGGAGAAACCTTACCGGTTACAGAGAGCTTGGAGAGTCTGCAATACTCGGAAAAGGATAACTCCTCCTGCTCCAAAGCTGTCCGTTCAGTGATAGCAAAGCCTTTTTCTTTCAGGATGTCGGGAATCAATTCCGGTTTTCTGACGCTGTATCTGCAATTTTCCGGCAGTTCATCGATGGCTTGAGATGGACGCTCTATGAAGAAGACAGGCAGTTCCAACTCTTTATGCAGATAGGCATAGCCCGATACCACTGTTCCTGTGAGATAGATCATGTTGGCATTTGCCCGGATAAGTATAGAGTCTATCCCATTGTTCGTTAGCTCCTGAGAAGCTGTAAATATTTTGTTTAGTCTTAGCTTGAGTTCCGCTAAAGAGATATACATACAGAGTTTTCTTATTTATGTTCGTTGTAAAACACGAAGTTAGTAATATAAACTCAGATATAAGTTGTCTCTTTTGCTTATATTTGCCCTATAAGGAAGCTATTAAAAATCTTACTAAAACGGAGAGAAGAGATGGGCATAGAACAAATACAACAATACATCTTCCCGGTTCTACTACCGGTTTTGTATTTTGGTTTCTTTCTTTTTGACAAGAATAGCAGGAGGTATCTGTGGGGAATATTCTCTTATGCGGTGCTTGTTGCCTTGCTTATAGTATTACCTTATTACAGCTCTTTGTGGGTAACATCTGCTATTTTCTGTGTCGTTGGTTTGGGGTTGATGCTTCTGTCTCTCTTTGTTTTTGGCATAGATAAGGAGAGGTATGTGCGTATCATGGGCAAGAAGGTATCGGTCATGAACTTTTTTGCTCTCTTCCTGGTTATCACAATAGTCTTAGCCTCACGTTCCAACGTGCCATCCTATATTTCCGGCTATGTCCTTCCCATTCTTTTTATCTCAATGGAGAGGACGCTTTGTGTCTTTCATCGAAGGGAGAAAAGAAGAAAAAAGAGTTCCAAAACGAAATAAAAAAGCAAGCCCACTGTTTCTGCTGATACAGTGGGCTTGCTTTTTTGATATTACAAGATTTACGATAGCTCTATCTTCCGAACTCGTCTCTCATGTCTTCCGCCTTCAAAGGGAGTTTTAAGGAAGATGTCCAAGATCTCTTTCGCCTCTTCTGTCGTAATGAACCGGGCAGGTAGAGAGAGGATATTGGCATCATTGTGCTCTCTTGCCAAGCGAGCGATTTCAGGTATCCAGCAAAGAGCGGCGCGCACATTCGAGTGCTTGTTGGCTGTCATGGAGATACCATTGCCCGAACCGCAGATGGCAATGCCTCTGCTCAGATTTCCCTGCTCTATCTCCTTTGCAAGAGAGTGAGCAAAGTCGGGATAATCGACACTCTCATCACTATAAGCACCAAAATCTTTAACTGTGTATCCCATAGTTTCGAGTATCTTCTTCAACTCTTCTTTCAAAGTATATCCGGCATGATCACAAGCCATGCCTATCATTGAAGTAGCCATGCGATCTCTTTATTTACCAAGCAGGTTCTTTACTTGTGTATAAACATTTTGCGCTGTAAAGCCAAGCTTTTCGTCCAACACCTTATATGGCGCAGAGAAACCGAAAGAGTTCAGTCCCCATACCGTTCCGTGGGCTCCGACCAGACCCTCCAATGTAACGGGCAGACCTGCGGTAAGACCGAAGCGAGGTACATTCGGAGGAAGAACTTCCTGTCTGTAAGAGTCGTTCTGATTCATGAATACCCCTTCCGATGGAACGGATACCACATTGGCATGTATCCCTTCTGCTTCAAGAAGCTCTGCCCCTTCCACAAGAGTAGATACCTCCGAACCGGAAGCAAGCAGGATGATGTCCGGACTTTGATGCCCTATAAGCGTATAAGCACCCAAAGCTGTTCTACGGGCTTTAGCGTAGTCGCTATCCGGCAGATTCTTTATATTTTGACGAGAAAGGATTAAAGCCGTCGGTGTTTTGGTGTTGTTCATTGCCAACTCCCATGCTACCGTTGTCTCGTGTACATCTGCAGGACGAAGAGCAAGCAGAGCATTCTGACCCGAATGATTCTTCAACTTTTCCAACAAACGTATCTGAGCTTCCTGCTCTACCGGTTCGTGAGTCGGTCCATCTTCTCCTACGCGGAACGCATCGTGTGTCCATACGTATTTGACAGGAAGCTCCATCAGAGCAGCCAGGCGTACGGCAGGTTTCATATAGTCCGAGAAGACAAAGAATGTACCGCATGCGGCAATAAGACCTCCGTGCAGTGCAATACCGTTACAGATACACGCCATGGTGAGTTCTGCCACACCACTTTGGATGAACGCTCCTTTATAATTGTCACGAGAGAAAGTCGTGCTCTTTTTTAAGAATCCGTCTGTCTTGTCAGAGTTGGAAAGGTCTGCACTTGTTACCATCATGTTTTCCACATGCTGAGCAAGATAGCTCAATACGGTAGCAGATGCAGTTCTTGTAGCCTGATCCGGTTTTTGTTCTATCTCTTCCCAGTTCACTTCGGGAGCCTTGCCGGAACACCATTGAGACAGCTTCTTTGCAAGCTCCGGCTCTGCTTGTTCCCACGTTGCAAAAGATTTTTTCCAATCTTCGGAGAGAGCGATGAGCTCCTCTTTGCGCTTAGCATAGAGAGCTTCCACTTCGGGGAATATTCTGAACGGATTTTCCGGGTCTCCGCCTAAGCTTGTGATTGTTGCCGGGACATCTGCACCTGCAGCACTTAGAGGCTGTCCGTGGGTGGATACCTTGTTTCCAAAAGAGACTCCTTCGGGTCCCACTGCTCCTTTGCCCATGATGGTACGACCGATGATAAGCGTTGGTTTTCCTGTTATCGCATTAGCTTCACGAAGAGCGGCACGGATCTGGTCATGATCATTGCCGTTAATGTCTATCACGTGCCATCCCCATGCTTTGTATTTGGCTGCAACATCTTCAGATGTAACCTCCTCTACCGTTGTGGAGAGCTGTACATTATTTGCATCATAGAACATGATGAGGTTGTCCAAACCGAAGTGTCCTGCCATACGACCGGCACCTTGAGAGATCTCCTCTTGCACGCCTCCATCAGAGATGAAAGCATAGATCTTCTGACGCATAACCTCTCCGAAATGAGCCTTCATATATTTGGCTGCAATGGCTGCCCCTACTGCATAAGCATGACCCTGACCAAGAGGACCGGAAGTATTCTCTACTCCGCGAGCCACATCAAGCTCCGGGTGTCCGGGAGTAACACTTCCCCATTGGCGAAACTGTTGTAGCTCTTCCATGCTATACTTTCCGGTAAGGGCAAGAGTGGCATAGAGCATAGGAGACATGTGTCCCGGGTCGAGGAAGAAGCGGTCACGAGCGATCCATTGAGGCTCATTAGGGTTATAAACCATAAACTCAGAGAAGAGAATATGAGCAAAGTCTGCTCCGCCCATAGCCCCACCGGGGTGTCCCGATTTGGCTTTCTCCACCATGGAAAGAGCTAAGACACGAATGTTATCTGCTGCCATTGCAGATGAGGTTTTCATTTCCATAAGCAATATAAGGTATGCGTGTTATATTTTAATACTGATACAAAAATACAAATAAGAGGGGATAATTTCAATTCGATTATCGTCTGTGCAATAAAACGATATTCTCCACGTGATGGGTGTGAGGGAACATATCTACCGGCTGTACACGCTCCACGCTGTAATGAGAGTCCATCATTGCAAGATCTCTTGCCTGTGTGGCAGGATTGCAGCTTACGTACACGATGCGTTCCGGAGCCGCACGAAGAATGGTCTCGACGACATCCTGATGCATCCCGGCACGTGGAGGATCCGTGATGATCACATCCGGCTTGCCATGTGTCCGTATAAACTCATCATTGAGAACATCTTTCATGTCTCCGGCGAAGAAGGTCAAGTTGTCAAGCTGATTATCTTCCGCATTGTGCCTTGCATCTATTACAGCGTCTTCGACATACTCTATCCCCACTATTTTTGAAGCGGATTTGGAGAGGAAGCAAGCGATAGTCCCGGTACCGGTGTACAGGTCATAAACCACTTCGTGAGGCTGTATGCCTGCCATCTCTCTTACTTGTGAGTAGAGCTCGTAAGCCTGCTTGGAGTTGGTCTGATAAAACGATTTCGGTCCAACCTTAAAGCGCAACTCCTCCATGGCTTCCATGATAAATCCGGGACCGTAGTAGGTTACCACGTCAAGGTCATTGTAGGTGTCGTTTCTTTTCGGATTGACTATGTAGAGCAGTGTAGTGATTTCGTTTCCAAACCGTTCCAGTATGGCATCGAGAAGTGTCCTGCTCTTCTCTTCGTCTTCTTCGTGAAAGATGACCAGCACCATCACTTCTCCCGTCGAAGAGGTGCGGATAACCAGATTGCGCATATATCCGACCTGCTCTTTAAGATCGAAGAACGGGTACTGCCCCGGACGAGCCAGACAAAAATCTCTGACGAATAGACGGATCCGGTTGGACAGGTCTATTTGCAGGTGACACTCCTCTATGTTGAGCACCTTATCGAACATACCGGGAATGTGAAACCCTAATCCCGCCCGGCAACCAACATCTCCATCGCCGATCTCCTGCATCTCTTCCGCAGTAACCCAACGCTTATTGGAGAAAGTGTATTCCATCTTGTTCCGGTACTCGAATATCTCTTTGGAGCCAAGAATAGAGCGCCTGTCCTTCAGCTCTATCTTGCCTATCCGTTCGAGTTGATCATATACCTGACGCTCTTTCATCGCCAGTTGCATGGTATAAGGAACGTGTTGCCACTTGCATCCTCCACATGTTCCGAAATGACGGCAACGAGGTTCGACCCGATGCAGAGACGGCTCTAACATTTTTACCACACGCCCTTCAGCAAAAGAGCTTCTGCTCCTTCCGAGCTGTACATCGACAACATCACCCGGAGCCGTAAAAGGTACAAACAACACCTTTCCACTCTCCAATCTTGCCAAAGATTTCCCTTCGGCAGCCATCTCTTCTATACGGACGGCTTCCAGTATCTTTCTTTCCTTTTGTCTTTTTCTACTCATCTTCTCTCTTATCTATGGCTTCGCTCTCCAAGGTCAGCACTTCATCGTAGGCTTCCCATTCCGGATCTCGTTCCGCATGACAGCGTATCGGAAAAGTAGGGAAATCGGTTGTGCTTTCGTTGAGAGTCTTTTGAAAAGCCTCTATGTTCCTTGTGTAATACGACCAGCTTGCCTCGCCGTCTCCCGTTGCTTTCAGTACGCAGATGGCAAGTTTGTTCTTCTCCATGGCACGACGAACGGCATCTCCCCATGCTTCTATCGACTTCGACTCTTCTGCCGAGGGGAGTCCTTCCGCATCTTCATCGTACTTCCAAAATATATCCACTCTGACAGGGTACTTCCCGCTTCCTCTATGTTCTGCAATGCCTATACGGCCGTTCACAAAAACCGTCCTGCCATTCTCTCCTTCTGCCAGTGCGAAGAACCATTTCTTACTCAGTTTCATATCTTATTCTGTTCTCTTTTTCGGTGTTGTGCCAGCTGTATGGCGTTCACTATATTTTGCCAAAAGACGTATGCCGCCGGGATCAGCGATGCCAACGGATGTATGTACGTGGTTGCTATCCATATAGCCAATACCGTATTTTTCTGTGCAAAGCTCTGCCCCACCGTGACGGCATTTCCCACATATCTCTTTCCTATCCATCTTCCGACAGCAAAGCAGAACAGGCAGATCACCAACGCCACGGCAAGAGAAGAGGATATAAAGAAGCCGCTCATCTCTCGATGCTCGAAAAAGAAGCGGATAGTGGTAGCCGCAATTATAGCCAGCGAAAAAGACCATACCAGTATGGAATATTTGCTTGCATGCTCTACCTTGGAATGCAGTCGTGGAAAAAAGTATCTCAACACCCATACGATGGCGAGCGGACCCATTACCATCAACGCCACTTGTGAGATCACGCTGAAAAACGTCTCCACTGTATTCGCCTCCCGATCGAATCCCCCCACAAAGACCATTACCGGAACAGCCAGCGCACAGAGGATATTGCCCAAAAAGAGATAGCAGGTAACGAAAGAGATATTCCCTCCCAAAAAGTTGGTGATAACACCCGCAGCTGTTGCCGTAGGCGTAAGAAAAATCAGAAGCGCCCCTATTGCCAGCAAATGGTCTACCTTGTTCAGAGCAAGATAGGCTGCCGTACCGCAGATGAGCGTAAGCACCAGCAGGAGCAGATGCACCCATGATGGCGCAAGGCTTTTGGGAGAGATCTTCGTATAGTTGAGAGTAAGCAGGATAAATAGCAGCCACGGCATCAGATACCCCATATTGCTTAAAATGGGATAGAGTATCACGCCTATGAGCATTGCCCAAAGGAGCTGATAGTTTTTGAATGTCTGTATCCAGCCGGTCTGTTTCATCGCTTTGCTTATCCCTGTTCAGGATTGGCAATGCAAAGGTACTCAATAAGGGCTATACCACGAAGAGGAGAAAAAGGTTTATCAATAATTGTTGCTTTGCCTGTGAGCGGATCCTCAAAGAAGATATTAAGCAGCGACTAAAAAGATGAAGCACAGAGAGCTGTATGAATGCAGGAGAATATTTCACAATACCAAGCCATCTCTTAAATCTTCCGAACGGCTTCATAAAGTATTCTTAAAGGATTTATAAAATCCTCCGAAGCTGACCACGCGATGAAATCGAGGCTTGATTTGCAAAAATCAAGACTTGACTTCAGGCATTCAAGGTTTGATTTCCGGAAGTCGAGACTTGATTGGAATTACTAATCCCGTTAAGAGCAAAAAATATATGCGTTCAGCCGGATTTTTTAATCTGTTTAGCGAAGTTCCATAAGGCTTTGGGAGAAGAGGAAAAGATAGAAGAAGCTTTTAAGGATTCGATAATCCTCTCATTCTTATGCTTTAAGAGAATGGGATGAGAGGAAACGATGTTTTTGTGTCAAAGAATTTTTGCTTACCTTTGCACCCAAATTTTACGAAACTATTGTCGCAAACCGCGGCCGTGTATTCTAGAACACCACGTAAAAAACAGGAAAAATGAAAGAAAAAGTATCTGTACCTTTCATGCTGCTCGGCATATTGTTCAATGTTTGCCTTATTGCAGCTAATCTTCTTGAGACTAAGATTATCCACATTGCAGGGCTTGATGTTACTGCCGGACTACTGGTCTTTCCCGTCTCTTATATTATCAACGACTGTATCGCAGAGGTGTGGGGCTTCAAGAAAGCCCGTCTCATCATCTGGAGCGGCTTTGCCATGAATGCTTTTGTCTGTATTCTTGGTCTTATCGCTGTGGCTTTGCCTGCGGCTTCGTTCTGGGAGGGAGAGGAGCACTTCAACTTTGTTTTCGGTATGGCACCACGTATTTTGGTGGCGAGTATGACTGCTTTCCTGGTCGGCTCATTCCTTAATGCGTATGTGATGAGTAAGATGAAGGTGGCAACCAAGGGGAAAAACTTCTCCGCTCGTGCCGTTGCTTCCACACTCGTGGGTGAGACAGCCGACTCTCTGATCTTCTTCCCGATAGCCTTTGGCGGTATCATCGGATGGAGTGAGATTATCGGAATCATGGTTTTGCAGATCTTCCTCAAGTCGCTCTATGAGGTGATCATTCTGCCTATAACCATTCGTGTCGTCAAAGCTATCAAGAGAATCGAGGGGATCGATGTCTATGACACCGACATCTCTTACAATGTCTTGAAGATAAAAGACCTGTAACAATGTATCGGGATACGGCTCTTGTCGTCTTCAGTGGCGGTCAAGACTCTACCACGTGCCTTTTCTGGGCAAAGAGAGCATTCGCTCACGTGCGAGCCATAAGCTTCATTTACGGGCAGAAACATGTCAAGGAGATAGAGTTGGCTCGCTCCATTGCCGCAGAAGCCGGCATCCCTCTTGAGGTAAAAGATGTCTCTTTTATAGGCTCTTTGGGTAGAAACTCTCTGACGGACAGCTCTATAAAGATGGATGAAGAGAAGCCGGAGAACAGTGTGCCGAACACTTTTGTTCCGGGAAGAAATCTCTTTTTCCTCTCCATTGCTGCCGTTTATGCACGAGAACAGGGTATCCGACATATCGTTACCGGGGTCTCTCAGACCGATTTCAGCGGCTATCCCGACTGCAGAGACAGCTTTATCAAATCCCTGAACGTTACGCTCAATCTTGCCATGGACGATGAGTTTGTCCTCCATGCTCCTCTGATGTGGCTGGATAAAGCGGAAACATGGGCTTTGGCGGACGAACTGAATGTCTTGGAACTTATACGCCATAAGACCTTGACGTGCTATAATGGTATTCCGGGCGATGGTTGCGGTGCCTGTCCGGCGTGTACACTCAGACGCAAAGGACTGGAGAAGTATCTCTCGAACAGGAATCCCCGATAGTTTAACAACAGAAAGAGATAAAAAAACGTATGACAGAACTAAAGGATCAACTCTCTCTACTGGGACGCACAACGGAGTACAAGCAAGACTATGCACCGGAGGTGCTTGAGGCTTTTGATAATAAGCATCCGGATAATGACTATTGGGTGCGCTTCAACTGCCCGGAGTTTACAAGTCTTTGCCCTATTACCGGTCAGCCGGACTATGCGGAGATCCGCATCAGTTACATACCTGACATGAAGATGGTAGAGAGTAAAAGTTTGAAGCTGTATATGTTCAGCTTCCGCAATCATGGCGCTTTTCATGAAGATTGTGTGAATATCATCATGAAGGATCTTATTGCTCTGATGAATCCCAAGTATATCGAAGTTACGGGCATATTCACTCCACGCGGAGGAATATCCATCTATCCGTATGCCAACTATGGTCGTCCCGATACGAAGTACGAGCGCATGGCGGAGCAACGTTTGATGACAAGAGAGTGAGCGCAGAGTGATTTTTGATAACTTATGCAAAGAAACAGGGCTGAACTAATATGGAAGTTCAGCCCTGTTTCTTATTTTGTGGGGATATTTAGGCGATGAGTGCGGTTCAAACAATCAGAATGGAAGATCGTTTACATCGCTTTCCAGTGTCTCTATCATCTTGTCCCAAGGGATCGGTTCCTGTGTTTCTTCCGGCTCTTTGTCCTTTTCCGGTTGGGACGAAGCGGATTTGTCTCCGAGAATTTCGATGGAAGAGGCAACGATCATGGGTGTTTTGGAGATCTCTCCTTTATGGTTCGGAGTGCTTTTGTAGCGCAACTTCCCTTCTACCAACAGCAGCTGTCCAGTCTTGACATAGCTCTCCACGAACTTGGCATTTGCACCAAAGGCGGAGATGGAGTGCCAATCGGTCTGAGGATCTACCTTTTCGTTCTCCTTATTGATGTAGCCTCTCTCGTTGGTTGCAAGCGAAAAGTGGGCACGAAGAGAGGTGAAGTCGTAGTACTTGATCTCCGGATCCGATCCGACGTAACCTATCAGAATGATTTTATTGTAAGTCTTTCCCATAAGAAGTGAAGTCTGAAACATTATAGACTACGGCATAAAGCTCGGATACAACACTCTCTATCGGGGAGTCTGTCCGCTTTTTTCTCATGAGCAGAAGCGGAGTGGGCGACTCTTCCGGGCGGTATGGTGGCTGAAAGTAAGGAATATCTTCCGGCTCGAAGCCGAGCGAACGGTATAGCTTGATGCGTCTGACAGCGTTCTGACCCGCTTCCGGATGTTCGCATTCCAGTACAATATCTTTGTCCTCATACTCTTTCATCAGGTCGTTGAGTATCTTTGTCCCCAATCCTTTTCCCTGATAATCGGGCATTACCATGAGATATTCTATATAAAAAGAGCCGGAAAGAGGATAGGACATCACCACAGCTATGATCTCTCCGCCCTCTTTATAAACAGAGATATAGTGCTGCCGCTCTGCCAAGCTACGGAATGTGCGTCGCTCTGCACGCGGAAAAAGCTCGACATAAGTCCTGACCAGCTTAAAAATCTCTTCGGCAGAAAGGTCTTCTAACTGCACTCTTCTATTTCCATGCTCAAGGCTTCCCATTGTTCTAATGTGCGTTTATGCGTTTCGCTCAGCTTGGAATACTGCTCGAGAAGAGCCGGTGAGGTCTCGTTGCGAGCGAACTTCTCCTCCATGGATTTTAGCTCTTCTTCTTCCTTTTGGATATGTTCCTCCAGCTGTTCCAGCTCTTTTTCCAACTTTCGTACTCTCTTTAGCGTCTCTTTCTGCCGCTGATAATCTTCTTTTCCTTTGGTCGAAATCTCTCCGCTTTCAGCAGGTACACTCTTTTTGACAACGGGAGTCTCTATGCGCTCTTGAAGTAGCTGAAGATAGTAGTCTATACCTCCGAGATGAGTGATGGCAATGCCATCTTTGACCTCTATAACCTTTGTTACCAGACCGGAAAGGAAATCACGGTCGTGAGAGACTATGAGTACCGTGCCCTCATAGTTCAGAATGGCCTCTTTCAGAACCTCTTTGTTGTGGATATCCAAGTGGTTGGTCGGCTCGTCGAGAATAAGCAGGTTGCCCGGTTCGAGCAGTAGCTTTATCATTGCCAAGCGGCTCTTTTCTCCTCCCGAAAGCACCTCCACTCTCTTTTCGGAGGTCTCTCCTCCGAACATGAAAGCACCAAGGATGTCGTTTATCCTAAGGCGGATGTCCCCTACGGCTATCCGGTCTATGGTCTCATAGATGGTAAGCTTGGGGTCTAAAAGCGATGCGGCATTTTGGGAGAAGTAGGAGATTTCGACATTGTGCCCCAATGTGATCTCTCCCGTATGGGGCAGCTCTCCGAGTATTGCCCGAAGAAGCGTTGTCTTACCTGCTCCATTCTTTCCGACTACGGCGATCTTCTCTCCGCGTTTGATCTCTAAGTTTGCCCCTTTTAGTACATCCAACTCTCCGAAAGAGACCCTTAAATCTTCCACTTTCAGAGGATAAGCACCGGAAACAATGCGCATCGGGAAGCGGAAGTGTATGCTTCTGCGTTCGATGCGATCGACCTCTATCCGGTCGATCTTCTCCAATTGCTTCACACGACTTTGCACTTGAACGGCTTTTGTAGCCTTGCTCCTGAATCTCTCTATGAACTCTTCGGTCTTACGGATGCTCTTTTGCTGATTTTCGTAAGCCCGCATCTCTTGTTCGTAGCGTTCTTCTCGCAAAGTGAGATATTGGGAGTAAGGTACTTTGTAATCGTATATCTTTTTATTGGAAAGCTCTAATGTTCGAGTGGTTATATTGTTTACAAAGGCTTTGTCGTGCGATACTAAAAGCAAGGCGGAAGAGGATTGTTTCAGAAAGTTTTCCAGCCAAACGATAGACTCTACATCCAGATGATTGGTAGGCTCGTCGAGTAAAAGAAGATTGGGTTTCCGCAACAGAATCTTTGCCAACTCTATCCGCATCCTCCATCCTCCGCTAAACTCGGAGGTGGGACGGTGTAAATCTTCTCGGATAAATCCGAGTCCGAAAAGCGTTTTTTCTATCTGTGCCTTGTAGTTGTCGCTGTCGAGGATAGCAATTTCATCGGTCAGATCAGACACTTTCTGGGCTAACTCCATGTATGAGTCGGAAGAAAAGTCTTCTCTTTTCATCAACTGTCCGGACAGTGATTCCAGATACGCTTTCTTCTGAAGAATATCACCGAAAACGGTTTCCGTCTCTTCCCAAACAGTTTTCCCCTCTCCGGGAAGGAGGTGTTGGGACAAATATCCCAACACACTCCCCGAAGGAAGAGATACTATACCCTCAGAGGGAGAACGCTTTCCGGCTATGATGTTCATGAGTGTAGTCTTCCCGGCTCCGTTGAATCCGGTAAGAGCCACTTTCTCGCCTGCGTTAATCACAAACGAGACACCCGAAAAGAGCGTGTCCGCTCCGAAGTAAACAGCTAAATTTTGTACAGATAGCATGTTTGTTTTACTTCTTGTCCAAGATATTGTGCAGACGATTCACCCAGTAAGCATAGTGGCGTTTGCTATCCTTATCTGCGGCTGTGGCAAGTCTGGACTTGTAAAGCGTTTGTATTTCACGCACCTTTTCGTACATGAGAGCTTGCTTCACATTTGTAGGGATAGTTGCAAATACCGGAATACGGAAGAATGAAGTCTCTCCCTTACCTGCTTGCTCGGCATCGTTATCGCTATGCTTGTGGTTGTGTGTACAGCCATGGCTGCATTGCCATTGAGGCTTGGCGTTTTCCATCAACTCTTCAAATCTTTTCTGTGCAGTTACTACAACCGTAACCTGACCCGATGAAGTGAGAAGAGAATTAAGAGCCGCATCTTCGATGTCTCGGTCTATGTCTTGAAGCTTTTTGCCTTCGTAGCTCTTGCGGAACAGCGTACGGACAGCATCGTTTACGTAAGCATCCAAAGAGTAGTTGTTCTTAGGATCTGCCTTGTATCCGTGTGCCACAAAAGCAAGACGGTAGTCGGCAAAGATCTGACCAATGATGGCACGAGGCATTACATCGTAAAGTGCGAGACGTGTGCCGTACTTCAGATATTGTGCCTCAGGGAATAGCCATGAGCGGTAAGTGCGCAACTGATTGTCCAACCAGTTCATCGCTTGTTTCTGTTTCGCTTTCGGCTCATACGTTACGGCATTTTGGCTGTCGCCTTGTCTGTTTTCAGTATAAATGATGCCACCGAGATGAGGAATAACATGACCTACATGTCTGAAATACTGCATGGCGATAGCATTTTGCACATCCAGTAGATCGTCTGTACGCTCTTTATCTTTTTGCAACCACTTTTCGTAGTTTGCCATGATGAACTTAAGGTTCTTGATAGCAAGATCTCCGGCTTTGATGTGATCGTTGGACAGGTCTTCCATTTGGTCTGTCGGGTCTAATGAGATGATCTGTTGTGCACCGAAGCGATACATCGGATCATGATCTTTGGCTTCTATCCACTTGCGAAGTGTTGCCTTTTCATCTTCAGGATTTTTAGTGCCGGGGATCAGACGGTAGCCGTAATTGATAGCGTGAATGTCATAAACACCGAGATTCGGAGGAGTAAGGCGCACACCTCTTTCCAAGTCGCCCGGTTGTGCCACGAAGTTGTTACGTGCATAGTCCATGATACTTGGAGTAGTACCATACTTTTGAGTGAATGACGGACTTCTCAGAGAGTCGATAGGGAAAGAGTAAGACGCACCCATGTTGTGCATAAGACCCAATGTGTGTCCTATTTCGTGCGCGGCAACATATCTCATGGACTCTGCCATCACTTCGTCCGGGAACTTATCTGTGCGAACTCGCTTGTCTGCAGCGGCTGTCTGAACGAATCTCCAGTCGTGTAGAAGGCTTATAACGTTGTGATACCATATCACATCGGCATTCAGAATCTCACCACTGCGAGGGTCTACATAGCTTGGTCCCATGGCGTTTGGTACTTCTGTCGCAGCGTACTTGATACATGAGTAGCGCAAGTCGTCCGGGTCAAACTCAGGATCTTCCTGTGCATTCGGGTAGAGCTTAGCTACTACGGCATTCTTAAATCCGGCAGCTTCAAAAGCCGTGTTCCAGTCTTCCACACCATCAAGAATGGATTGTCTCCACTTCTTAGGGAATACGGTGTCCACGTAGAATATGATAGGCTTCTTCACTTCTACCACTTCTCCGCGCTTGTAAGCCTCCATGGCGGCAGAGTCTTTAGGCTCTACTCTCCAGCGGTGAATGATTTGGAAGTTTTCTATCTTATCTTTATCCGTTGTGAAACGAGTGCGATAAGAGCTGAAGTAACCCACTCTGTTATCTTGCAAACGAGATTGCATCGGCTCTCTTGGCAGTAGGACAAGCGAGCGGTGTGTTTCAAGAGTGTAGGCTTGATCTGTTCTGTAAGACATCAGACTCTTTACTTCGATATTCTTTGGGAAGTTTTTCACGGAAGTTATTCTCGATCCGCCGGGAAGCGGAGCGGTAGGCATCTTTGTGCGTGTACCCACCGGAGAGAGATAGCGTTCGCCTCCAACGAAGATTTGAGTAGCGTCTATGAGTACCTTACCATCCTTTGTACCCTTTATCGGGAATACGCGGATGATCGGGTCCAGATAGTTTTTCTTGAAAGAGGGAATGATAGGGTCGTTGGCTGCAACCGAGATATAAGTGTTCACCTCGTGCATATAGACGGACTGCTTATCCTTTGTGAAGCGAACAAGGAAAGGATCTGTAACCATCTGTCCTGCCACATGTTCATTCGGGTTGCTCGTTTTAGAGATTCTGTTGGAGAGCAAGAAGTTGTCGTTATTTGTAAAGATCTCTTCTGGCAAAGCAAGATGAAGCATGCCTTTATCGTCCAAATAAGTGGTGAAAAGCCCTTGGCTCTCTTTCGCATCCTTTACCGCTGCCTTAAACTTCTCAGCTTCCGGATCCGGCTTGGCATTCTTAGCTGCCTCTTCTGCGGCTTTTTTCTGCTTTGCTCTCTTAGACATAAAGATTCTGGAGATGCAGCTGCTTTTCTTCTCCTTCTTTTCTGTCTTGGTTTCCTGCCCCTTTTCTTGAGCAAGAACGGCAGGTGCACCCGGTATCGTAACGGATACTACCATCGCTGCCGTCATGGCTATAAGCCATTTGTTTGTCTTCATAAGCGAATTTGTAAATATTGGTTGTTAAGTATTATATGATTCATCCTGTTCGTCGTCCGCATTCGGTCTCAGTATGAGAGTACCGCAACGGCTGCAATAGACTGCTTCTGGGTCTTCGGACGGATGTCCGCACGCATAGCAGTAGATGGATGCAGCCGGGGCAGTGGTGCCGTCGGACTGCTTCTTTGTTTTCTTTTCGAGATCTCTTCTGTGCCGTTCGGCTCTTGTGAGTTCGGAGCTGACGATACCTGTCGGTACTGCAATGATGGAATACCCCAACAGCATCACCACCATGGATATAAGCTGACCCGCCCATGTCACGGGCGTAATATCTCCATAGCCCACCGTGGTTATGGTGATCACTGCCCAGTAAACGGATCGTGGAATGTCGTTGAACATCGGGTTCACATCCCCCTCCACAAGATACATGAGAGAGCCTAAGATGGATACCAAAACGACAATAAAGAGCATGAATACCGCTATCTTCGGTGTACTCTTTCGTATAGCTCCGTAGAGCAGATGGCTTTGCTGTATGGCGCCACCCATACGAAACACCCGGAACAGACGCAGTAAGCGAAGCACTCTGAGCACCAACATATAGTGCGTTCCTGAGAATGCGATGGCAAGGTAGGTGGGAAGGGTTGAGAGCAGATCCACTATCCCGTAGAAAGAGAAAGCGTACTGCATCACTTTCTTGGAGCAGTAGAGCCGAAGCAGATACTCTATGGTAAAGAGAAGCGTAAATATCCACTCCAAAACATTGCATACCTGCTTCCACGGGCTTTCCACACCTACGCTTGAGTCTATGAAGACTACAAGAACGCTGAGAGCCACCATTACGAGGAGGATCTTATCGAATCGTTTACCTGCCGGAGTATTTGTACCGAAAAGGACTTCATGCAAGCGTTCTTTGCTGTACCAAACTCCTGCCGTGTGTTCTCTCTCTTGTGGCTCCGGATTCGGAGCGGTATTATCGGACTTTTCTCTCATTCTCACCGGTGCCGATCCTTTATTGCTTTTAACTGCATTGCGGATTGGCTTTTTATCGTTCAAAGATAAATATTTTTAGTCTATTGATGAAAAAATAATCACTAACTTAGAGTCTTGAAAAAGTGTTGTTTTATCTCCTTTTTCGGTTGCTTTTGCCCATCATCTTCAGCCCCGAAACGGGAACAATATTCTCCTATGGATTTTCACAAGAAAGCTCTTTACAGATATATCGTGGTGTTTGCCCTTCTTGCGGCTGCTTTTTTCCTGGTCATCATGATGCGTATGCCGCAGTTTGCGATCACGATTTTGCTCTATCTTTCGCTTATTGTCGCTGTTTCGATGCTATGGCCTGTGTGGAAGTGTAAAATCAAGAGTCTGTTCAAGATACCGCTTTTCTATCTGCTGTTTCTCTTTTCTGTCGTTACGATGTTCCTTACCGATCAGATCACTCTCCAGATGATGGCGATTCTTTTTACTCTTTTAGACGGAATGTACCTCTTCTATATGGAGGTGGAAGGGGCTAAGAAAAAGGAGTAGCAACAGGCAATTTTTATATATTTCATCCCGCCGAAAATTCCCCCTTTCCGGCTCTCTCTATTTTGATTCTCACCTCTGTTTTGAGAGCCGAGAATTGTGTTAAATCGGGGTTGTCCTATTAACACTAATTTCGATACCTGTTAAGCAAAAACGCTAAACGAGCATATTTTGTCGGCTTAACGTGTTTAATTTTTCAGTGAACACGTTTACCGATTTCATTAAACACGTTTACCGGATTCGATAAACGTATTTAGATTTTTATCGAAAAGGGTTGATTGTCAGAGTTTTACTGATTTTTCCCTGATTTTGCCCCTTTTCGGGGCGATTTTAACATTGATCTTTATTAACAGACGGCAGCTCTAAAATGGCTGTTTATTAACCAAAATTATGCCCATGAATCCGTCCGAGGGGAAAAAAGTTTGAGAATCGGGCTCTTTTATATTCTGTTGGTTATGAATAGAATACGGACTTTATGCTTCGTGATGACCTGAAAAGAGGAGAAAGCGGAGGGGAAAAATCGCCTTCCCGGACGGCTTCCGTCTTTGTATAAAAACTACCTAAAAATTTCTCCAATGATGTCCGCCAATCACTCCGGCAAGAGAAAAATGTGAGCCGAAACGAGAGAAGGAAAAGGTTTAGAGAGAAGAGGGGGTAGAGCTTGTAAGGGTAGGTTTGCAGTCTACAATCTTCACATCGTAGGTGTGGCAGGATATGCCGTTGGGAGAGAAGTCGAATCTCACAATGAGTGAGGTCGATTCCTGCTCGCCTTTATGGTCAAAAACAAAGTTGCCCAAGCTGTAACAGATGTACATCTTTCCTCTTTTGCGGATCGGCTGGAGTACGTGCGGATGGTGTCCCACAATGATATCCGCTCCTGCCTGTAAAAGGATTCGAGCATCCCTTACCTGCCTTACGGAGGGACGTGTCCGGTACTCTACGCCCCAGTGTACCACTACCGCAACATAGGCTTTCGGGTTTCTGCTTTTGTATGCCTGTATCGCTTCGGAGAGCCTGGAAGCACTATGTTGGCATATTCCCGGCTTTTCTGGCAGAGGAAACCACCCTTCCAACGGGATGAGTACCGTATTGAAGAGTGCCACTTTTACCTCTCCTTTGCTGATGACAACAGGAGTGGAGCGTTCGGCATCCGTGTATCCGTAGCCGAGCGGAGCTATGCCCGATGCTTTGAGATGCCTGTAAGTGTCTCGAATGCCTCCGATTCCCTGATCGTTGGTGTGGTTATTCGCCATCGCGGCGTGCGTGATACCTGCTTTTGCCAGAGCCTTTGCCCACTCCGGCTCTCCTCGGAAGATGAACCGCTTGTTTATCGGTGTGCGAAGAGTGGTTAAGGGGCATTCCAGATTGATCACCGTGGCATCCGCCTTATAAAACAGAGGAGAGACCGATGAGAAAAGCTCATCGATCCCTCTTCTTTCTATCTCTTTCCTTACGCCTCTATCCAGCAGGACATCGCCCGTAAAGAGTATGGAGAGAGTCTCCTCTCCGGATGTTTGGGCTGCTATTGTCATAGAGGCGGAGAGCAGCAGGCATACTATGTTCAGGATGGCTCTTGTCAGCATCCGGAGCTGTACTGTTCTCTGTCGTCAGATTTAGGAGCTTTGCCCACCACGAGAGGCTTCATCCAATCCGGTATGCCTGGAGCTTTCTCCTCTTCAAGTAGTTTTTGCCACTCTTCATCAGTGAGTCGTTCGTTGAGCGGACGCACAAACTCATAGTAGCTGAAGGTGGCACCGCGTGTGAGATAAAGGAATCCGTCTATCTCCACTACGACATAGATAGGATTGACATAGCCTGTACCCACGTGCAATACACCTTGTTTGTTACATTCCAGTACATTGCGAGTATAGATGTCTGCCACAACCGCAACGGAGCGATCGGGACCTTTTACATAGGTCCAAGAACTAAAAAACGTTCCCGGATCCAATATCGACAGGGTATAGTCCTCTATGTAGCTTCCCAAAACCCCTATCATCAGGTGGTCGTTTTCTGTCAGGTTTTCTCCTGCAAGCTCTTTCTTGGTTACATCTATGAGGAACAGGATGTGTCCTTGAAGCTGATCTGTTTTCGACTCTAAATCTTTGGTAAGACAGTTGTGCTTCTCAAGCAACGCTTTCGTTACATCCAGGATCTCATTCATCTTCTCCCAGAAAGGAAGGTTGGGCTCTACATATCCTTTGACGTAAGGGTCCGGAAGACCGCCTCCACCGCATTCGGCAGCAACCGGTTGCTCTCCATAGAGAATGGCATCGTGCTTCAGCTCTGCCCATGAAGCCAATGCTGTGTTGAGGTTCTTGTATCCCCACTCCTTGGTCTTCATGAAGTCCGGAACATTTTTGTCCATACGTACCATTGTAAACAGCGATTCCAACCATCTGTTGTATAGCGGTGGCTCTGCCGGTTTGTAGGTGCGGAATTTCTCTTTAAGGCTATCCAACTCGCCGGAGTAACCGCTCCACATCTCCTCTTCTTTATAGAAGTTTTTCAGAATATCCTCTGCTTGCGTCAAGCCGTTAGCAGCGAAAACATCAAGGCCTTTAGGGAATGCTCTCTTGCTATCAGGGGTTATATCCACCAATTCTTGCAGGATCTCGTTGTCGGGGAGATAGCGTTGAGGCATGAAGTTGATCTTATCATGGCAAGTAAGTTCTATCTTCGGCGAAATCTTGTTCTTCTGTAATGCAAGAGATTTCATCTCTTTACGGATTGTGGCAATGCCCTCTGCACTTAATGCTTCACCCATTTTTGAGATGTTTTTCTTACGCATGATACCGACAACATCCATGACGGAGAGGTTGTCCGACTCACCTACGAGGAATACCGTTTGGCTATACATGCCATCATAGAGGGCTTCGATAGATTTGCCCTCTCTGGTTTTGCTGTCTCTTAAAAGGATCGCTTGAAAGAGTGTTTTCTCAAAGTCTTCATCGCCATCGAGGCAGAAGTAGGCAACTTGCAGCCACATCATTGCACGGAAATAGGCTTTGGTCTGCTCCGAACGTGTATAATTGCCCCTTGGTTTGAATAAATCGAATGGGAAATCCGCACCTGTGGCAAGAAAAGCCGACATGGAGCTTTTCTCTTTGAGTATATTTTTGATCTCTTCTGCTACGGCATTTTCATATTTTTCCGCTACCGGCAGTTTTTCTCCCGTTAGAAGATAGTACGGAATAGCGTAGAACGCTGCGGTGTATTCTGCCAGTGCTTTTATTTTCTCTTCTCCCGTCTCCTTTGAAATGCGTGTGGCATTTCTGTACATGCTTTCGGAGATTTCTGTTATGGCAGGTATGAAGATCTCTTTTTCCAGAGACTTCAGCACATAAGAGAAGTACATGTGGAAGGTTTGCAGGAAAAGATCGGTGGTGATAAAGCTTGGGATGTTCTCATAGTCGTTCTGTTCGTACAGATGGAACAGCTGTTCGTGCGTGCCGTAAGCGATGGTAAAGTTGAAAGCTTCAAGGTTCTTCATGAACAGGGAATCCACTTCGGGAAACTGCCGATCGTTTACGATCATTTTGGTCTTGCCCAAACGAAGATTGCCTTTGACTATGTATTGCTCTTTTTTAAGCTCCTCTATCCGCTTATCCACTCTGGCAACAAAAGCGGCTTCTTCGGGAGAGAGCGTGATATCGCTGTACTCTGTCGGGAAGTGTGTGCCGTTCTCTTCGGACTGTTCAAAGGCCTCTTCGTACAGTTTGGTGTACCAGTCGGTGCTGCTTGAGAAGAATCCGTTGATGTTTGCATCCATGAAGTAGAGTCCGTGAATGGCATACGGATAGTTTCGCAATAGCAACAATTCCTCCATTGTATAGGCTTCGATCTCTTGATTAAGGTCTAATGAGCGTGGCAGCATAGAATCCCCAAAAAATGGGACACTCTTTTCCGCCGGAGTCTCACCGCTATTTTCTTTTTTTGAAGTACATCCTCCGATGGCAATGACAAGTATCAGACAGATGACAGATGCTAATTTTTTCATGAGGTTATAGTTTAAAAATGTATGTTTAAGCCGTTTGTTGTTTGGGTGGTATGGGGCAGAAACTCTTTCTTACAAGATCTTTTTTGCCTCCTCTTCCGTTATCTCTCGCGCGATGTAAGAAACAAATTTGAGACCGAAGCCCCTCCACTGATATTCTGAAACCAAATAACTGCCCGAAGGCTCCTGCTCTATCGTTCGCACACGAGCAGGAGAACAACTCCTGTCTACACGGAAATCGTACAGAGGACCACCCATTCGGGAGCCGAGCCAAAGGGGACGGATATAAAGATTGTCTGCAATGCGATACAAGAATAGACGCTTACGCACGACAGGGTCGAATCTTGTACTTTTTTCTACACCCACTACTATCTCCGGAGTGGAATCGCCCCAAATATCGCCGTAATCGAATCTGTAAACCGGATAAGGCAGGTCCCACGAGGAGCGGTTGCCTCTACAGTTTACCATGTGAAGCTTGTAGTTGGAGTCTGTAATCCTTTCCAAGTAGACCTGTGAGCGTCCCCGTCCCTCTCTCCAACTTACTCTGTCTGCCTGCCGACCGCATGAAGCAACGAGAAGAAGCATCAAGAGAGGCAACATTGTATGGATAGTTCTGCCCATTGTATGTGTTGTGTGGTGTTTCGATACAAATATAGATATTTTACTGCTTTCAATTCGGGTTATCCCTTTTTTTGTATCTTAGCGCAGCAAACCAATACATCACAAAAGTTTACGTGGACCCTGACGGTAGTTTATCCTCGCTTTTTTCAGCCATAGAGGTAATGCCACTCTCTTTGGTTATATACATCGCAATAGCTATAAGTATTCTGCTACTCTTTCTTTCGGCATTCATGTCCGGCTCCGAAGTGGCATTCTTCTCACTCTCTCCTCAAGAAGTGGAAGAGATAAAGGAGCAAAAACACACCAATGATCATACTCTGGAACATCTTCTGAGAGACTCCGAACATCTTTTGGGCACTATCCTAATCGGCAATAACCTTGTCAATGTGGCTATCGTGATGCTCACCACTTATATCTTTCAGAGTGTTTTCGACTTCTCCGCAGCACCTATGATGGGATTTCTGTTCCAGGTCATAGGTCTTACTTTTTTGCTTCTGCTGTTCGGAGAGATCCTGCCCAAGATATACTGCCAACAGCGTGCGTTGCAGATTGCAAGGTCTTCTGCTCCCGTAATGGCTGTCTTTAAGAAGATCTTCTATCCGCTGAGTAAATTTCTTGTTTATCTCGGATCCATTGTGGGCAAAGGCATTGGGTACAAGAAGTATGAGCTGAGTCCCGAAGAGCTGAACAAGGCTATTCAGCTCACCACAGATGCTGAAGAGGAGAAGGGACTACTGACCGAGATTGTAAAATTTTACAGTACCACCGTCTCTCATGTTATGACACCTCGCATGGATATGGTGAGTCTTCCTTACAATACACCTTATGACGAGGTTCTCTCATTCGTGAAAGAGAACGGATATTCCCGCATCCCGGTGTACGAAGAACGCATTGACAACGTGCGCGGCATCCTCTATATCAAAGATCTGCTTCCTCATCTTTCCGAGCCTGCCACCTTTGAATGGCAGAAGATCATAAGGGAAGCATTTTTTGTACCGGAGACAAAGAAGATCGACGATCTCTTGGAGGAGTTTCGCCGTCAGCGGATGCACATGGCTATTGTCGTGGATGAGTTTGGCGGTACATGCGGTCTTGTTACGCTCGAAGACCTTCTTGAGGAGGTTTTGGGTGAGATCTCCGATGAGTATGATGAGGAAAGCAAGCCTTACAAAATATTGAATGACGGTTCGATCATCTTTGATGCCAAAATCTCTCTTACCGATTTTCTCAAGGTAACAAAGATTACAGACCCCGATATATTGGAGCAGGGAGAAGAGGTCGATACCTTAGGCGGTCTCATCTTGGAGGCTAAAGGAGATTTTCCGGTAAAGGGAGAGACAATCTCCGTACCGCCGTACAACTTCATGATATTGGAGATGGGACGGAGACGTATATCCAAAGTAAAATTCTTCCAAGACCCTGATGTGGAATAGTCCGGAGGAGAAAGAGAGACGCATTTTCATCACAAAGATTCCGGATGAATCTTTAGGCGAACGCCGTGAATGGCAGGCGTTCAGGCATCGGACGGCTCAGCAGCTTCTGCGGTATGCTTTTCCCGGACTGACGGAGCGTTATGCTCACTTGGAGTCGGGGCGTCCTTTTGTTCCGGAGATGCCGGAGTGTCGTATCTCTGTGTCGCACTCGCTGCATCATGTTGCCGTTGCTGTTTCTTTTACAGGGCCGGTTTCGGGGATAGACATAGAGGATAATCCCGAACGGGCAGAACGGCTTGCAGAGAAGTTTGTCCACGAGCAGGAGTACGCTTTTATCGAGAAAGAAGAGCTCTCTTTCGGTATATTGTGGTCGGCAAAAGAGGCTGTCTATAAGTATGTGAGCCATAGAGGGCTGACGGAGTTCAAGAACAGAATCATATTGCAGAGAGTCCTTTCCGCAGCACCATTGCGGCTGCTTTTCTTTGCATCCCCCTCAGGGGAGAAGCCTCCTCTGTCTGTGGAAGCAACGGCAATACCTTTGGATAACGGAGTATTGGTATGGGCGGATAAGCCTGAGAGTGCATCGCCCGGCATCGTTCAAGTACCATTCGAGACAATATCTTCAATCACAGTATAAACTAATACCAAATATTTATCACATGATTTCTGCACAGTTCGACCATTTTAACTATAACGTAACAGACTTGGAGCTCAGTCTGAAGTTTTATGAACAGGCTCTCGGCCTGAAAGAAGTACGTAGAAAAGAGGCATCCGACGGCTCTTTCATCCTTGTTTATCTTGGGGATGGCAAGACCGGATTTACGCTTGAGCTGACATGGTTAAGAGATTGGGACAGACCCTATAATCTGGGTGATAACGAGTTTCATCTCTGCGTAAGAGTTCCGGGAGACTACGATGAAGCAAGAGAGTATCACCGTCAGATGGACTGCATCTGCTACGAAAACGAATCCATGGGTCTCTACTTCATTTCCGACCCCGACGGATACTGGATAGAAATCCTTCCTCTTAAGAGGGGCTGACCTCTTGTGTAAGCCTTTTTCCCGCACCTTTAAGAAGCCCTTTTCGGAGGGCTTTTTTTATATATTCCATCCCGAAAAATGCTCACTTTTTTCTTGTTCTCTATTTTGGTCGGAGGGGTCATTTCCGGAGCACGACCGGACTGTTAAATTCGCCCCGGTTTGTTAACACCATTTTCGATACCTGTTCATTCAAAACGATAAAGCAGTATATTTTGTCGGCTTAAAGTATTAACCGAAATCAATAAACGTGTTTACCGATTTCATTTAATACGTTTACCGGATTCAATTAACGTGTTTAGAATTTTTGTTCTATCTGTTGATTATTAGAGATTTAGCCGTTTTTGTGCTTTTGGAGACATAAAAAGGAGAAAATCTGCATTAGGATATGTTTACAGACGAGTGCTTCGATTTTGATTTTTATTAACGCGAATTTGGGGCATGAAACCGCACAAAGAGAGAGCCGATGCCAAATTTAAGATTTTCATTATCTGCTTTATTGTCAGATGATTATTCCTTTTAATGAAATGTTTCATCAAAAAACAGCAGAAAAAAGAGACGCCTCAAGAGAGATTTCTCAAGAGGCGTTTTTATATAAAAGCTCCCATCGGAAGGGGGGCATAATTCTGACCAAAATCGGAACAAAAAAGAGGTGAAAAAGAGTCTCTCCACTGCTCTTCCAAACTGCTGCCGTTATGCAAGGAAATAGGAGGTAAGCATGGAGGTAACCAACATATAGATAAACATACCTATAAGGTCGTTGCTGATGGTGATGAACGGACCCGTTGCTCTTGCAGGGTCAAGCTTGAATCTCTCCAGCATCAAAGGGACAAATGTGCCGAATATACTCGCAAACATGACCACGGAAAAGAGAGAAATGGAGACCGATGCCATTACGATCATATCTTTGAGATAGAAGTAGTTGTACACAAATACGACCAAAGAGATGATGCTGGCGTTGATCAATGAGACGGCAATCTCCTTTGTTACAAGGCTCCAAAGCGATCCCTCCTTGATGGTATTGTTGGCAAGACCTTGCACGATGATTGCCGAAGATTGTATCCCGACGTTTCCTCCCGTTCCCCCGATAAGCGGAATGAAGAGCGGTAGCGTAGGATTGGAAGCAAAGATATGCTCATAACCGCCGAGGATGACGGAGTTGCCTATCCCTCCTGCCATACCTATCAGCAGCCACGGCAGGCGTGCAGCGGTTTGGCGAACGATGTTGTCCGTTGTCTCGATGTCTTGCGTGATACCGGATGCAAGTTGGTAATCCTTTTCATGAATATCGCGCATCTTGTCCACGACATCGTCCACGGTGATGATCCCTAAGAGTCTGTCTATCTCGTCTACTACGGGAACAGCTACCAAGTCGTACTTTTCGATCACGTTGATGGCCTCTTCTATCGGTTCATTGTCCCGGACGGAGATAGGATCTTTCTTCATCACGTGCTTCACTTTGGCAACGGACGGGTTGGTGATTACCTTCTTTATGGGCAGCACTCCACGCAGTCTCTCCTGATCGTCCACCACGTAGATGTAATAAATTTCATTCAACTCTTCTGCCTGCGCACGCATCTCTTCCACGCACTTGGGCATACTCCAGTTTTCATTTATCACGATCATTTCGGTGGACATGAAGCCCCCGGCTGTGTCTTCATCGTACTTCAAGAGGTCGATGATCTCGCCCGCCTGCTCTACGTCCGCGATGTGAGAGAGGATGTCTTCCTTTTGGTCTTCGTCCAGCTCACGCATGAGATCCACCGCATCGTCGGTATCCATGTTGTCGATAAAGGTTGTGGCGATCTCTTCACTGGAAAGACGGTCGAGGATTTTAGCACGTTCGTCCTCGTCCAGCTCCATCAGCGCATCCGCCGCATCCTCTCCTTCCAGAACCCGATAGACGTACAGCGTCTCGTCCAAAGAGAGCAGCGTGAAAAGCTCGGCAATGTCGGCAGGGTAAAGATCCTTTATAAGCTCTTTTACGGCTGCTTTATTGTCTTGGCTTATCTCTTTTGTTAGCTCCTCTATAAAGCTTTTTTGAAAGTCTATCATAGGTCTGAGCAAGTTTTAGAACCCTGTGTCTCTGCACTCTGTTGCGATAGAATGTGAGGTGTGAGGCGGAGGGTTAGAGTTATGAAATCTTCTACACTGAGCTGCTCCGGGCGTTTGTTAAAAACAGGATCTGCATAGTCGGGATAGTCTGTTCCGAGAAGAGGACGAAGAGAATTGCGCATCGTCTTTCTGCGTTGATTGAATGCCGTCTTGACCAGTCTACGGAACATCTTTTCGTCGCATCCCAACTCTTTCCTGCCGTTGCGGCGTAAGATGATTACGCCGCTCTGCACTTTCGGAGGTGGTAGAAACACTTCGCGTCCGACGGTGAAAAGATACTCGACATCGTACCACGCTTGCAGGAAGACGCTCAGAATACCGTAATCTTTCGACCCGGGAGGGGATGCCAACCGCTCTGCCACCTCTTTTTGGAGCATGCCGCTACATAGCGGGATGTACTCTTTATGCTCTAAAATCTTGAAGAAGATCTGTGAGGATATGTTGTAGGGGTAGTTGCCGATGACGGCAAACGACTCTCCGTCGAAAATGAGGGAGAGATCCATCTGCAAGAAATCGCCTTCGATGATGTCTCCTTCCAGCGAAGGATAGTGCGTTTTGAGGTAAGAGACGGACTCTGTATCTATTTCTGCGACTTTTACCTGCCTTCCCATCCGGAGGAGATACTTCGTAAGCACTCCCATACCGGGTCCTACTTCCAAAATGGGAAGCGGACTGCCGGACATCGTCTCGGCTATGCGGTAGGCGATATCTTCGTCTCGAAGGAAGTGTTGTCCCAAATATTTTTTTGCTCTTACGCTCTTCATCTTATTTGGTATCTTTGCGCAGTAATAGGACAAAATTACAAAAAAGCCGCTTATGCGGCTATATAAAAAGAGATATGACTATAAGACCGGCTTTCAAAAAGAGCTTGAAGGTGTTGCTGCCACTCTTTCTTGGAATTTTTATTTTTTGGTTGCTCTACCGCGATCTCGAAAAGCAAGAACTCTTGAAGACATTGAGAGAAGATATAGACTATGCTGTGCTTGCTTTCTCTCTGCTATTCGGACTTGCTGCCAATATCTTTCGGGGCATGAGGTGGAACTTGCTTATTCGGGCAACAAACGAGGCTCCCCGCATGGCTCATTCGATACTCACAACATTGGGCAACTATGCTGTGAATATGGCTTTTCCCCGTATGGGTGAAGTGTGGAGGTGCGGAGCGATGTCTCAATATTCGGGTATAGGATTCTCCAAACTCTTGGGTACACTTCTTGTCGACAGGGTTTCGGATGTTGTGGTGGTAGGTCTGCTCGTGGTGCTGATGCTGGGATACAATTTGGATTTCTTCTCCGGATTTTTCTCGTCTTCCCCGTCAGGCTCAAGCGGTATCTTGGCTCTCCTCTCATCCGTGTGGCTGTATGTCGGACTGTTGGCTTTTATCCTCCTTTGCGGGGTGCTCTACTACTTTACCAGAGAGTCCGCTTTTGTGAAAAAGATCAAGGAGTTTGCCCTGAATGTGTGGAAAGGGATATTGAGCATCAAAGATCTGGATAAGAAATGGCTCTTCCTGCTGTACACGCTTTTGATATGGGTAGGATATTTCTGCTTTTTCTATACAACGTTTTATGCTTTCCCGTTCACACGAGAGCTTGGACCGGGGATAGGTCTGCTCACATTTACGATGAGCAGCATTGCTGTGGCGGCTCCCGTTCAGGCTGGTATAGGAGCATGGCACTTTATGGTTATAGTTACCTTGACCTCTTTTGCTGTTGCACGGGAGAGCGCGGAGCAGTTTGCCCTCATTGTGCACACCATACAGACGCTGTGGATAACCATTTGCGGACTTGTGGCAATATTCCTCCTGCCTCTCTATTCTGCCAACAAGAGCCGAAAGATGCGTGAGAAGGAGATTTGAAATCTGTTATAGGGATAGAAAAAGGGACTGCATCCGGATGATGTAGTCCCTTTTTTATGGTAGAGTGAACTTAGTACTTGAAGCTGCTTCCCCCGATAAACTCTCTTAGCAGAGAGGTTGGAGGCAGAGAGCGCAGCCCTATCGGCTCGAAGTGCGAAAGCAGATGCAGCAATCTCTGTGCCTCGGCATACTCCGGCTCGATCTGTTTGACGGCTCGAAGTATAGGCTCTGCAATGGGGCGAAGAGCTGCCAACTCGTACAGCATGGCACTGTTGAACATAACATCTGCATTCTCCTGGAAGGGGAATATCCACTTCTCTTCTCCTCTTCTTACACTGTTCCACATGGCAAGTGTATGTACTGCGCTGTGGTTACGATACTTTGAGTCCCGGATGATTCTCCTTATCAGTCTGTTGTCCGAAGTGGATAGGAAGTTGAGACGATCCAGTGTAATGCTGGTCAGTGCCGATACATATATTCTATAAATCTTCTCTTGAGGAATTTGGGATGTCAGCTCCGGATTGAGAGCGTGAATGCCTTCGATGATCAGGATATGCTCTTTCCCCAGTTTCAGTTTATTGCCTTTGAACACTCTCGAACCGGTGGTGAAGTCGAAAGTGGGAAGCTCTACCTCTTCTCCTGCAACGATTTTGGTAAGTGTCTCATTCAGGTATGGCAAATCCAAGGCATAGATACTCTCGAAGTCGTATGTGCCGTCTTCGTTCAGAGGAGTCTCTTCTCTATTGACAAAGAAGTCGTCCAACGAAAGAGTGAATGGGCGCAGAAGATTGGTGATAAGCTGGGTCCTCAGACGTTTTGATGTTGTTGTCTTGCCCGAAGAAGATGGTCCGGCAATGAGAACAATCCTTACTCCTCTTTCTGCATGAAGTGATGAGATCTCCTGTGCAATATCGGCAATCTGCTTCTCTTGCATCGCTTCCGATACCTGTACAAGCTCTGCGGCCGTGTCTTTGTCTCTAAGCAGACAGTTCATCGGTCCGGCTTCTTCGACATCCAGAGTCCGAAGAAGTTCGATGTGATTCTTGAATGTTTCGAGAAGTTTTGGCTGGTTGGTCTTTTCGTTGATCTCTTTGTGATTGGATCTTTTAGGCAGACGGATCAATATCCCATCCTGAAAAGGCTCTAAGATAAAATCCCAAAGCATACTTGTATTCGGTAAAACGTTTCCGAAGATATAGTCTCTATGACCTTCTATTTCCACTAAAGGCGTGTAGCATCGACCAAGTGTCCGTATCATCTCTGCCGTTGATGCTTCTCCACGTTGTTCGAGATACTCTATGGCAGAATCCGTAGGCATGGAGATGATATTTATAGGGAGAGCCCGCTTTATCAGAGATCTCATTTCTTGGCTTAGTGCCTCAACCTCAGAAGCAGTAGGTGTATTCTCTCTTGATCCCCAAGCACAATAATATCCGTTGGATATGGCATGCTCGAAGTCTATTCTCGGATCTCTTAAGTCCGAAAGGTTTACCGCTGCTCTACTCAATAACGCAATAAATGTTCGGAGATAGGTTCTCATCCCGGACTCTTGAGTGTAGTCCACAAAGCTGATGTTACACTCTTCGTAAAGAGGTTCTGCTAAAGAAACGGTCTTATGGTTTATCTGGGCATTCATTATCGGAGCACTCATCGGCTCCATATATTGGTTGAAAATTTCGAGAGGAGTAATCCCCTTCGGAACTGATATACTTCTATTTTTTTGAGATAAAACGATGTTTAATCTGCTATTCATTTCTATACTCGGTTTTTTTTGATTTATTTTGTACAAAGGTAAAGATAGCGAAAAACTTATTTACTACTTCTGCTTCTAATATTCTAAGCTACATAAACATGAATTTTGGTTTTTTTCAAATACTTCAACTCATAGGATCTTTGGGTATATTCCTTTATGGGATGAAGGTAATGAGTGAAGGATTGCAAAAGATAGCCGGAGACAGGTTGCGCAATTTCCTTTCTGCCATGACGAGTAACCGGGTCTTTGGAATCTTTACCGGTTTGCTCATAACTATTTTAGTGCAGTCTTCCAGTGCTACAACCCTTATGGTTGTATCGTTTGCCAATGCCGGGCTTGTTACATTGGGGCAGGCAATCTCCGTTATCATGGGGGCAAATATCGGTACTACCGTTACGGCGTGGGTCATTTCTCTCTTTGGCTTTAAGATAGATATTGCCACTTATGCAGTACCCATCGTTGCTCTCAGTATCCCTTTTATCTTTTCGGGAAAGAGTAATAGGAAGTCTTGGGGAGAGTTTATCATAGGTTTTGCTTTCCTGTTCATTGGCTTGCAGTATCTCAAAGACAGTGTACCCGATCTCAAGAATCACCCTCAGGCATTGGAGTTTCTAAAGGATTATGCTTCCGGTGGATTCGGATCGACAATCCTGTTTATGTTTATCGGAACCATCCTTACCGTGGTGGTTCAATCCTCCAGTGCAACTGTTGCAATAACACTTATCATGTGTTCTAAAGGCTGGATCTCTTTCGAGCTTGCCACTGCAATGGTTTTGGGAGAGAATATCGGAACAACCATTACCGCAAATATCGCAGCGATCGGAGCCAATGTTACCGCACGTCGTACAGCCATAGCCCACTTGCTGTTCAATGTCTTTGGGGTTCTTTTTGCCCTTATATTCTTTACGCCATTCATCAAGCTGGTTGTCCATATTATTTCCAACTACGGGCCGGGCGATCCAAGAATGCTATTCAACTTCCTTGCAGAGTTAGGGCCGGAGCGAGCAGCACTATTGGAGACCGATATCAGTCAGATTTCAGACCCGGCTCTATTGCAGGATATTGAGATGCGGAACACGGGCATAACAGCTGTTTCTTTCGGTCTATCTCTATTCCACTCGCTGTTTAATGTTTTCAACGTCTTGATCATGATATGGTTTGTAAATGTTTATGTTTACATCTGTCGCAAGATTATTCCTGATAAAAAGCAGAAGAGCAAGGGCGAGGAGTTCCAGTTGAAATATATATCATTCGGTATGCTTTCCACTGCGGAGCTTTCCATTGCACAGGCTCAGAAAGAGATGGCAGTATTTGGAGAGCGCACATCACGCATGCTCGATATGGTAAAAGAGCTGGTTGTGGAGGAAGATGAAGAGAAATTTGCAGAGACCTACAATCGTGTTGAGAAGTATGAAAACATCTGCGACCGTATGGAACTGGAGATTGCAAACTATCTCTCTAAGGTAAGTGAAGGTCGGTTGAGTGCCGAAGGTAAGGAACATATTCGCAACATCATACGTGCCGTAACAGAGATAGAAAGTATCGGCGACTCTTGCTACAATCTTGCCAAGAACATTAAGCGGAGAGAAGATCATAAAGCCAATTCCACGCCTCAGATGCAAAAGAATATCTTGCATCTTTTGGATCTGAACGCCAAGGCTCTCCAGCGGATGAACTTTATACTATCGAAGTCTGAAGTACAACCGGATGACGCATTGGAGTCATACAATATCGAAAATGCAATAAACAACTTCCGCAATGATGTTCAGATCAGTAGTCTTGATGAGATAAACTCTAAAGAATATACTTATCAGGAGGGAGTTTACTACCACGACATCATTAACGAGGGAGAACGTTTGGGCGACTATATTCTTAATGTAGTACAAGCAGTGGTAGAAAAGAGATTTTAATCGGAACATTCATGAGCAAAATAGAGATAAGAGAAGCCCGAACAAGGGAAGATATGAAAGCCTTTGTGGCTTTTCCCAGAAAGCTCTACAAAGGCAATCCATACTTTGTTCCCCAGATCGAGTCGGAAGAATTGGTTACGCTCGACAGCAAGAAGAACCCGGCATTTCAGTTTTGCGATGTGATCTATTTTCTTGCCTACAAAGACGGAGAAGTTGCGGGGCGTATAGCCGGTATCATCAATTATAAATCCAATGAGGTTTGGAACCAGTCCTATGCACGTTTTGGCTGGGTTGATTTCATTGATGATCCGGAAGTCTCTTCCGCTCTGTTTCATGCCGTAGAAGCGTGGAGTCGTAAACAGGGAATGGAGATCATCCACGGCCCTATGGGCTTTTCAGATTTGGATCATCAAGGGCTTCTTGTTCACGGTTTCGATCAGCTTGGAACCATTGCAACTATCTACAACTATCCCTACTATCCCAAGCAGATAGAGGCATTGGGATACCAGAAAGATCAAGACTGGAAAGAGTATAAGATATACGTCCCCAAAGAGATTCCCGAAAAGCATTTGCGTATAGCAGATCTTGTACAGCAAAAATATAATCTGAAAGTGCGGAAGTTCTCATCCGTAAAGGAGATTATGCCATACATAAAGAGTATCTTCTATACTCTCAATAAAGCCTACGCGCATCTGTACGGATTTTCCGAGCTTTCTACGGAACAGATAGAGTTCTATGTCAAAACATATCTTCCGATGTTGCGGATAGAGTTGGTTACGGTTATTACTCAGGAACCGGACGATAAGGTTATAGGTTTTGCCATCTCTCTTCCGAACCTTAGTCGTGCCATACAGAAAGCCAAAGGGAAGCTCTATCCTGTGGGTATTTTACACCTGCTGAAGGCTTTGAAATCACGCCCAAAAGTGGTCGATCTTTACCTCATCGGAATCTTGCCGGAGTATCAAAACAAAGGGATCAATGCTCTCATCTTCCGAGATCTTATCCCTATTTTCCAAAGGCTTGGGGTGGAATATTGTGAAAGTAACCCTGAACTGGAAAGCAATCAGGCTGTTCAGATGCAGTGGAACTACTTCGAGCGTGTACATCACAAGACAAGAAGGGCGTACATTAAAGAGCTGTAGTCTCGAATACAATAAAAAAAGAAGAGATACTCCAACCGAGTATCTCTTCTTTTTTTATGTCTTGGAAGGAAGAACCGTTACTTCTTGTCGTAGTCGTATGCCCAGACGATGTAGGAAGAGCCCCAGGTAAATCCTGCACCGAAAGCTGTAAGAACCAGTTTATCTCCCTTCTTTAGATCTTTTTCCCATTCCCATAAGCAGATCGGAATAGTAGCGGAGCTTGTGTTGCCGAACTTGTGAATGTTGATCATCACTTTCTCTTCAAGCTGCTCTTTAGAGAAGCCCATTCTTCTTGCCACAGCGTCTATGATGCGCATATTAGCCTGATGAGGAACCACCCATTTAATGTCATCGGCAGAGAGGTTGTTGCGTTCCATAAGCTCCAGAGTGGTATCTCCCATGGAAGATACAGCGGCTTTGAACACGGTCTGTCCGTCTTGGAACACATAGTGCTCTCTGTTTTCCACGGTGTCTGTCGTAGGACGCTGGATAGATCCGCCTGCCTTGATTGTAAGGTGAGGAAGTCCTGTCCCGTCTGTACGTATGATAGAGTCTTGCAGTCCATACTCCGGAGCGCAAGGTTCTATCAGAGCACAGCCTGCTCCATCCCCGAATAGAGGAGCGGTGGCACGGTCTTGCGGGTCTATGATGGCGGACATCTTTTCCGTACATACCACAAGTACTTTCTTGTATCGACCGCTCATGATAAAGCCCGATGCGATTTCAAGACCATAGAGGAAGCCGGGGCATGCTGCGCAGATATCGAATGCGAATGCGTTGGTACAGCCTGTTTCCAGAGCCACACGGCTGGATGTATTGGGTATCGGATAGTCCGGGGAGTTGGTCGAAAGTACGATAGCCTCTATCTCTTTAGGGTCTATGCTGTGTCTTTCAAGCATATCTTTTACGGCTTGAATTGCCATATATGAAGAACCGAGCTGTGGATCTTCCAGTTTACGTCTTTCTTTGATACCGACACGGGTCATGATCCACTCGTCCGATGTATCCACCATTTGGGCGATATCATCGTTGGTAACTATTTTGTCGGGAACATATCCGCCTACTGCAGTAATGGCTGCGTGAATTCTGTTCATGTTATTAGTGTTTGGTACATAGTGTAAAAAGAAAGCACTAAGCTACTCAATCTTTTCGAGAAAAAGAACAGATAGCTTAGTGCTTTGGCGGTCGACTTCTATTTATGTCTCAGAATGTCTCCCATTGCCTACCTCTAAAGAGGGTTATAGGTTTTCGCCTTTTTCGATAGCGATACGACCTCTGTAGTATCCACATTCACCGCAGATGGTGTGATATCTATGCCATGCGCCACAGTTTGGACACTTAGCAATTGTAGGTACTACTGCGTGATCATGTGATCTACGCTTGGCTGTTCTAGCCTTCGACTGTCTTCGTTTAGGATGTGCCATAGTCTATTATTTTTATTTGTTCATTAGTTCCAAAAGCCTAAAGACACTCCGTCCGGAGTATCACTCTTCATCCTCTTCCCATTCGTCGGCATCCTCCTCCGCTTCTTCAGAGCCGGCAAGATACTTTAGCATCTCCGGATTGCACTCGTCGATAGGGTGCTTGCAGGTAAAAGGCAGAGAAAAGAGAACAAGTTCGTACATGATCTCCGAGAGATCAAGCGTACCTTCTCTTTCCGGAATAATGATAAGGTCATCGCCGTTATCCAAATATTCGTCTCCGTACTTTACCACAAGCTCAGACACAGAATCTACATCCACAGTGAGTGGAGCGGTACAGCGATGACAAGCCACAGACACTGTGCCTTGAAAATCAAGCTCCAACTCAAACGTTCCGCCCGCTCCGTGAGCAACGTGAACTATTGCCATGACATCTCCATCCAGGATTTCATCACTCTCCTGCCTCTTCCAAAAGCCCGAATCCAGGGGAAACTCAAAGGTCTCTTCGTCTTGTTTGATGCTCTTAAAAGAGATGGTATATGCGTTCATCCTGTGCCTTGAGGTGTATAAATCTCTGCAAAGGTACAACTTTTTCGTTGTTTGGCAATGTGTCCGTTCAGATTTGTCCGGAAGAGCCTGTCCGAACACCTTTTTTGCCAGGGAGCTTTTATATAAAAATCGGACTCTCTCTTCTCCTTCGCTTGGAGGGCCTTTCTGCCCCGATTTTTGCTTTTGGAATTCCAAATATTCTCATAAATATCTAACGAACAGTCTGATATAAATTCTTCGCATTTTCGAAAAAAATTTTTTCTCAGTCCGTTTCATGGGCTCTTTTCGCGTTAATTGGTGTGAATTTTAACGCCTCGATCTGTAAACGTTTCCTAATAAAGAAATTCTCCTTTTCAGGGGCTTTTTAGGACGAAGATGTGTAGGTGTTTGATTCTTAGCACCTTAATGTTTTTGGCTAAATGCTTTAATTGAAATCGGTAAACGTATTAAATGAAATCGGTAAACGTGTTCATTGAAAAATTAAACACGTTAAGCCGACAAAATATACTGCTTTATCGTTTTGGGTAAATAGGTGTCGGAAATTGTGTTAATAAATCGGGGTGAATTTAACAGTTCGGTCGTGCTCCGGAAACGACCCCTCCGACCAAAATAGAGAGACCGAAAAAAGTGGGCATTTTTCGGGATGGAATATATAAAAATGCCCTTTCTCAGAGGTCTGAAAAAGGGCCCTTTTTTATCCTATTGTTGTTGGAGCGTTCGGTAGAGTTCGGTCAGCTGAACCGCTGTATGCTCCGGCAAGAACTTCTTGCTCCACTCTTCTCCTTCCGCAATCATCTTTTCTCTCAGCTCTTCATCCTCCAAAGCCCTGTCCATAAGCTGTGCAAGATCATCGGCATTCTTAGGATCGCAGTAGAGCGAATGCGGTCCGCCTGCCTCTTCCAAGCAGCTGCCGGTGGCAGCTATCACCGGTATCCGGCTGCAAAGAGCCTCCAATACCGGAATACCGAAGCCTTCATAGAGGGAGGGATAGACAAACAGAGAAGCCCCTTGATACATGGCAGGCAGATCCTGAGAGGGCACTCCTTCGAGGAATATCAGGCGATGTTCCACACCGAGACGGTGTGCTATCTGTTTCACTTTATAGGCATACTTGGTCTCTCTGCCTACGATGACCAGCGGGATGATGCTGTTCTTCATCTTGCTGAGAGCCTCCACGATGAGCCCCGCATTCTTTCTCTCCTCCACCGTGCCTACGGTCAGGATGTATTCCGAAGGCAGAAGGTACTCACCGGTAACCTTGTCTATCTGAAACGGTGTCAGCCTTTTCCTGAAGATTCCGGCGCATCCCTGATAGATGACGCTTATCTTATTTTCGGGGATTTTATAGATTTCTATGAGATCTCTTTTGGTGCATTCGCTTACGGCGATGATGTGTGTGGCTTCCCGGCAAGAGCGTTCGTACTTGTGTCTGTACAGCTTTACATCAACGGGGGAGTAGAACTGTGGGAATCGCTCGTATATCAAGTCGTGCATCGTAACCACGGACGGGACATCCAGTGTGGTAATATCCGATGGCAGCTCATTGGACAGACCATGGTAGATGGTCATGCCCTTGCCTCGAAGTTGAGGCAGTGCCCCTTTGTTTCTCCAATAGGCTTGGAAGTAGGGCATTCTGTTGAAGATGCTGCTTGGAGGCAGTACCAGCTTCACTTGCGAGTAGGCAAGCAGACTCTCGTACAGCTCCTTCTTGCCCACTTCGGCAGTCGAAAGGAGTTGCGTAACCTCCGGAGCATATCTCGCAAGAGTTTCTACGATGTATCTGCTATAATTACCTAAACCGGTCTGATTCTTTACGATGCGCTTGGCATCGAAGCCTACCACTATGGCGGAATTCTCTTTACTCATGGGATGATCTCGTTTGAAGCAAAGGTAAGAAAACTATTACGTTCGGAAAAACAAAGAGGTTAGAAATCGGAACTCTACAAATCTCTAATCCAAACAGAGCCCGACTTCTAACCTCTTCTCTGAAGAAGTTTATGTTTAGTGTATTAGAAAACCCAGCTTAGGAATATGAACCATAGCACTATCAGTATGGTTTTGGTGTATATATTCCACTTTTCGGTGCGCAGAATAAGCCCCGTGGGTACCACCGAAAGTGCAAAGAAGAACACCATTACAAGCAGGATGAGGAGGATGATCGGTATAAGGATGAACACTCCGAATGTTCCGGCAAATGTCGGTAGCACGTTATCTACAAGGTGATTGAATGTATTGCCCATATAGAAGTAGCTGCCAAACATGTGTGTCTTGTACAGAAGGAACGGAAGAGCTATCAGCAGGATGGCTCCGACGGCTACCATTGCCGTGATAAGGATGGTGCGCTTCTGCTTGTTCTCTACCGGGAGTATTCTGTCTGCCTCCTCTTTCAGACGATTGAAGCTTCCGGGAATCGGCGAGGAGCCGCTTCTCTCTTCTCCCAAGCCGGATGAGCTTGCGGATGAAGATACTTTCTGCCAGATGGTATTGGCTGTAACCTCTTCTCCTTCCATCTCAAGAAGTTCGGCGATGCTCTTCGCTTCGTTGATGTAGAACCATACGGCAACGTACAGCACTATGATGTAGTAACTCATCGGAGTGAGCAACAGCAGGAGGGTAATAAGGCGAAGGAAGAGCGGATCTATCTTAAAGTACGAACCGAGTCCGCCAAGCACACCGCCGAACCACCTGTTGGTCGGATGGCGATAGTAGGTCTTTCTCCGCTGACGAGGACGAGACTTCGGAGGTAAAGGGGGGAGAGGAGGTGTTTCACTGCCCGGCTTCTTCTCCTGTTGCGCTTCACTCTCCGGATCGCTATGGATGATCTCATCCACGCTACCCACTCTCTCTATGACGCTTTTAATATCCTCCATGGTGAGCACATACACTCCTTGGCGGGTGTGTTCCTCAAAAAGCTCGGCAATGTGTTCTTCTATGTCTGCCACTATCTCCCCCGAAGGATCACTTTTGGCGAAGTGAGCCTCAAGGTTACGGATGTAGCTATCCAGCAGGTTATACGCATCGTTCTCTATCTGAAACGAACGCTTGGCAATGCTTACTGTTTCGGTCTTTTTCATCGTCTGTTACTCAGAAATAGGAGGGTTATTAAGTTCTATGCTTTTAGCCGCAAGGCCGTCTACCGCTTTACGTATCTCTTCCCATGCAGGATGCAGTTCGTTCAGAAACTCCTGCCCTTTGGGGGTGAGTCTGTAATATTTTCGAGGGGGGCCCTGAGTGCTCTCAATCCAAACGTAGGATAGCAATCCATCGTTTTTTAATCTCGTCAGAAGCGGATAGAGAGTACCTTCCACCACTATCAGCTCCGTAGCTTTCAGCTGGGTTATAATGTCGTTGCTGTAAGCCTCTTTCTGGCTTACGATGAGCAGGATACAGTACTCCAGTATCCCTTTTCTCATTTGCGACTTTACATTTTCTACTGCTAGCATATCTTTTGTCTGTTCTTGGTATTTCACTGCAAAGATAATACAAATTTGGTATTGTGCAATACAAACTACCTTTATTCCTTAAAATAAATTCCCCGAACAGCTTCGGATACACCTCTGCAACGGTACGTATGAAAAAGAATTTGTAACTTCCCACGATGAAAATAGAGCACTACACACTCAGTAACGGTATCAGAGTGGTTTTTCTTCCCACCAAAGGAGCCGTGACATACGCCGGTATGGGCATCCGATCCGGTACACGGCACGAGACGGAAGGTATAGAAGGCATCGCTCACTTCGTTGAACACATGCTGTTTAAGGGCACTACCGGGCGAAAGGCATGGCATATACTCAACAGGATGGAAGCCATTGGCGGAGAGCTCAATGCCTTTACCACGAAAGAGGATACATTTATATACACCATTGCGCCTAAGGGTGAGATCGGACGTTCAATGGAGTTGATCGGCGATATATGCTTTCGTTCCACATTCCCCGTACACGAACTGGAGAGGGAGCGAACCGTGGTGATGGACGAGATCAACGTCTATAAAGACACGCCCGGAGAGCAGATCTTCGACGACTTTGAGGCGCTTCTTTTTCCCGGTCATCCGTTAGGCAGAAGGATTCTTGGCACTAAAGAGTCGCTTCTGAAGATGACAAGAGAGGATTGTGTCCGCTATGTCCGGGACAACTTTACCCCCGACAGAATGCTCTTTTTCTGTATGGGACCCACCAACCTGAAGCGTATCATAGAGCTGGGAGAGCGTCATTTCGATCCTTTTGCATCCCTTTCCGAGATCTCTTCGCAGGCTCCTCAAAAGCTCCTTACCTCTTCTCTGCACGAGGTGGAGCGCGGTTCTTATCAGAGTCATGTGGTTCTTGGCGGCATGGGTCCCGATATGTACGACAAAGAGAGGCAGTCTGCCTCTGTCCTGATGAACATCCTTGGCGGTCCGGGCATGAACAGCCGTCTGAATGTGGCTCTTCGGGAGAAGCGCGGATGGGTCTACAACGTGGAGGCATCCCTTACCGGGCTTAGCGATGCAGGCTATTGGCAGATCTATTTCGGTTGCGATCCCGGCTATCGCAAGCGTGCATTGAATCTGGTACACCGGATTTTGGATGAGTTGATGCAGAATAAGCTCTCTCCGGCAAGGCTTCAAGCGGCTCTTAAACAGACAGCCGGACAGCTCTCCATAAGTGCAGAGCAGACAGAGCAGACCTTTCTGTCTCTCGGGAAGTTGTCGCTCTACGACAAAGAGTTTGAACCTTTGGAGGTGATTATAGACAAGATCCGCGCCATCACTGCCGAGCAGATTCAAGCGGCGGCACAGCGGATGTTTGATAAGAATAACCGGTTGGCGTTGGTCTACAACGGCTCCGAACAGACAGAATAGATAAGATGAACAGATTGCTTACACTCTTGTTTTCCGTGGCGGTATGCTCTTTGGGGATATGCGCCTCCTGCGACAGCAAGAGCAACAATTCCCAACAGGAAGACAACACAGAGGCTTCCGCCTCCCAGACTCCCATGGCTGTGGAAACTCCTTTCCGTGCAGACAGCGCCTATATGCACATCGAACGTCAGGTCTCATTCGGACCGAGAGTGCCTAACAGTGCGGGACACGCACGCTGCGCAGACTATCTCGTGGAGACCCTTGAGCGTTACGGATTTGCCGTGACAAGGCAGCGCGCAGACCTCAAAGCCTACGACGGCACGCTGCTTAAAGCACAAAACATCATCGCGGAGTATATGCCCGAAAGAGCCAAGCGCATCCTGCTCTTCGCTCACTGGGATACACGCCCCATTGCAGACCATGACAAAGACTCAAGCAAACGCCATCTCCCGATAGACGGAGCCGATGACGGAGCAAGCGGAGTAGGGGTCTTGCTGGAGCTGGCACGCAATATCTCGGAGAACGGATTTGCCAACTACGGCATAGACATCATATTCATGGATGCCGAAGACTATGGTGTACCGGATGGCGTTATGGAGACCGGAGAGAGCAGCAGCTGGGCTTTGGGATCTCAATATTGGTCTTCCAACCCCCACAAGAAAGGGTACAGTGCCGAGTTTGGTATCCTGCTCGACATGGTCGGATCCAAGAACGCAAAGTTTCACAGAGAGTTCTACTCGCAGGAGAATGCCGGACGGCTCACCTCCATGATCTGGTCCAAAGCCGCCTCTTTAGGCTACGGCAACTATTTTATAAACAAAATGGGAGGTCCCATCATGGATGACCATGTCTTCGTAATGCTTGGGCTGGGTATTCCGTGCGTGGACATCATCAATTACGACCCCAATACCGAGAAGGGTTTTGGGCACTACTGGCACACCCACAACGATAATATGGAGGTCATCGACCGCAATACGCTCCAAGCCGTAGGCAATGTGGTGTGGGAAGTGCTTCGGGACAAAGAAAACGGCAAATAGCATACATCATATATGAGTACTATCAATCAGAAGCAAGACGAGCTTATAGAAGAATTTTCACTTTTTGACGACTGGATGGACAAATATGCTCTCATCATAGAGATGGGGAATGATCTCCCTCCTATGGACGAGAGCCTTAAGATACCGCAATACCTTATAGAGGGATGCCAGAGCAGGGTATGGATCGCTCCCGAAACGATGCCCGACGGCACTATTCACTATCACGCCTCAAGCGATGCCGTGATAGTCAAAGGCATTGTATCCATGCTGCTCAAAGTGTTGGACGGGGAGAAAGCGGAAGATATTGCCAAGGCAGATCTCTACTTTGTCGATCGTATCGGACTCTACCAACACCTCTCTCCCACACGGAGCAACGGTCTCTCTGCCATGCTCAAGCAGATGAGGCTGCACGCCATAGCCGAAGCCGCAAAGTAAAGACCCCTGTTATGTCCGGACGCATAAAGATTTTGGCAGAAAGCTCCGTGCCTTACCTTCGCGGGGTATTGGAGCATCTTGGGGAGGTTACTTATCTCCCCTCTTCGGAGTTTACCCCCGAAACGGTAGGGGATAAAGATTGGCTCATCATCCGGAGCATCACGAAGTGCACCGCCGCACTCCTTGAAGGCAGCAGCGTGAAGCTCATCACAACGGCGACAATCGGCTTCGACCACATCGACACAGCCTACTGCGATGTCAATGGTATAGCTTGGCGCAACTCCCCCGGCTGTAATGCCAACGCCGTGGCACACTTTCTATCTTCCGCTCTGGCACTCTATGCGCTCCACTCCGGATACAGCCTCCGGGGAAAGACTATCGGTATCATCGGAGTGGGACACGTGGGCTCTCTCATAGCGAAGTACGCCGAAGCATTGGGTATGAAGGTTCTTCTCAATGACCCCCCACGGGCAGAAAAAGAGGGCGGTGCGGATTTTGTGGAGATTGCACAGATATATGGCGAAGCGGATATTATCTCTTTTCATACGCCACTGACCAAAGAGGGAAGATATGCCACTTATCACCTCTTCGACTCTTCTGCCCTGCCGCTTCTTAAGAGAAAGCCCATCATCATCAATGCCTGCCGTGGAGCGGTAACCGAAACGGAAGCACTGCTGGAGGGAATCCGCACGGGGCAGATCTCCAACGTGATAATAGACTGCTGGGAAAACGAGCCGAACATCTCCGACAGGCTGTTGGCAGAAACTCTCATTGCCACTCCTCATGTCGCCGGATTCAGTGCAGACGGTAAGTGCAACGGTGCCGTCGCCTGCGTGAAAAACGGATGCGACTTCTTCGGAATAGAGGGTTCGCACCTGATAGAGCAGATGACGCCTCCCCCTCCTGCAGACCCAAACATCACATTGGATGCCTCCGACCCGGATGCGATACTGCATGCCCTCCTCCGCACACTCGACCTCACGGAGATAGACAGCCGGATGAGGGAGAAGCGGATGCCGTTCGAGCAGCAGCGCAAGGAGTATTTCTACCCTCGCGAACCGCATGCCTACACCGTTGTAAGCAGAGAGATGTCGGCAGATGTGGAAGAGAAGTTGCGCTTGATAGGCTTTAAGACTCTTTCCGAACCTGTTTGAAAGTTCTGCTGAACAGATTTATTTTCTCCTCTATCCATATTAAGAAACAGAAACCGGGGCTTGGTTGGTACCAATCAAGCCCCGATTTTTTAGAGACAAAGCACGACTTCCGCCAATCGTGCCTTGATTTCAAAAACTATACACGGATAGAGTATCTTTTAATACCGTTCAACACCATTTGTAAACGCTTCGGATCAGAACAGGTAACCCACACTGATGGAGAAATTTTGCAGGCTCACTGTTCCTCCCGAAACGATAAACTTTTTCCCATTAACCTCTGTCGTCCCGATCTCTCCTCCCAGTCCGACAATGATCTTATCGTTATTCGTATAGAATCCAACCCTTAGCCCGGCATCGAATCTGTTCAGGAATTGATCTCCGAAAGTGTTTTTATTGACAGGTGTTTCCGATATGGAGTATTTGCCTGCCACGCCATAAGCGAAATAGAGTCCGAGTCGAGGCTCCAGGTTCCACCCTCCCAAAGTGAAAGCGTATCCTGCTTCCAAAGGGAGTTGCAGGTAACCTGCCCGAACCGTAAGCACACTGCTGCTGCCCGTAATGCCTGCGGAAAATCCTTTCAAGCTCATCTCCAGTCCGGAGTGAAGACGCCACTTGGGATTGAAGGCATAGGCAACGGAGACCCCAGCCAATGCTCCCACTACACTTTTACTCTCCAAGCTCCCTCCTTCGGACTTCTCAAAGCTGAGCTGTGAAAAGTTTATGCCCCCTTTCACGCCCCATTGAATCCGTTTGGTAGAGCTCCATCCACCGGACTGTGCATAGATACCACCGAGTCCGATCATCACGCATACCACTGCCGTGAGCACTCTGCGTGTGAGAGCAGCAGGCAATGATGTTTTTCCTTTTTTCATAATTATGTTCTGTTTTTATCCCATCTGTGGGAGAGGTTAAACAACAATCACTTCACAAATACACTGTGCAGATAAGCTGCGGGCCAAGGCTGTTTTTCTCCATCTATCCAGATGCCGTCATTGCTGACCGCATACACTTTTCCGGCGTACACATATACAGAGCGCACCAACGCACTTCCCAAGGTGCTTACCACCGTTCCGTTCTTCCAGACCGTCCCTTTAGGACCATAGCCGGAAGCATAGAGATCGTTGCCGGAAACAAATATGGAGTAGATGCCACCCTGCTTGCCCCAGACGAAAGGTACATTATTTTTCCATATCAGAGGCTTTCCTGTATCTATCGGTTTATCCTGATAGATAGCCGCTCCACCTATATAGATGTCGTTTCCCGATACAAACACGGAGTAAGCATCCGTCTTTTTGCTTCCATCGGGAGATGCAAGATCCATCCTTGTACCGTTTTTCCAAAGCACGCCACCGCCATAGTCTCCCACGACATAGACATCCGTTCCGGAGACAAATACGGATCGGGCTTCGGGTTCTGCCGAAGGATTGTCCTCAAGGGTCTGCATCTTCCCATTCTTCCACAGCACTGCACGTTGGTAAGTGCTCTGATAGTTGGGACGCTTTGCCACTTCGTACCCAGCGACATATACGTCTCCATTGGTGATGAAGAGCCCTTCAGAAAAAGCCATGATGCCTTTACGCTCCATCTTTTTAGAGTCTGTCTCGAATGTTCCACCGGGTAGAGGAGATTTTATTTTCATGACATAGAGATCTTTATATCTCGTTCCGCCATAATTCTCACCTCTGTTCCCTGTAACGTATATATCCCCATCGTAAACGAAAACAGAGGATTTGATGGTCGCATCCGGAGCGTAACTTCCAAGGTTGAAATCCTTCCCGTTTTTGAGCAAGACCAGTCTGCCGTCATAATCTTTTCCCACAGCCAGTACGGAATAGGCAACACTCACACTGCACGTTGCGCTTTTGTTGCCTGAGGTTGCAGTGATTACCGCCGAACCTTCTCCTGTTGCCGTAATCACGCCATCCGCATCTACCTTGGCAACCTCCTTATTGGAGCTGCTCCAGGACACCGCTCCCTTATTCCCGCTTACGGATAGACGCTCTCGGTCTGTTGTACGTAGCGTCAGCGTTGTCTTGTCTATGACGAGATCTTCATCCGGAGACTCCTCTTGCCATTTAGCCTTTAGAGTAATGTCTTTGGTAACGGGAGTTTGGAAGTCATAAGCATTCGTCCCATCCAAAGACCAAGCAACAAACAGAAAGTTTTGCTTGGTCGGCGCAGGAGAAGGCACGGTTGCCGTCTTCCCTTTTTCCACTCTCTGAGCAGGAGGAACAGGCGTACCGCCATCCGCATTAAAGGTTACGGTGTAGTAGGTCTTCACATCTTCTCCCGGATCGTTTTTGCTCTTGCAGGAGGTAAAGCATATCAGTACAATGCCCAACAGGGTTATGAAGTGTATATTTTTCATCTTTGTTTTCATGTTTATCGTTTCAGCACCTAAACTTGTGAGAAGTTTCATTTTTAGAATTGCTATAAACCGCCCCAAAAAGATTTTACTCTCTCGAAGAGATAAACTCTCTCGGTGATGGTTGTTTTAGTATTTCTTCTGCCTTTTATTCCTTTATGAAAATGTGACGAGCAACTGAAGAGGAGTTACCTAATATGGTCTTTGTTCCATTTTTCCACATTACGGCACGAGTCTGATCCTCTCTTATATCGGATTCATATCCTGCCACGTAAATATCTTTTTCCGATACAGCAACAGAAGATGCCTTTGCCTTGTATCCCAGCTTGGTTATCTTATTGTTTTCCCAAAGGATAGCATAAAATTCACTAACGCCTTTTCTCGCCTCTCCCACAATATAGACATCACCTCCGGAGACAGATACAGACCTTGCAACGAGATGGTCAAAATCTCCCTTCGGAAGCTGAACGGGCACACTGTTTTTCCATAAAATTGCTTGAGGAGAACCGGAGGTTTCTTCTCCTACAACATAGACATCTTTCCCCGAAACGTAAACAGAATGGGCTCTTGCAGCGGTCTTGCCGTCCGATAATTCTACGAGTTGGTCATTTTTCCAAAGCACGGCTATATCTTTTTTGCCACTACTCGATAATAAATAACCAGCTGCGTAAACATCGTTTCCCGAAACAAAGACCGATCTTGCCTTTCCATTATAATTGCTCTTGCTTGGTAACTTTATCTGTTTATGATTTTTCCACAGACAAGGATCATCATTGGCATCTCCTGCTACATAAATATCTTCTCCCGAAACGAATACGGAGTAAGCACGGGAGTATAGCGGATAGCTTTTGCTCTGATCATCTTCGTAAAACATGGCAGAGTAATACTTCCCGGAACGTATCCCTACCGAGTAAACTTTCTGCGCTCCTACAAAAACGGAAGTACCACGCGTAACATTATCTTCCGGGAAGCGTTTGAATACGTTACCATCTTTCCAAATGGTTGCAACAAGCCCGTTCGCCTCTGTACGATCTGTGCCTGCAACATAAACTCCAGGTGCTGTCGGATTGGGCTGAGGTGCTTTCGCTTTCCATTTTGCATGGAGTGTCAAATCGCTTGTAACACCACTGACATTGTACGGAAAGGTGATTTTATTGATGAGTGAAGCCTCTCTATACCAACCCTCAAAGGTATGACCATCTTTTGTCGGAGGGTTTGGCTCTGTTAGTGTTCCTCCTTTGAGGACTTGCGTAGGGTGATTATCGTTTGCTGTCCATGTGCCTCCATTGAGTTCCCAAGCCACCTGCCAATACTCTGCAATACTCTCCTCTTGCCATTTAGCCTTTAGAGTGATGTCTTTGGTAACGGGAGTTTGGAAGTCGTAAGCATTAGTGCCGTCCAAAGACCATGCGATAAACAGAAAGTTTTGCTTGGTTGGGACAGGAGAAGGCACTGTTGCCGTTTTTCCTTTTTCCACTCTCTGGGCAGGAGGAACAGGCGTACCGCCATCCGCATCAAAGGTTACAGTGTAGTAGTTCTTTACATCCCCTCCCGAATTGTTCTTGTTCTTGCAGGAGGTAAAGCATATCAGTACAATGCCCAACAGGGCTATGATGTGAATTTGTTTCATGTCTGTATCTACATTTTTATGTATTAGTCCGTATTTGCAACTATTTTATTGGCGTACTTTTTCCACCCTTCTGCTTTCTTATAAGTCTCCACGCTGGATGCAGGAACCTTGATACTCTTTAGAGATACAGGATAAGAGTCCAGTGCCGAGTATCCTAAAGATGGAGGTGTGGTAGGTCTCATGATGAGGATTTCCACCTTTGTGTTGTTAAATGCATAGTCTTCGATATACTTTACTTTAGAAGGGATCTCTACTTCTTTTCCTTTGTTTTTTATCATATAACAGCCTCTAAAAGCCATTTTGCCTATTCTTTCCAATTCCGATGGGAGCTTTATTTCACTAAGAGATTCGCAATCGAGGAAGGCTTCTTCTCCGATAATTGTGATCCCATCAGGGAATTGTAGCGTCTGCAATATCTCGCAACCTCTGAAGGCTCCTTTGTCTATTTGTTTTATACTTTGAGGCAGTGTGACGTGTTGGAGGTAAGGACAGTCCCAAAAGGCGTACCTGCCCACTTTATTAACTCCCTCTTTTATGATAATCGAAGTCAAAGATTGGCAACGTTCAAAACTACTATCCTCCCAGACCGATATAGTACTCGGAATAGTGATAGACGAAATGCTTTTACAATATGAGAAGGCTCGTGCTCCAATGACTCTTAATCCTTCCGGAAGTGAGACCTCTTCGAGTTCGACACACTCCTCAAAAGCATAGCTATGAATCTCTTTTAAACTATTTGGGACTAGGACATTTTTTAGAGAAGTACACTTGGTAAAAGCATACTTGCCAATGTTTTTGAGAGTATTGGGAAGCTTTATCGAAACAAGGGTTTTACAGTCAATGAATACACCGTACGTTATGATAACAGGTCTGCCGGTAGCTCCTTTCTCCTTCTTTTCTTGATAACCATCGGGAATTATCTCTCCTAAGCAGGGAGCCAAGCTCAGATCTACATATTTATTTTGCTTTGTGATGGAGAGTCCCAAGTCTCCCCAGTTGTTCCCATTATCAAGGTTAATAGTTTTCAATCCTACTTTATATGGATTTTGGATTGTATTTGCTGTCTGCTTGTCAAGCCAAGCCTTCATTGCAGAAATGGAGGTAAACATTTTGTAGCCGGATGGATCTTCATCTCCGCCTTCATTTTCTTCCCATTTTGCATAGAGCGTGAAGTCGCTTGTAACACCACTGACGTTGTACGGGAAGGTGATTTTATTGATGAGTGAAGCCTCTCTGTACCAACCCTCAAAGGTATGACCTTCTTTTGTTGGAGGGTTTGGCTCTACGAGTATCCCTCCTTTGGGGACTTGCGTAGGGTGATTATCGTTTTCTGTCCATGCGCCTCCATTCAGCTCCCAAGCCACTTGCCAATACTCTGCAATACTCTCCTCTTGCCATTTAGCCTTTAGAGTGATGTCTTTGGTAACGGGAGTTTGGAAATCGTAAGCATTAGTGCCGTCCAAAGACCAAGCCATAAACAGGAAGTTTTGCTTGGTCGGAGCAGGAGAGGGAACAGTAGCAGTTTTTCCTTTTTCCACTTTCTGTGCAGGAGGAACAGGTGTACCGCCATCTGCATCAAAGGTTACAGTATAGTAGGTCTTCACATCTCCTCCCGGATTGTTTTTGCTTTTACAGGAGGAGAGTGCCGTTAGTAGTAATATCAGCCCGCAAAGAGGTAGAAGGTAAGTTGTTTTCATAGTGGGATGTTGCTTTGTTAGTATTCACGAAAGTATCTCTTTGTCTTCTGTTTTTATACCCCATTTGTAGGACTTTTTGCTGTAATATTTTAATTCTCTTGCCTTTGTAGTATGTTTCATGAGCAGATTTCGCTACTTTCGCAGTAGAATCAATGGAATGTTCCTGCCTGTATGAAAAGAGTCTTTATCCTGATTTTTGTATCGCTTATCTTTTCTCCCGTATCTCTGTCCGGGCAAAGCCGGTATGCGGATTCTCTATTGAATATTATCGAAAAGGGAGGGTTGTCTGCCAAAGAAGAGGCAAGTCTTTATGCTGATATTACCGAATCTTTTTCCGGACATGATATGCACAACACCTATAAGTATGGAACAAAAGGTCTGAAGCAGGCTAAGAAGTGTGGGGATAAAGAGCTGCTGTTTCGTTTCTACAATTATATAGGGTCTACTTATACTTATCGTTGTCTGTACGATACAGCCAAAATCTATCTCGATTTACAGCTCGAAGCAGCAAAAGCCTCAGACAACTTAAAACTTATACAGAAGGGCTATCAGGCAGTAGGCAATTTTTATGCCCGTCAAGGGCTGTTCATCCCTGCAATAGAGGGCTATCTGAATGTTTTGAAGCATTTTGACGGAGATGAGAGTAGCAGAGACTACATCATAGCTCACGGCAATATAGGAGAGTGTTACCGCAGATTGGGAAACTACAAACAGGCTTTGGGGTATCTGGAAAAGGAGGGCAGGCTGGCAGAGCAGTATAACAATATATCCGGAATGAAACAGTCGTATCGGGAGTTGGGATATGTACATCTTGCTCTGGGCGATGCAGATAAGGCTCTGGAATATATGCAGAAAGTAAAGTATGGAGATACGTGTGCTGCTCCGGTATTTGAAGCAGATATGAATGAAGCACTCATCAAAGTATATCTACTCAAGAAAGAGTATGACAAAGCACTGAAATGTGCCGATGAGTGCCTTAATGCCGCAAACTGTTTGGGAGATCCTTATATCTATACATTGGCTTGGAACTCTTACGCGAATATCTTTCGGGAGCAAAAGCGTTATACAGAGTGTTATGACGCAGCACTGAACGCATGGCAGATAGACTCGCTCTCTCCCGATACTGCTCCCATAACGGCGTTTAATATAGCGTATGCCTCTGCTATGCTTGGCAGGGAAAATGAGGCAGCTTACTTCTTTCGGAAGTATGAACAGATGATGGAAGAGTGTTCCGAAAGAAACTATCAGGAGGCTCTTTCTCGCTTGGAAACTCTTTATGAAACAGAGAAGAAGCAGCAACAGATTGCGGCTTTAGAGAAAGAGAGGGAGCTTTATGTCATACTCGGTATTTCAGGATTGCTTGTATTGTCATTGATATTAGGTGTGCTCTTCTATCGGCATCTTCTCTCCCGTCAGAAGCGCAGGTTTGCAGAGCAACAAGTGAAACAACTCAAACAGGAAAAGCAATTGGTCGCTTCTCTGGCTCTCCTTGACGGAGAGAATGCAGAGCGTTCCCGATTGTCGCAAGACCTGCATGACGGATTGGGTAGTATAATTTCTGTTATTCGCTTGCACCTCCACAGCATCAAGAGCGATGCTTCCATGACGAAGTCGGATATTGAACACTTCACCAAAGTGAAGCAGATGCTTGATGAGTTTGTGGAGGAGCTTCGCAGGGTTGCACACAATATGATGCCGGAATGTCTTGCCAGAGAGGGGATAAAGACAGCATTGGAGGATTTTTGTCGATCTGTTCCGACCGTCCGTTTTCAGTTTTTAGGAGAAAACCCTCGCTTGGACAGTCGTCTTGAAGTATTGATATACAGGTGTGCTTACGAACTGGTAAACAATGCCATAAAGCATGCAAAAGCATCTCATATAAATGTCCAACTGACGGTAGATAACCACTTGGTCTCACTCTCCGTACAGGATGACGGCGTCGGATTTGACCCTAATACCATTCGTTATGGAGCAGGATTGACCAATATGCAGAACCGAATATCTGCTTATAACGGCAGGATCAATCTGTACACATCCGCCAACAGAGGAACAGAAGTAACGATAGAAATAGAGCTTACACCATGATAAAAGTACACATTGCAGATGATCACAAAATGTTGGTGGAGGGGTTGCGTTTGGCTATAAACGAGTCTGAAGTCGCAGAAGTAAGCGGTGTCTCTTTTTCCCTGAACGAATGTAGAAAAATGCTCACGCAGGCTCTTCCGGATGTCTTACTCCTTGATATATCCATGCCGGACGGTAACGGAATAGAGTTTTGCAGTGAAATCCATGAGAGCTATCCCGGAGTGAAGATCTTGATACTTACCTCTCATGATGAATATACAATGGTTAACAGGGCAATGTCGGCAGGAGCATCCGGATATATACTAAAGAATGCGCTCTCGGAGGAAGTGATAAAAGGCATAGAGACAGTGCTTTCGGGCGAGATCTTTTTAAGTCATCAGATAGATCTTTTAGTTAAGAAATGCACCGGTGATACAGTTTGGCTTACGGCTCGTGAACAGGAACTCCTCTGTCATATCGTAAACGGACTGACCAATCAAGAGATTGCGGAGCAGATGTATCTTAGTGTAGAGACCATAAAGACCTATCGCAAGAATCTGATACAGAAGCTTGGAGCACGCAACTCAATGGATTTGGTCAGAATTGCCATACAGGATAAATGGATATAGTGTCGTAGCTCCTCCCTTAAACATAATAATGAGATCGGGCTGTGTACCCGAATACCTCTTGGCTCTCTTCGGATAACGAGATAAAGTGTCGATAATAATCTCTAAATTTGTACGAGGATGAAAGAGCAAAGACATACTTGCCGATCGAAGAGAGTCTTCTTTCCGGAGTATCCCGATATGGGGAAGCTGTTGGAAGGGATGGAGCCTCTCCGGCATGGATATACAATTTATGACGAGCGCAATAAGCTGGTGGAATACTCTTTCTCCAATATTCTCTCCGATAAGGTCCTGGTCAAATATTTCAAGAAGACAGGCTTTGTTCGGGGACTTTTTTATGTCTTGCTTGGTAGTTCTAAGGCAAAAAGATCTTTCTTGAATACTCTGCATCTTAACAGATTGGGCATATACGCTCCCACTCCCTACGGATATATTGAAGAGTACAAGTGTGGCGCTCTTTATAGAAGCCTGTATGCCTGCGAGATGTTATCCGGATACGATACTGTTCGTGCACTGACAGCCGGAGAGGTAAAAGGTGATGAAAAGCTCTTTTCTGCTTTGGTGGCGTTTGTCTCTTCACTTCACAAGAAAGGTGTTTATAATAGAGATTTATCTCCCGGTAATATTCTGTACAGGGTAGAAGAGAGTGGAGAGATATGCTTTGCTCTGGTAGATGTAAACAGGATGGCTTTTCGCCCTCTCTCTCCTAAGGAACGATGGGAGAATCTGGGCAAACTCTGCTATCCGATAGATATGAGCCGGAGGCTGGCGTCTGCCTATGCAAAAGAGATGGGAGAAGACGAAAGCGAAGTGGCTCGCTACCTTCTCCAAGCCGGTGACAGGTTCTTCGCGGGAAAGTGTTTCAAAGCTATTTTCCGTGAAGAGAAGAGACGAGGAAACTTTTGGTCCGGACTTTTTCGAGTGCTAACCATTCTTTTCTCTCGAAAGATCCGGGATTTCAGGCGTGGCGGTATATGGGAAAAGCTATTTTCTATTGAGAAAAAGCTGATGAAACCATACTACTACGAGATGGATTATAGAAACAACTTAAAACAAGAGTATATACAACATGAGACCTAAAAGCGTAGCTGTACTGATCTCTACATATAACTGGCCCAGAGCATTAGAGCTGGCATTGGAAGGGCTATTCAAGCAAACCCGTTTGCCGGATGAGATTATCATCGCAGATGATGGTTCCGGAGAGGAGACCCAAAAGGTTATCAAACGAATGAAAGAACAGGTCCCAAAGGGTGTCTATCTAAAGCATGTCTGGCATGAGGATCTCGGTTTTCGGAGATCTATGATACTGAATAGAGGAATTGCAGTAGCAGAGTCCGACTACATTATAGAGCTGGATGGCGATTGTATTCCTGAGAAACATTTTGTGGCGGATCACCTTAATGTTGCAAGAAAGAAAGCGTATGTCGCCGGAAGTAGAGTGAAAATGGATCCCGAAGCATCCCGAGTCATCCAAGAGAAAGGGTTGCAAAATGTCAATCCCAAAAAGTTTACCAATGCCGCGAATGCTTGGCGCATTCCTTTTGCACAGAATATTCTTGCTCCCTATTACAAGCAGAATAAAATTTTTGCAGTAAGAGGATGTAATCTTGCATTTTGGAGAGAGGATCTTCTGGCAGTGAATGGCTATGACGACAGCTACGTTGGTTGGGGACATGAAGATATAGACTTGGTCAGCCGACTAAAAAACATGGGTGTGCGAAGACGCTTTCTGAAAGCCGGCGGAGTGATATATCATCTGTATCATAAGGAAGAAGACAGAAGCAGAGACTCACTGAACAAACAGAAAGCTCTGGATGTTATCGCTTCCGGAAAGATACGTACCGAAAACGGTGTGGACAAATACATTAACTCTCAAAAAGATTAAGTGTGGTATGCAACCCCGAAGTGTCGCCATTCTACTCTCTACTTATAACTGGCATAGAGCCTTGGAGCTGGTTTTGGAAGCTCTTTTCCGACAGACACGTCTGCCGGATGAGATTATAATTGCAGATGATGGCTCCGGCGAGGAGACCCTGCAAACTATAAATAGAATGAGAGAAAAAGCACCCAAAGAGGTGGAGATCAAGCACGTTTGGCACGAAGATCTCGGCTTCCGTAAGGCTATGATATTGAATAAAGCAATAGCAGTTATGAAGTCCGATTATATTATAGAGCTGGACGGAGACTGCATTCCTGAAAGACACTTTGTGTCAGATCATCTGAATGTTGCTCGTGAAGGAGCTTATGTAGCCGGAAGCAGGGTCAAGCTATCGCAGGAAGCCTCTACCATCATTCAAGAAAAAGGATTGAAGAAAGCACCTCCGAGAAGATATACAAGCTCCGCAAATGCTTGGCGTATTCCTTTCCTTCAAAATCTGTTTGCTCCTTATTATAAGCAGAAGAGGATTTCAGCCGTAAAAGGATGCAATCTTGCTTTTTGGCGAAAAGATATCATAGCCATAAACGGATACGATGACAGCTATATCGGTTGGGGGCATGAAGATATTGATTTGGTGTACAGACTGACCAATATGGGTATCCGCCGAAGATTTCTAAAGGTGGGAGGTGTTGTGTTTCACCTCTATCATAAAGAGGAGGATAAGAGTTTGGATATTCTGAATGGTGAGAAAGCCTCGGACGTCATCAAGAATAAAAAGATACGTGCCACTGACGGACTGGACAAGTACCTTCCCAAAGCAGATTAGAAGCCGGCAAGAGGATGCAACCTTTGGAGATACAATATATAGAGTCGCTACTTCAGGAAGTTGAGAGAAATGGTGATGCCGTGGCTCTTTTCCGCTATCCGAACGAGGCTGTTTTGCATATCGTTCGGTGCAGAGAGGCGAGCATTCTCTCTTTTGCCGATGTTTCACGTGTGGAAATATCGGATAGAGGAGCTTTTGTCTTTGCGTCTTATGCTCCTTCCGAAAGCAATCCTCTTTTTCTTTTACCTCCGGAGGAAGAGTTTGAAATCCTTTGTCCTTCTAACGAATCAACCTTCTCAAAACATCATTTTGATCCGAACAGATACGGGAATAGAGCCGAATATGAGAGATATTCGGAGATATTTGGAAAGTTTCACCAAGCTGTATCGGAGGGCACTTTTGATAAACTTGTCCTGACACGCAGCCATACCGGAAAGTTTGAGCAAGGTTATTCTTCGCTTTCTCTTTTCATGAGAATGTTGGAGAGCTATCCCGATGCTTTTGTCTCTCTTGTCTACCTTCCGCAGGAGGGATATTGGCTCACTGCCACGCCCGAACTCCTGCTTGCCGGGTCTCAAAAGGAATGGAAGACTGTCTCTCTCGCAGGAACAAGACCGATAGAGAGCAGCGAAAGCTGGAGCCGAAAGAACAGAAACGAACAGATGATGGTTACCGACTTTATCTCCGATACACTTAGCCGTTTGGGCTGCAATGTCTTGCAGCAAGAGACGGAAGGACATAAAGCAGGGCAGATAGAACATCTGAAGACAGAGATAATATTCACATCTCCCCGTAACATATCGGTCAAGACTCTCTTGTCCGAGCTCCATCCCACACCGGCTGTTTGTGGTTTCCCTCGATCGGAAGCACGCTCTTTCATAGAGCAGACCGAGCATCACTCACGAAGATTCTACTCCGGCTTCTTGGGCTTTATTGCTCCGGAAGGGGAGGAGAGCCGCATCTACGTTAATCTTCGTTGTGTACGCTGTGTGGGAGACAGCTATACGCTCTATGCCGGAGGAGGGATCATGCCGGAGTCCGAGCTTGCATCCGAGTGGGAGGAGAGCTGTTTCAAGATGCACACGATAGGGGCACTTATATAATACCGAACTTATGTATTCAGATCAACTCAACGTTCAGATTCTTTGCTCTCTACTTAAAGCTCACGGATTGAAACGGGTGGTTCTCTGTCCCGGAAGCCGTAATGCTCCGATAATAGAGAGCATTTCCGGGGACTCTTTCTTTGAATGTTACTCCATTACAGATGAGCGCAGTGCCGGCTTTGTGGCATTGGGGTTGATTTTGGAAACGGAGCAGCCGGTTGCTGTTTGCTGCACGAGCGGATCGGCGTTGCTCAATCTGCATTCCGCCGTATCGGAAGCATTTTATCGCAACATGCCTCTTCTTGTCCTTTCTGCAGACCGTCCACAAGAATGGATAGGGCAGATGGATGGGCAGACCCTGCCGCAACCTTATCTGTTCGGGACGCTTTCTCGCAAGAGTGTTACTCTGCCGGAAGTGCACACTTCTGCGGATCATTGGTACTGCAACAGGCTTGTAAACGAGGCACTGCTTGCTTTGCAGAGAAAGGACGTACAAGGTCCGGTGCATATCAATATCCCTTTGAGCGAACCTCTTTTTGCTTTCAATACTCCGGCATTGCCGGTAGAAAGAAAGATAGAGTGGCTTTCCGATGCGGACGACATAAGGGCGCTTTGGAGCAAGGCGTCCCGAAAGCTGATCATTGTGGGGCAGATGGACTCTCAGCGTGAAGCTTTCTCTCTTATATTCCCGACCTCTGCTGTTGTCTTGGCAGACCATCTCTCGAACCGACCGCAAGAAGCTCTTGAGAGTCGCCACTACAGCTATTGCGAAGAGCTGCAACCTGATATTGTCGTTACGATAGGAGGCAGTATTTTGTCGAAGAAGCTGAAGCAGGATATGCGGAGGTATCCTCCGAAGATGCACTGGCACGTCTCTCCAAGTGGTGAGGTTGCCGATGTTTTCATGTCTCTTACGCATCTGATCCCGCTTTGTCCCAAAGATTTCACCGCGATTATAGCAAACGAAACGGCACGAGAGAGCGATCTTGCTTACAGACAGTTGTGGAAGAAGAACGCCATTGACCCCGTTGCGAGTGCTCCGAAAGAGCCGGAGAGCAGAGTAGTGGCAGAGGTCTTGAAGCAGATACCGCCCCGAAGCGTTCTCCATCTGGGCAATAGTTTGAGTGTCCGCCTTGCTCAGCACTATCCTCTTCCCGCAGATGTCCGGGTGCACTGCAACCGTGGGGTGAGCGGTATCGACGGTTCTCTCTCCGCCGCAGTAGGTGCCGCGATGGCATCGGATACGCTTCATTTCGTCCTGCTGGGCGATCTCAGCTTCTTCTATGACGCCAATGCGTTGTGGAACTCTCACGTACCATCCAATCTTCGGATCATCATCTTGAACAATGGAGAAGGCAGAATCTTCGAGACCATTCCGGGACTTCGAGACTGCTCATCGCTACGTCCGTTCGTTACCGGACAGCACCAATGCTCGGCTCAAGGATGGGTAGAAGGTTTGGGGCTGACCTACATCGCCGTCAAAACCGAGGACCGGCTCGCTCTCGCCATATCAGCCCTCGCCTCCGACCGATGCGATAAAGCCGTGGTAGTGGAGGTCTTTACGCCGCTCTCGGTCTGATCATCTCTCTTCTCACATCCCTACTCCTGTATCCGTATCGCTTTCCGTTTCTTTTCTTGATTTTTTGGAACGGACGGATTGATAATTATCGTTTCTCAGAATAGTAATTATCGTTTCTCGGATTAGTAATTACCATTTCACGGATTAGTAATTACCATTTCATGGATTAGTAATTACCATTTCATGGATTAGTAATTACCATTTCTCGGATTAGTAATTACTGTTTCATGGATTAGTAATTACCATTTCATGGATTAGTAATTACCGTTTCTCGGATTGGTAATTACTGTTTCTCGGATTAGTAATTACCGTTTCTCGGATTAGTAATTACTGTTTTTGGGATTGGTAATTATCATTTTCTGGGAAGTAGCAAATCCTTTTCCATAAACCTTTAGAGCTTTCTTCAAAAAGATTAGGAACTTTTCTCTGAAACCTTTGGAGCTTTTTGCATGTCCCTGTATAGGCTCTTGACTTTAGGAGAGAAAATAACAATCGCCTGCCAAGAAGAAAGCTCTCGGCAGGCGATTATGTGTGTTGAAAAATCTGCGATTTCGGAACAATTCTCCGCCTCAACAAGGCAAAGGCAGCTCCTTATCGACTATTTACTTCTTGTGGAACACTCTGTAATCTTCTATTGGAGTGGATTTCGGAGTGTTATATGGCTTGTAAGCCACGCGGTTGTCGTTCCAGAGTGTCGGCCAGCCGCCTTGCACTTTGGCTTGTATTTCGTATTTGATCGAGTGCAGCCCTGCTCCGAGTGCAAGAGCAACATCCTGACGAGAGTAGCGAGGTACTTCTTTGCTGTTGTCTATGACGAGTTCGCCATTGATCCATACTCTGTTCACGTCTGACTGGAAGACGTAAACGCCCGGCTCCGGTATGAGGAAGTATCCTTCTATGATGGTTCCGAAGATGTTGAAGTCGAACGTACCGGGAACAAGATAGCTCTTGTTGGCATCTTTCAATGCGGTGAGGATGCCGCTCTCCATGTTGGCAGACTGATGGGAAGCCAAATCTTCTACTTTTCTGACATCCTCTTTGTGGGTGATAAACTTGAGCCCCTGAGCATAAACCCCGCTTGAAGCAAGAGCCACACTGTCTATCGCTTCCACAGGAGCGGTATAGTTGTCCAACTTGGTAAGGGTCAGTGTGCGGACTTTGCTTAATACTCCCGAAGGCAGTACGCTGGCGATCTTGAGCGTTGTAGTCTCGTTGAATGTGAGAGGAGCCGTATATTCCGTACTCTTTTCATTAGGCTCCGATCCGTCGGTGGTGTACACCATCTTCACAGGGCGGGTTGTCTTGAACGGAATGGTAAGGCTGTCGATGAACTGGATGCGGTCGAGAGAACCGTTTTCCTGCTCCGGAAGCGGAATATGGTAGTTGACATCGTGCATGTCGAGACGCACATAAGTGTTGTTCACACGGCGAGAGAAGTCTTGGAAATCTTTTCTGTCTACAGGTGTCCATCCTATCTCGGCAAGAGCAAACATACGTGGATAGGCGTAGTATTGACGGATGCTTTCGTCATATAGATACTCTCCCCAAAGATTGGCTTGTGGTCCGAGTATGAGATGCTGCTTTTCCGCCGGAATCTTATCCGATGCGGGGTTGTAAGAATAGACCCTTTCAAGTGTAGAGTAACCTCCGATGGCGACCGGCTCTACATTATGATCGCCCTGGTAAGCATCAATATAAAGACCGGTAGTCCATGGGGACATGATCACTTCATGATTAAGCTCTGTCGCCGCAATACCTCCCTCTTCTCCTCTCCATGACATAACGATGGCAGATGGTGCCAATCCGCCTTCGAGAATCTCATCCCAACCTATGAGGGCTTTGTTGTTCTCGGCAAGAAAGCGTCCTATTCTGGTGATGAAGTAGCTTTGAAGCTCATGCTCGTCTTTCAGATTCTCCGCTTTGATTCTCGCTTGGCACAGCGGACACTCTTTCCATCTTGTCTTGGGGCATTCGTCGCCTCCGATGTGGAAATATTTTGAGGGGAATAGCGTTATCACTTCGGAGATGACATCTTCCAAGAACTTGAAGACTTCTTCTTTTCCTGCACAGAATACGTCTTCTTCCACCCCCCAGATATTGCGCACCTTAAAGTCGCGTGGGAAGCAAGCCAACTCCGGATACGCAACAAGTGCAGCCATGGCGTGTCCGGGAAGTTCTATCTCCGGAATGATCTCTACATAGCGTTCGGCAGCATAAGCAACAATATCTTTGATCTCTTCTTGAGTGTAGTAGAAAGGACCATATTCAAATCCTTCTCCTTCTGTTCTCACAGAACCTACCTCCACAAGACGAGGATATTTCTTGATTTCGATACGCCATGCCTGATCTTCTGTCAAGTGCCAGTGTAGCTTATTGACCTTTAGCATGGAGAGAATATCTATGTGCTTCTTCATGTCTTCCACAGTGATGAAGTGGCGACAAGCATCCAAAAGAAGTCCGCGATAGTGGTATCTCGGATAGTCCTTGATGGATACGGCAGGGATGGTCCAAGCCACATCTTCCACTCTTTTGCTGCTTTCTACTTCTGCCGGAAGGAGTTGCAAAAGAGTTTGAAGTCCATAGAATGCACCTTGAGGAGTGGCACCCACGATGTCGATACCTGCTTCGGATGAGTTGAAAGTGTACGCTTCGTGGTTCTCCGAAATAGAAGGATCCACAGAGATACGAATGTAGTTGCTGCTAACCGGAGCAGAAACCAACCCAAACTTGTAGCCGGTGGATGCCATAAGCTTATCGGCAAAAAGCTTGGCTATCCCGGCAAGTGTGTCTCCCTCTGCCACAAAGACAGTATTGCGGTTTAGCGTGAATGCTCCTGAGGTTGTCTCGGTAAGCTCTACCGGTTGAGGAATGATGTTGATGCCTTCGTTATAAGGCTTTACCACATACTCTTTCGGAGTGCATGCAGTAATAAAAAGCGTTGCCAACAGCGCGGCAGCTAAAGCATGAAAGTATTTTCTCATATCTAAAAGTGTGTAGAAAGTTTTCGGACAATAAAGAAGAGTTTAGAAAAAACGGATCAAACTAAGACTCTTAGCCTGATAAATGGTTTTTTCTAAACTCTTATGTAACTGTTCTTAAATGTATCTTATCTCTCTTACCAAGCGAAGATCGGGTAAGATTCCATCATTTCGTTGACCTCTCCACGAACAGCGGCGATCACTTGCTCGTCTGTCGGAGATGTAAGTACACGGTCGATAAGTCCGGCAATGCGTTTGATCTCTTCTTCCTTCACACCTCGCGTGGTAAGTGCAGGTGTTCCGAGACGGATTCCGGAAGTTTGGAATGCAGAACGTGTATCGAATGGTACCATATTTTTATTCACTGTGATGTCTGCCAGAACAAGAGCATTTTCGGCTACTTTACCGGTCAGTTCAGGGAACTTAGGACGAAGATCTACCAACATACTGTGGTTGGATGTTCCGCCGGATACGATCTTGTATCCCATCTCTACCAATGTATCGGCAAGGACAGAGGCGTTCTTCTTCACTTGTTCCTGATATGTGCGGAACTCCGGTTGCAATGCTTCACCGAAAGCAACAGCCTTAGCAGCAATAACATGCTCCAACGGACCGCCTTGTACTCCAGGAAAAACCGCAGAGTCGAGAAGTTGAGACATACGCTTGATCTCACCTTTAGGAGTGGTAAGTCCCCATGGATTTTCAAAGTCTTTACCAAGAAGGATGATACCACCGCGAGGACCGCGCAAAGTCTTATGGGTTGTGGAAGTAACAATGTGTGCATACTTTACCGGGTTATCCAAAAGACCGGCTGCGATAAGCCCTGCAGGGTGAGCCATATCTACCATAAGAAGAGCACCTACACTGTCGGCGATGGCACGCATACGAGCATAATCCCATTCGCGAGAATAAGCAGAACCTCCGGCAACAATCAACTTTGGTTTGTGTTCTTTAGCCAAACGTTCCATCTCTTCGTAATCTACGGTTTCATCGCTCTGACGCAAGCTGTAAGCTACAGGGTTGTAAAGAAGACCTGAGCTGTTTACAGCCGCTCCGTGAGAAAGGTGTCCCCCATGAGCGAGATTGAGTCCAAGGAAAGTGTCGCCCGGTTTGAGCACTGCGAGGAATACTGCCATATTGGCTTGTGCTCCCGAGTGAGGCTGAACGTTAGCCCATTCCGCGCCATAAAGTTGCTTAAGACGGTCTATTGCCATCTGTTCTGCTTTGTCCACTACTTGGCATCCACCGTAATATCTCTTGCCGGGATAGCCTTCTGCATATTTGTTTGTGAAGCAGCTTCCCATAGCTTTCATTACATTCTCGGACACGAAGTTTTCGGAAGCGATAAGCTCCAAGCCGTGTCTCTGTCTTCTGTCTTCCTCTTGAATGAGATCGAAGATTGGATCGTGTTGATTCATAAAGTCAAATAATGATTATAGTGTGGTTCTAATGTTTGATGTCTATTCCTTTTATGTTATCGGATATTCCGGACGGAAAGATCAGAATGGAAGATCGTCCGTAGGATCGTTCACTATTCCCTGTTGAGGTGTGGCGGGACCGAAATTAACCTGTGTCTGAGTTTGAGGAGCCGGTGCCGGCTGGGGTTGTACACCCATCTGGCTGATGGCTTGAGCCTGTTCGCCGCGAATAACGTTTCTGCATTGTACATCGGTGTACCAGCGTCCGTTAAACTCGCGACTATTCACTTCAAACTCTATGGTGATGATCTCCCCAAGCTTTATGTTCGCCATATTGATACGATCTTCGCCGAAGATGTTAAAGGCTACCGTTCTTGGATAGATATCGTTCGTCTCCATTACGTAGTCTTGCTTCTTCCATGTTGTGCCGGGATTACGTTTGCTCTCTCCCGATATCGGTTCCAATACGTGGGTGATCTTTCCTGTCAAGTAATTGTTCATCTTTATCTCTGTTTTTGTGTTTAGTTCTTTGTAAATGGAATAGCTTCCTACTTATCGCAAAGCAGGAAATCCGATGATCTCTCTTACCTTATCCACTGTGAGGCGAGCACTTTCTCTTGCTTGCTCTGCCCCTTCACGAGCTACACGCTCAAGGTAATCCGTATCCGCAGCTATCTCTAAGATTTTTTCTCTGATAGGAGCAGTGAAAAGGACGATGTCTTCCGCCAACTGCTTCTTCAGGTCTCCATAGCGGACGGAGCAGTCGTTGTACTTATCATTGAAGTAGTTGTAAGTATCGGCAGAAGAGACAATCTCCAAGAGCGTAAACAGATTCTGAATGGCTTCGGGCTTTTCGCTGTTTGGCTCGGTGGGTCCGGAGTCTGTAACAGCCTTCATCACTTTTTGCCTTATGGCCTTTTCGTCATCCATCAGGTATATTGCGTTACCTTCGCTTTTGCCCATCTTTCCGCTGCCATCCAGTCCGGGAATTTTCACTGCCTTGCTACTGAGAGAAAAAGATGCAGGTTCCGGGAAGAAGTCCACGCCATAGATCGTATTGAAACGACGAGCAAACTTCCTTGCCATCTCCATATTCTGCTCCTGATCTTTTCCTACCGGTACTTTGACGGCACGGTGCATAAGAATATCCGCAGCCATAAGTGTAGGATAGGTGAGTAGCCCTGCATTGACGTTGTTAGGCTGTTTGCGGGCTTTCTCCTTAAAGGATGTGGTACGTTCCAACTCTCCCAGATAGGCGTTCATATTGAGATAAAGATAGAGTTCCAACACTTCTTTCACATCGCTCTGAGCATATATTACTGCCTTGGATGGATCTATTCCGCAAGCCAGATACTCTGCCAATATGGTGCGAGTATTCTTAAGGATGTTGTCCGGATGTGGATGTGTGGTAAGAGAGTGCCAGTCTGCTATGAAGAAGTAGCACTTGCACTCTTCCTGCATAGTAAGAAAGCTTTTGATGGCACCGAAGTAGTTTCCCAAGTGTAGATTACCTGTGGGACGAATGCCACTTACCACGATATCTTTTTTCTCTGATGTCATATCTGTGAAATTATACTGCTATATATACGTTTAGCTCACAAATATAGTCTTTTTCTGTGAGCTAAACAATGCTAAAATCGGATGTCCTCCGATGGTTATGCGATGTAAAAGATTGGGATTGGAGATACAAACGACTTCTATTCCTCTTCCATGTCCTGTCCCGGACGGAAGACAAAGCGTCCGCGAATCCGTTTAATAAGATCTATGTTGCCTACCTCCCCTTCATGATTTATATAGCAGTCCTTCAGTGTCAGGATAGAGCGCAGACCGAATAATGTACCTCTGTTCTGCTCTATGCGACAGCGGTCGAATACGATACCTTTATTTCCCTCACGCAGCTCTATTAAATCGAACTCTTCATTATGGTGCATATGGCAATCTTGAAAGAGAAAATTCTTGTTTCCGGGCAGTAGAGAGATAATGCCGTATGTACAATGACAGATGACGGAAGAGATACATCTGAAGTTTCTGCTGTTCTCTGCCAATACACCTATTGTCCCACAGCCGAAAAGCTCACAGTTTTTCACCTCTATGTTGTCGCAGCTGATAAGGTTGAGAACACCTCCTTCGCAATATCCTTCTTCGGTATGTCCTATTTCAAGATTTACCAGCTTGATATTGGCGCAGTCCTTAAAGTTCAGCACGTTGGCATATCTGGGCGATACCAAAATGCGGGAACGGCTCTCCCCCTCTCCCTCTATCGTGATGTTTTCAAGCCCGTTCAAGATGAGTTCTATACCGTCAAAAACTTCAGAACGAAATATTCCGGGGGAAGAATCAAGGGTAAGATACTCTCCTGCACGAAGAGGAGACATCGCAAAAATGCGTCCATCTCCTTCTTTTTCCAAAATATCGCTGAGCATTATGTCCGTATTCTTTGCAATGTAGATACGGCTGTTGCTGTGAAGAGCTTTGATGAAGCTTTCTTCATCCGCGACGCGATACACTTTTACATCCGATTGGGCTTGCGCGTGAAAGGAGACCAAACTAAGGATAAAAGAGAACGTTACAGCTCCGAATAGGGATAGTATTTTCATAAAGTTGGTGTTTAAGATGATTATTTACTGCAAAATTAAGAAAAATATCATCTTTCCATGCCGATGCTGAGCCTTTTCACTGCAGGAGGAAAGAGCATTTTCCATAAGTTGGACGATATTCGTATCTTAGCCAAGTATTAAATAACATCATCATAAAAGGTAACATGAAGAAAAGCAAACTATATACAAAGACCGGAGACAAGGGAAAAACATCTCTCGTAGGAGGACAACGCGTCTCCAAATGCTGTTCAAGACTTGAAAGCTATGGCACGATAGATGAACTTAATGCCCATATCGGCGTCCTTATGAGTCAGATTTCGGATGCGCAGGATCTGGATACCTTGAAAGGGATACAGATAATGCTCTTTAACGTCGGGGCTTATCTTGCCACCGATCCTACCGATACATCGTTCCGGCTGCCCAGCTATGTTACACCCGAAGTGATCAAGCAGATAGAGAAAGAGATAGATAGGCTCGACTCGCACTGCCCGCCACTTGAACGCTTTATCCTGCCATCGGGCGGACTCGCAACCTCGCAAGCTCACGTCTGTCGCACGGTTTCCAGAAGGGCTGAACGTAGAATCCTTACGGTAGTAGAGGAGGGAAGCGAAGTGGAGGATGCGGTGTTGAAGTATGTTAATAGGCTTTCCGACTACTTCTTTGCGCTGTCTCGGAAGCTGATCCATGCCGATGGCAATGGCGTAGAAATCTACTGGGAGTCTCCCTCTAAGACATACGATTGAGGCAGTATCAGAGACTTTTCCGCAGAGACGAAACAGCTATCTCTTTCTCAGATAGCTCTTACATGAGAGGCTCTCTGTTTGTATTATAAACAAAATAGTACTATATTTGCGCTACGGGATGCGTTCTCACCGAATGGTGAGTTGCTTTCCGTGCCGAATCTCCCGGACTACCGACAGGTTTTCCGGGATTTTCCTTTTTGCTCTTTGCTGTCAAGATCAAAGAGTGTTGCCTGCAAGACGAGTCCTCTTTCCTATCACCCCTCTTTCTCAACAATGTTAGTTGGCTTACTTCACGCCTTCAATGCCTTTTCCCCATTAGTCTAAGCAGAGGTAGAGACCGCTTTCAGATACTTCACAAATGGGGTCTCTAAGAGCGTGAAGGGGAAGAGTTGCCGACCTGCTCTCTTTCTCTATTTTCCCATTACCTTTTTTTGCATTCCGAAATCCCATTTCGGGTATATTTTCGGAGGACGATTTTTATATATTCCATACCGCAAAATGCTCACTTTTTTCTCGCTCTCTATTTTGATCGGAGGGGTCGTTTTCAGAGCATGATCGAGTTGTTAAATCCACCCCGTTTTATTAACATAAATTCCGATGCCTGTTAAGCAAAAACGGTAAACGAGCATATTGTTTCGGCTTAACGTGTTTAATTTTTCAATGAACACGTTTACTGATTTCATTTAATACGTTTACCGGATTCAATTAACGTGTTTNCATATTGTTTCGGCTTAACGTGTTTAATTTTTCAATGAACACGTTTACTGATTTCATTTAATACGTTTACCGGATTCAATTAACGTGTTTAGAATTTTAAGTTACTTGGTTGGTTATTAGTGTTTTAGCTGTTTTCTCTCCTTTTTTGCTGTTTTTGCCCACGAAATCACATTAAGATTTATTTGCAAACATGAGTGTTAAAATTCACTCCTATTAACGCGAAAAAGCCTCGTCAAACGGACGAAGAAAAATTTTTTCTCAAATTCAGGCTGGTTTTTATCGGATTGATTGATAGGAGGTTATAGGTGTATTGTCTCTTTCTTTCCGGATTGAGCCGGGAAAGAAGCTCTTCTTCTCGTCCGCATGAGGAGCTCTGTTTTTATATAAAAGCGCGCACAAAAAAAGCTCGGTAAAGTGATCTTTACCGAGCTTTTCTCTATCGGGAAACGGGCTTCCCTAATGAATGTCTTTTTACTTGATGCCCAACTTCGCTTTTACAAGTGGAGTGGCGTCGATGGCAGTAGAGCCGGTGTAGAGTGTTACTCCTGCTTCAAGAATGTATGCAAAGCCATTTTCGTTGCCCACTTTCTTTATAGCGTCCAACACTTTCGCTTGGATCGGAGCCATAAGCTCTTGTTGCTTCTTTTGGATATCCTGAATAGCAGCCTGAGTAAGGTCGTCTATTCTCTTTTGGATATCTTCTATCTCTTGTTGTTGGCGAAGCTTGATAGATTCCGGAAGAGTCTTCTCCTTAGAGATATAGTCTTCGTACTTCTTCTTTAGCTCTTCACGCTTGATGAGGAGCGCATCTTCAAACTCCTTTTGTAGCTTCTCTACTTCAGCTTGTGCCTTTTTGGTGTCAGGCATTGCCATCATGATCTCCTGAGAGTTGATTGTTGCAATTTTTTGAGGAGCCTGAGCAACAAGTAGAGCAGGCATCATAAGTAGCACAAATGCTAATAAATAACGTTTCATTTCTTCTTTCTTATCTGTAATGTAATTTGTTTTCTTGAGTGAATCTCTATTTATCTTTCATGGTAGGGTATTGCGAACAAAGATAGGAAGAAAAATGTAAATGGCAAGCCGATAACTTCCACACACAGAACGCAAAACCTCTTTTCAGATTAGCGAGAGACGGAGATTCCGAGCACTTTTAGTACATCGTTGCTGATGTCTATCTCCGGAGTGGCAAAGATGACGCCTTGTGTGGTGGCTCTGTCGAGCACCAAAACGTAGCCTCTTCGCAGTGAGATATGTTTCACAGCCTCATAGATGCCGTCTTGGATGGGCTTCACCTCTTTTTCCTGGAGGGTTGCCATCTCTCCCTTAGGACCGAAATATTTTTGTTGGAGCTCTTGTACCTTCTCCTCCAAAGCTACGATGGCGTCTTCTCTGGAAGTGCGTTGCTGTTCGGACAGCTTAGCTCTCTCCTTGAGGTATTCCTTGTACATGGCTGCCGCTTTCTCCTGTATGCCGGAGATTTCTTTCTGAAACTTTTCTGCCTGCTTCTGCAAGTTTTCTGTGGCTGCCTTGTATTGGGGCATCTTGGAAAGGATGTATTCTGAGTCTATCAAGGCATACTTTTCTTGTGCGTTCACTGCGCAGACGCTGAGCAAAGCTACTACGAGTGCCAATAATCTTGTTTTCATAATATTCAAATTTTTATCTGGTTTAGACTTAAAACTCTTGTCCTATAACGAAGTGGATATTGCTTCCTCCCTTCATTGTGGATCCGTCCGGTGCATCAAAGCCATAACCCCAATCCAATCCCATAAGACCGATCATCGGGATCATGATCCTCGCTCCCACTCCGGCTGAACGTTTGAGCTGGAAAGGATTGAAAGAGGATGCGTTCGACCAGGCATTACCGGCTTCCAAGAAGCCTATAACCCAAATGCTGGTCTGCTGTTCGAAGATGATAGGATAGCGCAGCTCCAAGGTCATGCGGGCATAAGAGTAAGCATTCTTGCCGTTGGCGCCTGCGATGGAGCCGTTCTTGTATCCGCGAAGTCCGATGGTCTCGTTGAGGAATGCACTATAAGCTCCGCTCATCCCGTCTCCACCCATGTAGAAAGTACCAAAAGGTGAACGCTTGTAGGGGTTGTAAGCTCCAATGAAACCGGCTTCGGCTCTTGCCATAAGTACCGGAGTCCTCTTGTATCTGCGTTCATCCAACAGAGGCAGGAAGCTCTCTCCTTTGTATTTCACCTTATAATATTCGATGAACTTGTTTTTCTCTCCGCGAGAGAGCTTAGGATTGGTATAGTCTATACCGTCCCATAGAGAGTAAGGAGGTGTTGCGGACAGCTCCAATGAGTGTTTGGAACCTCTACGAGTATAGGTCGGGTTGTCTATGGAGATACGTGAGATGGTTGCTGAAAGGTGTACATCGTTTGCAACACCATCGGTCATACCGAAGTCGTAGTAAGGTGAAGACCAGTTGCGAAGTCGGTATAGCGTATAGTTTAATCCTCCTTGAATTTGGAAGTTATCATCGGGCCAGGTCAATCTTTTACCATACATGATGCTACCGCCGATCATATCGAGCAGTTTGTCCGGGTCGTATGCGCTTTCATAGAGAGAGCCCATATCGTAGCCGTAACCACCGTATCCGCCATAACCGCCATAGCCTCCGTATCCGCCGTATCCACCATAACCTCCGCCATAGTAGGGGTTGTAAAGCTGATTGTAGTAAGCAGACTGAAGTCCTCTGACCTGATTGCTGTAATACTGTTCGTTGATACCCGTTTGGCGTGAATACCAAAGAGAGGCACTGAAATAGTTAGGACGCTTTCCGCCGAACCAGGGATCCGTAAACTGTATGCTGTAACTTTGATAGTAACGACCGTTGGTCTGTCCGCTCAGTGTAAGTGTCTGTCCGTCTCCGGTAGGCAGAAAACCTTTGTAAGATTTCGGATTGAGGAGATTTTTTATAGAGAAGTTGGTGAACTTCAAAGATACACGTCCTATAAGACCGGTCTGTCCATATCCTGCGGATAGCTCTACCTGGTCGTTCGATTTAGGTGTCAGATTCCATCGAATATCCACCGTACCGTTTTCTTCGTTAGGTATCGGCTCAGGTATTATCTTCTCCGGATCGAAGTGTCCGGTAGCGGCAATCAGACGCATTGAACGGAATATGTAGTCTCTGTTGTAGAGTTGTCCCGGTTTGGTGTACAGCTCTCGACGGATGACATCTTCATATAGTCTGTCGTTGCCATCTATTATTATGCGATTGACCGTTGCGGGTCTGTTTTCCACGATACGTATATCAAGCGTAACGGAGTCTCCCTTTATCTCTGTCTCCACAGGGTAGATATAAGAGAAGAGATACCCGTTGTTCGCATAGACGTTAGCCACTGCATCTTCATCGGTACGGAGTCTGCTTTCGAGCTTTTTCTGGTTGTACACATCGCCCGGACTCATTCCCAAAAGGCGTAGAAGGTCTTCGGAGTTGTACTTGGTGTTACCAACGAAGTTGATATCCTTTATATAGTACTTCCTTCCTTCCGCTACCTTGATGTGAATATCCACTTTCTTATCGCTTGCTTTAGCTACCGAGTCTTTGAGGATTTCGGCATCACGATACCCTTTTTCATGGTATGCGGCAAGGAGCAGATCCAAGTCTTCCGTATAGTCTTTCTTGACAAACTTCTTCTGTGAGAATATTTCGAGAATACTTGTCCATGGATTGCGACGGAGAGAGAAGCCCTCATTGGTTTTCTTCATCGCTTTGAAAAGAGCGGCATCGGAGAGTTCTTTGTTTCCCTCAAAGTATATCCGGTTTACTTTAGTCTTATTACTCTTATCGACATTGATGTGCAACTCCACATAGTTATCCCTTGTGGTATCTTTTATCTCCTCGGCTGTAACGGCAACGTTGCTGTATCCTTTTGCATCGAAATGCTTACGAACCACCTCTTTTGCCACGTCGATGGTATTCGGCGTAAGCTGTGAACCGTCATAAAAAGAGGCCAAAGGACCTTTCACCAGCTCGTCTCTCTCTCCCTTTTTTACGCCATTGATGACGAGCTTGGAGAGTCTGGGACGCTCGACCAACTCTATCGTAAGCCAAACCGAATCGCCCTCTATCTTATCCGCATAGATCTTACAGTCGGAGAAGAGTCCGTTCTTCATGTAGTTTTCTATGGCTTTGCTGAGGATTTCGCCCGGCACTTCCAACGAGAGACCCACGAACAGCCCCGATATTCCAAGTACTACATCCTTATCGTAAGTCTTAACCCCTTCCAGCTTAATGTCTGCTATGGTTTTGGTCACCGGGTACATATAAGATACCACAGGTGCCTGAATGCTGTCCTGCACGGCTACCGAGTTGCGGGCAGAAGCCTTAGCGGGGATTGATAATACACCTACCATACAGCAGATAACTGCCGAAAGCAGCAGTTTGTGCAGAGCAGGGGATAGAGGATTGGTGTTACATCTATTTTTCATTGAGATTGTCTTTATCATTCATTCGATAATAGTTGTGCGCTGGTCTTGCCATACCGACGCTCTCTTTGTGCAAAATCTTCCAACGCTTTATCAAAAGCCTTTTCGTCGAAAGCAGGCCAGGCATCGGGGCAAAAGTATAGTTCGGCATAAGCACCCTGCCAGAGCAGGAAGTTGCTAAGCCTCTGCTCTCCGCCTGTTCTTATGATAAGATCCGGATCGGGTATGCCTGATGTGTAAAGTCTGTCGGTTATATCTTCCTCCGTAATGGCTTCGGCGGAGATCTTATCGGCTATCAACTCTTTCACCGCATGCGTAATCTCCTGTCTTGAAGAGTAGGAGAGAGCCAGCTGGAGAGTGATAACACTGTTGTCGGCAGTAAGGGCAATGGCTTCTTTCAACAGCGCCTGCACATCTGCCGGTAGCTTGTCTGTGTTCCCAATAGTCCTTAGACGCACTCCGTTTTCCATGAGAGAGTCTATCTCTTTGCGCAGTGAGACCACGATGAGTTCCATTAAAGCATCGACCTCTTGTTGTGGTCTGCTCCAGTTCTCTTCCGAGAAAGTGTAAAGAGACAACACCTTTACGCCTCGTTCCGCTGCTCTTTTAAGGATGCGACGAACACTCTCCACGCCATGAACATGACCATAGACGCGCTCTTGTCCCTGAGCTTGCGCCCATCTTCCATTGCCGTCCATGATAATGGCTATATGTGCCGGTATCTGTGTCATTCTGCTATGTGTAGAGGGAGAAATGGGGTATTAGTTTTTCTTGATATAACCTCGCCACGCATCTGCCGTGGGTTTGCCTCCGGCTATACCACCAAGGAAGAAGAAAACATCATCTTCGCCATCTGTGGAGATAATGCCTGACATCCCTGACGTAACATTAAAGCCTGTTGCCTGAGTCTTTTCCTGGGTCATCTTGGTCCAAGACGCTCCGTTGTCGTCGCTGTGGAAAAGATTGAGGCGACTCTTATCGTCCGATATTATGGCATACTCGCCGCCGGCGATATAGATCCTTCCGCCTTTTTCTATCAAGGTTGCACCGCGAACCGGGGCATTGAATCCTTTTCCTCTGAACTTGATCTCTCCCCATCCTTTACCATCTGCGGTGAAGAAGAGATTCTCTACCGGACGACCGAGACGATCTGTTCCGCCTATGAGGTTGGCACGCTTGATGCCTGCCTCCACCACTGTTCTTACGAGTGCGTTACGCACAGGGAAGTGTTCGTTGGTGATGTCTGTGAGAATGGCAGGCATGCTTGCCGGAGCGGCTGTCCATATCTTGTAAGCTCCGCCCATCTCTCCGACCAAAAGCATCTTTACCTCTCCGGTACTGCCTTTTAGGTTGGCATCGTATAAGATGGATGTCCATGCAAGGGCGGCATCCGGCTTTTGGATCTTTTTCCAAATCTTCAGATCCGAAGAGCTGTATATCTCTCCATCTTTTGCCATACCCCATACTCTGCCGTGAGTATCTTGTGTCAATGTATGCGGAAGTATTGCAGGCATATCTCCTGTGCCTTCCACTTTTCGGAAGTTGTAGCTCTCAACGCTGAGCACTTCGTACAGATGAAACTTGGCGTGCTTGTCCAGAGCAACCCAGTAGAGTGTTTTGCTGAGTGTGATGAACTTGGAGTCTGCCGCCGCAACCGGGAGTACGTTCTCTTTTTTCTCCCATGTGATCACATTGGGATCGTAGCTGTAAACATTGATGTTCATGAGATACTTCTCCGTCTTATTGACGCCGTTGATATTGGCAGACAGGAGCAGCTCCAGCTTTCCTCCCTTTACTTTGACGGACTTAGAGTTCATCTTCTCCACTGTCCAAGGGAATGTCTCGTTTGTCGTAAGGTTTTTGATCTCCACTTTAGTCTCGCTACTGATCATCATCCTTAGGAATACAGTGTCCAGCTCGGTCTTGTATGGCAAACGGACTGAGTTGTATATCTTTCTGTTGAAATGGTCTATCGTAAACTTCGTTTGAGAGAATACGTCGTTCTCTTTAATCTGAATATTCACATAGTGAGGCACTTGCAGTCCGGGATTCGGATCCGGTTTGCGGACACCGGGAGTCTTCTCGTTGCATGCCGAGACGCCGCTAAGTATCAGGAGTACCAAAAACAACCACGAAGTTTTATGGATATATTTCATCTGCTATCTGTATGTCTGTTTCTATGTTTTCTCTGTAAAACTTTCCGACGGATAGAATATAGTCTACCTCAGAATGTACAAATGTAGGAACTTTTTGCCGTATAACCATTTATCGTTTGGTCATAGTGGGCTTTTTTAAGAGAATTTGTGTACCGGGATCTCGTTTTTGAAAGATATTGCAAAAGAAGCGGATAGCACTCTGTCCTCTCATAAAAAAAGAGCGTCCTTTTGTCTAAAAATTTCAAAGACTTTTTTACCCCTTTCGGCTCACCTCATTTTTATATATTCCGTACCGCCAAAATATCTCGTCGAAATGGCTCTTCTATTTCGCTCGGACACCCTCTTTTCAGAGCACGACCGAACTGTTAAATCAACCCCGGTTTATTAACATGATTTTCGATGTCTGTTCATCCAAAAAGCTAAACGAGCATATTCTTTCGGCTTAACGTGTTTAATTTTTCAGTGAACACGTTTACTGATTTCATTTAATACGTTTACCGGATTCAATTAACGTGTTTAGAAATTTTCTTAATCTGTTGTTCATGAGGGTTTTATCTTTTTAGGGGCTAAAAAGCAGGTTTTTTGCTGATTTTTCTCATTAAGAAATATTTGCGGCTTTGTGTCTCAAATTTTGAGTTTATTAACTCGAAAACGGGGCTTGAAACCGACCGAGAGGAGAAAATTTCCGAGAATCGAGATTTTTGTAGTTGCTTATCGGACAGGTTGTTATGGTTTTTGGCTCTTTTTCTTGACAAAATTCTCTAATCGGACTTGGGCGATTTGAGCTTCAAACTGCCATTTCACTTTTATATAAAAACTCCCTCTTTAAGCCTCGTTTTTGGTAGATAATTTCCGTTGTCGAGATATTCGGAAAGTGTTTTTATGACACTCCGAAAAGGGGCTGAAAAGCGAGAAAAAAACCGCTGTTCATTATCTTGAAAAAAAAGAAAGCGGTGCTGTGAGAATCGGTTTACCATCCCACAGCACCGCTTAGAGTATATGTAATAAATAATCGCTTTATCGGTTATGCCTCTTTAGAAGCTTCGGGTGCTTCCCAAACGGTGTTGGCAAGTCTCTTGTAGTTGTTGTATCTCCACAAAGCATTCTCTTGTGCTGCGGCAAACAGCTCGGCAGCTTCTGCAGGGTACTGCTTTTGAAGAGAGAGATAACGCACCTCGCCTTTGAGGAAGTCTTGGAAGAGATCCCAGTTTGGCTCTTTGGAGTCGAGCGTGAATGGGTTCTTGCCTTCTGCTTCCAACTCCGGATTGAATCTCCACAAGTGCCAGTATCCGCACTCTACCGCTCTCTTGCCTTCGTCTTGAGTCTTACCCATACCTGCTTTCAACCCGTGAGAGATACATGGGCTATACGCTATCACGATGGAGGGACCATCATAAGCCTCTGCTTCGCGTAGGGCTTTCAAGGTTTGTGCCTGGTTTGCTCCCATGGAAACTTGAGCTACATAAACATAGCCGTAAGTGGTAGCCATGAGTCCGAGATCTTTTTTGCGAACACGCTTTCCTGCTGCGGCAAACTTCGCAATAGCTCCTACCGGTGTGGACTTGGAGCTTTGACCTCCGGTGTTGGAGTACACCTCTGTGTCGAGGATAAGGATGTTTACATTCTCTCCACTTGCTATCACGTGGTCGAGACCGCCGAAGCCGATGTCATAAGCCCATCCGTCTCCACCGATGATCCATTGAGAACGTTTGTAGAGGTGAGATGAGTTCTTCACTATTTCGGTACAAACGTGGCAGTCGCACGCTTTTGCCAAAGGCAGGATCTTGTCTCCCAACTCTTTTGCATCCGCAGCATTGTTGCGTTTTTCTACCCATTCGTTAAGAAGAGATTTGAGCTCGGCAGAGCAGCAGCTGCACTCTTGTGCTTCTTGAGCCAGCTCTACAAGTCTCTTGCGAATGGTTTCGGTTGCGATGTGCATACCGAGACCGAACTCGGCATTGTCTTCAAACAGAGAGTTCGCCCATGCCGGACCGTGTCCCTGTTCGTTGGTTGTATATGGAGTGGAAGGTGCCGAGCCGGAGTAGATAGAGGAGCAACCGGTTGCGTTGGCTATCATCTGTCTGTCGCCGAATAGCTGTGTAAGCAACTTCACATACGGGGTCTCACCACAACCTGCACACGCTCCGGAGAACTCGAATAGCGGTGTGGCAAACTGGCTGTTCTTTACATTGGCTTTAGTGTCTACAAGATGCTGCTTGGTGGCAACCTCTTTTACCGAGAAGTCCCAACGAGGAACTTCCACAAGCTGACTCTCGATAGGCTTCATGGCAAGAGCCTTTCCGTTCTTGTTGCCCGGACATACGTCCACACAGTTGCTACAGCCAAGACAGTCGAGTGCATTCACTTGGATACGGAACTGTAAGCCGTCGAACTGCTTGCCGATAGGCTTGAGAGTCTTGTATCCTGCCGGTGCTTTTGCTGCTTCTTCTTCATTAAGAAGGAACGGGCGTATGGTTGCGTGAGGACAGACATAAGCACACTGGTTACACTGGATACAGTTCTCTGCTGTCCATTCCGGTACGTGAGAAGCCACTCCGCGCTTTTCGGATGCTGCCGTTCCCTGTTCCCATACACCGTCTTCACGGCCAAGGAAAGCAGACACAGGCAGGCTGTCGCCCTCTTGTGCATTGATCACACGAACGATGTTGTGTACAAAGTCTGTATCGTCTTCGTGTCTGTCTGCTGTGTCGTCCGGTAGATTTGCCCACTCTTGCTTCACCGGAACTTTGATCACTTCGGCTCCACGATCCACTGCGGCAAAGTTTTTGTTCACGACGTCTTCACCTTTCTTGCCGTAACTCTTTACAATGAACTTCTTCATCTGCTCTACTGCAAGGTCGTAAGGAATAACGTTGGCAATCTTGAAGAATGCACTTTGAAGAATGGTGTTGGTGCGGTTGCCCAATCCGATTTCCTGTGCAATCTTGGTCGCATTGATCATATAGAATGCCACGTTGTTCTTGGCAAGACATCTCTTGACACGGTTAGGAAGATGCTCTTCTACCTCATCCAATCCCCAGATAGAGTTGAGAAGGAATGTTCCATTTCTCTTAAGACCCTTTGTTATATCATATAGACGAAGGTATGCGGGTACGTGACAAGCCAGGAAGTCCGGCGTATTAACCAAATAGGTAGAGCGGATAGGCGTGTCTCCGAAACGGAGGTGAGAACAGGTGAAACCACCACTCTTCTTGGAGTCGTAAGAGAAGTAAGCCTGACAATATTTATCTGTATTGTCTCCGATGATCTTCACGGAGTTTTTGTTTGCACCTACCGTACCATCGGCTCCAAGTCCGTAGAACTTGGCTTCAAACAGACCTGTGGAGAAGTCCAAATCGTCTTCCACTCGGAGAGAAGTAAATGTAACGTCGTCCACGATACCTACGGTGAAATGATTCTTAGGCTCATTCATCGCAAGGTTGTCATACACGGCAAGGATCTGATTCGGAGTGGTATCTTTGGAAGAAAGACCATAACGACCGCCCACAACAAGAGGAGCGTTTTCTTTACCATAAAGACAATCTTTTACGTCCAGATAAAGCGGTTCGCCTGTTGCTCCATGCTCTTTTGTGCGATCCAATACTGCAATGCGCTTAACGTTTGCAGGAAGAGCCGCAAGGAAGTGCTTTGCAGAGAATGGTCTGTACAAGTGTACGCTTATGAGACCTACCTTGCGACCTTGAGTGGCAAGATAATCTATTGTTTCACGGATCGCTTCCGTTACAGAACCCATGGCGATGATCACATGCTCGGCTTCGGGATCTCCGTAATAGTCGAACAGCTTGTAGTGGCGACCTGTGATTTCTGCAATCTTATCCATGTACTCTTGCACCACTTCAGGAACAACTTCATAGAAACGATTTGATGCTTCTCTCGTTTGGAAGTAGATGTCCGGGTTTTGAGCCGTACCACGAGCTACCGGATGATGCGGATCGAGAGCATTGCGACGGAATGCAGCCAACGCGTCTTGATCTACAAGAGGAGCCAAGTCTTCGGTATTCAGAGCTTCTATCTTCTGTATCTCGTGAGAGGTGCGGAAGCCGTCGAAGAAGTGGATGAATGGTATGCGTGTCTTGAGTGTTGCCAAGTGTGCTACTCCGGCAAGGTCCATAACCTCTTGTACGCTACCTGTCGAAAGCATTGCAAAACCGGTCTGACGTGCAGACATGACGTCTTGATGGTCCCCAAAGATAGAGAGTGCCTGTGCTGCCAATGCTCTTGCCGATACGTGAAATACCGTAGGGAGCAACTGCCCTGCTATCTTGTACATATTAGGGAGCATCAATAGAAGACCTTGCGATGCTGTATATGTAGTGGTAAGAGCGCCTGCCTGGAGTGAACCATGAAGGGCACCTGCCGCTCCTGCCTCGCTCTGCATTTCCTGTACTCTTACAACTTCGCCAAACATGTTCTTACGGCCCATTGCCGCCCACTCATCTACATACTCTGCCATAGTAGAGGATGGAGTGATAGGATAGATGGCAGCAACCTCGCTAAACATATAAGAGATGTGCGCAGCTGCTTGGTTCCCATCACAAGTGAGATAAGTTTTTTTTCTTTCCATAAAATAAGTCTCTAACTAATCTCCGTTTTGTGGAGTTGATAATATTCCGCTTTACCTTTTTTCGGACAGAGTCTTCTTGCAGCCCCGTCCGCAAATGTTGTTGTTTCGGTAGAAGTCTTTGCCTTCTACTCTTTTTTTTATGTGTATAGTAATACAATGTTATCTGTACATCCCCTTTGCCAAGGTTCTCAATAGAGAAATCCGAACAGCCATGTCGGGATCTCATTTTCTCTTCCTACACTAAGGTGATCTACGGCATAGGTGATGTTTTGCTTCTTTCGTATCTTGCCCGTCTCTTTAACGCTCACCTGTATCTTGTCTTCCACTATAATATCGGCAGACATCTTCCTTATGGGAGTAGCCACTTTATAGTGAGGAGTAAGATGAGACAGCAAAAAGACCAAACGTTCCATCTCTCTGGATGGAATGTGAGGATATAATACCTGCAACAGATTAGTGTTATAGGCAAATACTTGCCCCATTTTCTTGCTGCTGTTCTCCTCTCCCTGCTTCCGAACGAGGTGAATGATGCCTGCGCGAGAAAGGTCAAGGATGTAGTTGAGCAGTGTTGCACGAGAAGTCCCGATCTCGTTACTCAAGAGAGAGATATTAGGTACCTGTCCTCCTTGAGTGGTGAGAATATAAGCCAGTTTACGTAGTTTCCCCAAGTACGAAGGGTCTACCTGAGCCAAATATATCACGTCCACCTCCAGGCTCATATTCAACGCTTTTACGATCTGTTCGTAATACTGTTGTCCATCTTTTGTGGAAGGGTAATAGCCTCTCTTCAAATAATCGTTATAAAATTCCGGAACATTGACTTCTTCCAAAATCTTCGGAGCTATATCTTCATGGTGAAGAAACAGATCCTCCAACGTGATACGAGGCAACGCTTTGCCTGTTCGTGCATTGATGAACTCCCGGAACGAAAATCCCTGCAGCTGATACTCTTGAACCAGACTGCTTATGGGTTCGATCTCTGTCAGGGATGGAGTTACCGCTGAAGTGGTAAAGACGATAGAAAGTTCAGGACATTGATCCAGAAGCATCCGTATCTCCTCTGCCCATGTCGGGTATTTGAACACCTGATCTAAGAGCAATCTCTTTCCCCCGGCTGCATAGAACTCCCTGCCGAAGTCCAATATCGTTCTATCTGCGAAGTAGAGGTGGTTCAGGTTTACATACAGACACTCTCGGCTTTCCTCGCTATGGTATAGTTCTGCAATCTGAAGCAGCAGGGTGGTTTTGCCTACACCTCTTGCTCCACGTATGCCTACCAATCTGGCGGAGAGATCTATCTCATCCAATAGTCCTCGACGAGTCCTTGTTGGTCCATATTGACCTACAAGAGTCTTATGTATCCTAAAAAATATTTCCACTGTCTTCTCTTACTTCCGATAGTCATCCCCAAAGTTAGGTATTTATTTCTTACCACAATACATTTTGTGTTCAAATTGTGCATTAAACATTGCAATTTGGGTTGTTTTTGCATTAAAATTCTCGTTTTATAGCTTCTTGCGCATATCGTGAACATTGCTTAACTTCGCAGCTTGGAAGGTGTAAAATAGATTTAATAATCTAAAAGCCAACCAAAAGATGCTTAGGGGTGCTTACAATAGAAGAGTTGTGGCTGAGATCAGACCCTCACAAGTTTACCTGTATGGGTAATGCCATTGCAGGAAAAGCACGTAGATCTATTTCTTTGGCTTGCTCTACTTTAGGAACTCTCCTAATCGTTTCATATCAACATTATTTATATTCATTATTATAGCAAGCCATGAAAAAATTCATCTTGTCTTTAGCTGTTGCCTCTGCTCCGATATTTTCTGTAGCCACAATGGCTCAGAAAAATGTCCGTACCTATTCTTTATTAGATTCGGTTATGGTAATAGGGGTACGAGCTACGGCAAAAACACCAATGACTGTTCAAGAAATAGCAGGCTCCAAACTTAAATCCAAAAACTTCTCACAAGATATGCCGGCTCTTTTGTCCGGGGCTACCTCTCTTACATTCACATCGGATGCCGGTAGCGGATTGGGTTACACCTCTCTTTCACTTAGAGGAATAGATGCTTCTCGCATCAATATCAACGCCAATGGTGTGCCTGTGAACGACAGCGAGAGCCATTCGGTCTTTTGGGTCAATATGCCCAACTTTGTCTCGTCTCTTAAAAATGTACAGATTATACGTGGAGCCGGTGTTTCCACTCACAGTGCAGGAGCATTCGGAGGAGCGATCAACATGCAGAGCGAAGACCTTACACTCGCTCCGGGAGGGGATGCACAGCTTACGTATGGTGCATTCAACACCTTCATGACTCACTTCGGAGCACGCACCGGACGCATTTTGAACAACCGGGTTGCCGCTTCCATACGTCTTTCCAAAGCCAAAAGCGATGGTTTTGTAGACCGGGCATTTGTCGATCTCAACAGCTATCAGCTCCAAGCTGCCTACTATGGGGACAACTCTGTCTATCGCCTCATCCATTTTGGCGGAAGTGAAAAAACGGGTATCGCATGGAATGGTATTTCAAAGAAACAATGGGATAAGCTCGGACCGAGATACAATAACGCCGGCATAATGCCTCCTTTTGAAGGCGCAAGCAAAGATGCATCGAACTTCTATCCGAGTGCGGACAACTACAAGCAGCACCACACTCATTTCATTGCAACCAACCATTGGAACAGTACACTTAAAACACAGCTCACTCTTCACTATACCAGAGGAAAAGGTTATATCAACGAGTATCGTACCAAGAGGAAGCTCGTAGAGTTCGGACTACCGACCTTTGAATCCAACGGCGAAAAGGTAAAAAGAAGAGATCTTATTCGTGAGAAATGGTTGGACAATCACTTTTACGGGGCTATCTTCAACATGGAAAGTAAGAGCAGTAGCAATACCACATCTATTGGAATGGCTGCTAATCATTATGATGGTAAGCACTTCGGATTTGTTCCTTATGTAAGAGATTATCCCGTGGAGGTTGCTCCAAATCATCCATACTATAATAATAAGGCAACAAAGACAGACCTCTCCGTCTATATAAGAGACGAGTGGAATGTATCGAGCAACCTTACTATTTATGGAGACTTGATGCTTCGCCACATCAGATACAACATGGATGGTGTTTCCGACAAGTACAACGATATAACCGGAGCAATGGATATCCTTGATGTGCATCCGAGACATACATTCTTCTTGCCTAAGTATGGTGTTACATGGACGCCGGCTCCGGGTCATCGTCTCTACGCATCTATTTCGACGGCTGCACGTGAACCAAACAGAAAGGCATACATCGAGAGCCCAAGGAGAGACTCTCAAGGCAAAGTGATCTATCCTAAGAGGGAAAAGATGATTGACTATGAGTTGGGCTACACCTTCCGTTCTCAAAAGCTGACAGCAGAGATCAACGGCTACTATATGGACTATACCGATCAGCTTGTTCCCGATGGCAGACTGAGCGATGTGGGTGATGTGCTTCTCATTAACATTCCCAAAAGCTACCGCATGGGTGTCGAGATGGCATTGGAATATCGTCCGGTTTCATGGCTGACATATAGTGGGAACCTCATGTTGAGCCGTAACGTCCTCAAGTCTTACGAGCATACACACGCTGTTTACGATGCCGATTGGAACTTCTTAAAGACTGTCGTGGAGAAGTTTGCCGATACTCCGATAGCCAACAGTCCCGGACACATCTGGAATCAGACCCTTGCCCTTCACAATAAGGGCTGGTATGGAGCACTTTCTGCTCACGGACAGGGAGGGCAGTATCTCGATAATACCGGGTCGAGGGATCGCTACATTGCCGGATTTACGACACTCTCCGCACAGCTTTCATACACTTTCCCTCTGCTCTCATCTGCAGAAGCGACCATCTCTTTGCAAGCCAACAATCTGCTCAATGCTTCATACTCTCCGACCGGATATGTGTATGATGCAGGAAAGATCATAGGCAAAGATGGCAATGAGAGCTATTATGCCGATCTTCGTTACTTTCCACAAGCCGGCAGACACATTATGTCTACCCTTAAAGTAACTTTTTAAGCACACGAGTATATTATATAAATGTAAACAGATAGAATATGGACTTCCCTTTCTCTCAAGCATCTCTCGAACTGCTGGCTGCTGTTTTCGGACTCATTTATGTCTTTCTTGAGATTCGTGCATCCATTTGGCTGTGGCCCGTTGGTATCATTACTCCGCTTCTTTTTATCTACATCTCTTATACAGGAGGAGTGTATGGGAATATGGCCGTAAACATTTACTATCTTTTGGCTTGTATTTACGGCTGGATTCAGTGGTTCAAACATCGGGAGGAAGGGCCGGTCGAGACACAGGTGAGACGACTTTCTCGCAAGACTCTTATGGCTGTACTGGGCATAACGATAGTGATTGCCGGAGCATTGTACCCCATATTCGAGTATGTTACATTTAATTCCAGTCCTCTTCTTGACGCTATTGCCACATCTGCAAGCGTGGTAGGTATGTGGCTTCTTGCTCATAAATATTTGGAAAACTGGTACGCATGGATTCTTTCAAATCTCTTGTACACCTACATTTTCCTCTCTCTCAGCTACACCATTATGGGGCTTTTCTTCCTTGTTTATACCATTATGGCTATCATCGGACTGTCAAGGTGGAAGAAGATGATGCGCTCTCAAGCCTCTTCGGCAGGGGTGTAAAAGCAAATAGCTGTTAATAGAAAGGAGGCTGGAACAGCCTTATCACTAAGGCATAGAGCATGGTCATTTCTCTTTATGAGCCATGCTCTATGCTTTTTTTAGATGATGATAAGTGTATAGGATGGCAGAGAAATATTTTGTTTTCGGATAGCTTTCTTAGAGTTGCTGTTCTCATATTTTTCGAAAGACAGTAGCCGTTCTGCCTTGATCTGGTCTTGCTTCTTGCTCATTCCGAGATTGTTGTCCCCTTTCCTTTCTCTTCAGGGAAAGCAGCCGCAGGAACGAAGGGAAGCAGAGCGATAGAGACGACACGCTGTTGGCGAAAGAGACTCTTTCCGGTTGTGTTACAACACTTTTTCAAGACCATCAATAAGTAGAGATTAAAGATAATCTGCGTTAAAACGGCATCAGATGAGAAGAGAAAGCATATCTTTGTGATGGAGAAAAATATTGCGTTTTTGTCATGTTAGTAAAAGAATCAATACATAAGGTTTTCAAGACCACATTAAGGCTCTCCCTTGCGTTCCTGTTTACTCTTACAGGAGCGGTTGGTTCTGCTCTTGCTTGCAATACGGAACCTCCATCCTCTAAAGATAGAGCAACAGACAGTGCGAGTTCTACCCTCAAAGGCTCTTTGGTTCCACTCTATACCATGCCGAGCGGAGAACGACTACCAAGTTATACCCTTCCCAATGTTTATGTTTTCGGGCAGAAGTCCAGAATGAGCGAGCGAGAAAAGAAAGCATTCAGCAGGCTGGTTCGGGACGTCAAAAAGGCTTATCCTTTTGCAAAGATTGTCGCCAACACTTTAATGGAGACGTACGAATACATAGAAACACTTCCGGATGACGGCTCTCGTGAGAAGCATCTCAAGCGAATGGAGAAGGAGTTGTACAAGCAGTTCGAGCCTCAAATGAAGAAGCTCACACTGCGTCAAGGCAAAATCCTTATAAAGCTAATCAAAAGAGAGACAGACTCCACCAGCTATGAGTTGGTGGAAGCATACTTGGGTTCTTTTGCCGCATCGTTCTGGAATCTGTTTGCGAAGATGTTCGGAGCTTCTCTCAAGGCGGATTACCAACCCGATGGAGAAGATAGAGCGATAGAGACGATAGTACTGATGATAGAAAACGGAGCGATATGATTCGCTCCGTTTTGCTTTCCTCTTTTCTCTAAATATAGGACCATCTATTGCAGAAATCGAAAAAAGTAGTACCTTTGCACAGTGATTGACTCTCGGATATACACCGGGAAGAGATTGCGGTCCTATAGCTCAGTTGGTTAGAGCAACAGACTCATAATCTGGAGGTCCCTGGTTCAAGCCCAGGTGGGACCACTTGAAAAGATAGAAGCACTCCTTTTGGGAGTGCTTTTTTTGTTGCCTGAGAGGGCAAAATGGTCGCTTTCGGAGGCTGTTACCGGCGTGTCTTTTTATATAAAAATGGAGTTGGAGAAAAGGCATAAGAAGAATTATTTCTCCAATCTAAATCGGATGTCAAAAATGAGAGATTCTCTCAATTTTCTGTCTGATAGTCTGTTATGGATTTCTCTGATTTCGGAAATTTTTATCTCCCGGTCGGTTTCAGGGCCCGTTTTCGCGTTAATAGGTGTAAATTTTAACACTGTCGTCTGTAAACAAATCCTAATGCAATTTTGTGACCAAAAACAGCAAAAAAAGGGTCAAAAGGCGCAAAGTGTTAATTGTCAGCGCTATAAGCAAAATTTCTAAACACGTTAATCAAATCCGGTAAACGTGTTTAATGAAATCGGTAAACGTGTTCATTGAAAAATTAAACACGTTAAGCCGACACAATATGCTCGTTTAGCATTTTGGGTGAACGGGTATCGAAAATGGTGTTAATGAAATGTGGCGAATTTAACAATTTGCTCGTGCTCTGAAAACGCCCCCTCTGATCAAAATAGAGAGCGAGAAAAAAGTGAGCTTTTTTCGGGATGGAATATATAAAAATGAACTCTCGGTCGGAGGGCAAAAAGTTCAGTCTTCCGTCCCGAAAGAGATCCCCAGTTTTTTCCCCTGTATCACCAAAGGATTGTCCTCACGTACCGTTTTCAGTTTGCCCGCAACCTCTTCGAGAGGCAGGTGGGTCATCTGTCCGTTCACAACAGCCACCATCACTCCGAAAATCCTGTTGGAGATCAGCTCTGTGGCGTATCCGCCCAGAAGCGTGGCGAGGTTACGGTCTGCAGCGGTAGGCGATCCTCCTCGCTGTATGTGTCCTAAAACAGTCTCCCGACAGACCAAGTCCGAATGCTCTTCTATATATTTTGAGAGATAGAATGCCGGACGCTCTTTCTCTCCGCCGAGGCTCTTAACGCCCTCTGCCACTACAACGATGGAGTGGAGCTTACCTTTGTTCATCCGTTTGTTTATGGCTTCTATCACTTTGTCGGGGTTATAGCCCAGTTCCGGGATCAGTATCACATGGGCTCCTCCTGCCATTCCGGAGTGCAGGGCAATCCATCCGGCTTTGTGCCCCATCACCTCTACCACCATCACCCGTCTGTGGCTCTCTGCCGTGGTATGGAGCCTGTCTATGCACTCTGTTGCGGTTGCCACGGCGGTATCGAAGCCGAAAGTAACCTCCGTGCCCCATATATCGTTGTCTATCGTTTTGGGTATACCCACGACATTGATCCCCAGCGCCCGCATCTTTGCAGCCGTTTTCATGGTGCCGTTTCCGCCTATGGCCACAAGGCAGTCGAGACCCAGGTCGTCGTAGTGTTGCTTCAGTTTGCGCGGAAGATCCTCATCGGAAAAGAGCCTTTTTCTGAACGGCTTCTCTCTGGATGTGCCCAAGATGGTGCCTCCTTTGTACAAGAGGCCGCTCAGAGCCACTTCATCCATTATGGTGTAGTCGTTTTCAAGAAGCCCCGAAAAGCCTTTCCGGATTCCGACGACCTCCATATTGTAGTGGAGTATCGCTGTACGCCCTACTCCTCTTATGGTTGCATTGATACCCGGACAGTCTCCTCCGGAGGTGAGTATTCCTATTTTCATGATGGGTTGTAATGTATGGACAAATTATTTCATGCAGATAGTCTGTGCGCCTGTTGAGGCAGGGGATGAAGCAAAACTCTTCTCCTCCGGAGTTCAAAAAGAGCTCTCTGCCCTCCACTTCGATCTCTTCGAGCGTTTCCAGGCAGTCTTGCACGAAAGACGGACAGATTACGGCAACCTTCTTTATGCCTTCCGCAGGAAGCTGCTTCAGCCTTTCTGCCGTGTAAGGAGAGAGCCAGCGTGTGTGTCCGAGCCTGCTTTGGAAGCTCACTTCTACCTGAGAAGCCGGGAGCGAAGTGTGTTCGAGCAGAAGTCTGTGCTGCTCTTTGCACTGGTACTCATAGTCTTTCTCCTTTATGCCTCTATACATATCGACATGGGCAAGCGGTATGCCGTGGTATGAGATGAGCAGATGGGCATCTTTCGGAAGGTGCGCATGGATCTGATCACTCATGGCAGAAAGATATGCCGGATGGTTGTAGTAGGGCGGTATTACCGAACACTCCACGCCGAGATCCTTTGCATTCTGTTTGAAACACTCTACCGCTGTTTCGTAGCTGCTCATCGCATAGTGAGGGAAAAGCGGTAGAGCCACGATGTGATTCACTCCTCTGTCGAGCAAAGCCTTTATGCCGGAGCGGATGGACGGATTGCCATACCGCATTCCGACCTCTGCCGGAATAGCCAAAGAGGCTTCCAAGGAGTGAGCCAAAGCCTTGGCGTTCACCAAAAGAGGCGATCCCCCTTCTCTCCAGATGGCACGATACTTGCGAGCGGAGCGGTATCCTCGAAATGGGACAATCAGACAGCGAACGATGATCTCTCGCCAAGGAGAGGCAAGAGTGATGATGCGAGGATCGGTAAGAAATTCGTACAGAAACCTTGATACATCTTTTGTGGAATGGCTGTCCGGTGTCCCTGTGTTGAGTATAAGCAGTCCGAATTGTTTCTGCATAAATATTGGGAATATCTTATAAAACATCACAAAGATACGTATTTATCTCGTATCTTTGAGTACAAAAGTATTAGCATGCAACCTATAATCCTCTCTCCTCCATTCTCTTCCGCTTCGGGACAGAGCATACAGCTTCCGCTTTCCAAAAGTATCTACAATCGTCTTCTGATCATAGAGGCATTGGGAAGGAGGCAAGACGCTCTCTTGCCTCTTTCTGCCAAGGCTTTGCAGGAGAGAGGGAGCTACTATCCGAACGATATTCTGGTGCTGAGCAGGGCAGTTGTTGCGCTTGCTTCATCTCCATCGACCGAAGAAACGATCCATGTGGACGTGGAAGACTGTGGGTCTGCTCTCCGTTTCGTTGCCGCCTATGCCGCTATTTCAGCAAAGCGTTGCGTGGTAATATCCGGCACGGAGAGGTTGATGCAGAGACCTATGGACGAACTGCTGGTGGCACTAAACCGGCTGGGTGGAGAGGTCGCCTGGGAAAAGGGCGAGGACAAGAGAGACCGGATCGTAGTACGACCCTCATCGCTCAAGAGCGGAAAGATAGATCTGGCGCAGAGTAGAAGCTCTCAGTTTATCTCCGCACTACTGCTCATCTCTCCTTATCTGCCCGATGGGCTCGAAGTGGAGTGGGATGCTTCGAGTGTGAGTAAGACTTATGTTTACATGACTTTGTCCCTTATGCGACGCTACGGGATAGAGTGCAGCTATACGGACAGAGAGATAAAGGTGCTGCCCGGCAGGTATCTTCCCGTGAGTATAAGGGATATAGAGGCGGACTGGTCTTCGGCTCTCTACTGGTTTGCATTCATTGCGCTCTCCCCTTTAGGTGCGCACCTCAAACTGCAAGACCTTACACTGCCATCTCTGCAAGGGGATGCTTCGGCAGCTGCTCTGTTTCGCCTGATCGGCGTCAAAGCCGAAAGGGATGAGGTGTCAGGCTCTACAACCATTGTCCGAGTGCCTTGTGTGGAGGATTTTCATACCGCTTTTGACGGACTCAATATGCACATCATGCCGGATGCCGCACCTACCATGGCTGTTGTTCTGGCTCTGAGAGGCATCCCTTACAGAATGGTCGGGCTGGAGACCCTGCCTCTCAAGGAGAGCAACCGGCTTGTTGCAGTGAAAGAGGGGCTTCGTCTCTTTGGATTGGATGTCGAACTGACAGCCTCTTCCATACTTTTCCGAGGAGGAGAACCTACTCTTCCTCAAGAGATTCTACACCTTAACAGCCACAACGATCACCGCATAGCGATGTCGTTTACAGTGGCTTCCGCAATGGGTTATGAGATTGCCGTGGACGATCCTTCGGTGGTAAACAAAAGCTATCCTCTCTTTTGGCGAGAGCTGCAACAGGTATTGAACCCGGAAGAGAAATCCGAATAAAAGCTATACAAACGAGACCATTACATCTGTTAATTCCCTTGTTTTAAGTCTATTTCTTAACCGGTTCTTAATCTTTTCCTCGTAAAGTTTTTGTAAATTTGTGGTGAGAATGTGTTTGAAATCAGGCTAAACTGTACACAAAAGAAGAAATAAGTATCACTTTATAAACAACATTGAATCCTATGAAATTGAGAATCTCATTTCTATTTGCTCTTATTCTTTTCACTTTGAGCACTGTGGCAGCCACTGCGCAGGTGAACGTGAAGGGGAAAGTATTGGAGAAAGGGACAGATAATCCTCTTGGAGGAGTAAGAGTATCTGTCGGTTCGACAGGAAGTATTTCCAATCGCCAAGGCGAGTTTACGCTAAGCGTGCCTGAAAATAGTACGCTTCTGTTCAGATATATGGGTTACCTGGACAAAAAAGTAAAGATTGGCAGAGGTCCTTCAGTGGATCTTGGTGCCGTCTATATGGAAGAAGACGTTAGAGGTATCGAGGATGTTGTGGTTATCGCATCCATCATTCCTAAAGATCGTATCACTCCCGTTCCGGTGTCTAACGTTAGTATTGATGTGATTGAGACGAAAGCTCCTAACATCGAGTTCCCTGAGCTTCTTAAGCAGACTCCTTCTGTTTATGTAACCAAAGGCGGCGGTGGTTTCGGAGACTCTCGTATCAATATGCGCGGTTTCGATAGTAACAACCTCGGTATCCTCATCAATGGTGTGCCCATCAACGATATGGAGAGCGGAAAAGTGTACTGGTCCAACTGGGCAGGTCTGTCCGATGTGTCAAGCTTCATTCAGATTCAACGCGGACTTGGTGCTTCCAAGCTCGGTCTCTCCTCTGTCGGAGGTACCATGAATATGGTTACCAAGAGTACGGATGCCAAGAAGGGCGGATCTTTCTATACCGGTATCGGTAACGATGGATACAACAAGATGGCATTCAATGTATCCACAGGTCTTATGGATAACGGCTGGGCTGTATCGCTTGCCGGTGCTCGCACTTCGGGCGATGGATATGTAAGAGGTACTGCTTTCCAAGGATGGTCTTACTTCGTGAATATCTCAAAGATCATCAATGAAGATCACCGTCTTTCGTTTACTGCATTCGGTGCTCCTCAGTGGCACAACCAAAGAGGAACGATGTACACGATAGAGGATATCAGAGAGAGCGGCTTCGGTGCACGTCATAACATCGGTTACGGCTACATCAACGGACAAGAAGTGGGCGGAGCTTATGGTCGCAACTTCTATCACAAGCCTCAAATGTCGCTCAACCACTATTGGGAGATCAGCCCTAAGAGCAAGCTCTCTACTTCTCTCTATGCTTCTCTTGCTCGTGGAGGCGGACGCCGTGTTCGTGGAGCAGAGGGTACAAACTGGTTGGGTATAAACAACACCACAGGAAAGCCGAGCAATCCGCTTACAGTAAAGCAAACACCTGAAGGCCTATTGGACTTCGATGCCGTGATGAGAGAAAACAGAGCTTCGGACAATGGTTCTAAAGCGATCTTCTCCAATGCAATGAACTCTCACAACTGGTACGGTATCCTATCTTCTTTTAACCATAAACTTTCGGATGCTCTATCTCTTACAGCCGGATATGATGCCAGATTCTATCAAGGTTTGCACTACGAACAGATAGAAAATCTTCTTGGTGGAGACTACTATGTAGAGCCTCAAACAAGTGCGAAGAAGCTGATGTATCACAAGCCTAATCAACCTTTGAAGGTGGGCGATAGAATAGAGTACGATAACATTGGTGAGGTTCTTTGGAACGGTATATTTGCTCAAGCAGAAGCAAAGAGCGAGAAACTCAATGGTTTTGTCTCTGCTTCTCTTTCCAACCAGGCCTACAGATATGTGAACCTTGGCGGTACAAACGAAAAAGCTCCTTTGGCTGAAGGTCAGAGCAGATATGTTTCCGAATGGGCAAGCTATCTTCCATGGAGCGTGAAGAGTGGTTTGAGCTATAAGCTGAACAACCAAAACAACTTCTTCGTGAATGCCGGTTACTTTACCCGTGCACCTTATTTCCGCAGTGTATTCTTCAACTACAATACAGAAATCAACACCGGAGCGAAGTATGAAAGAGTACTTACCGGCGAGGTCGGTTACGGCTTCATCAGCGAAGTATTGAAGGTGGATGTCAATGCTTACTACACCAAGTGGATGGATAAAGGTATTACTCGCAGAATCGGAAACAATGAGCTTGCCAACATTACAGGTCTTAATGCAAGACACATGGGGGTAGAGCTTGAAGCTACCTACAAACCGACAAAGAGATTTGAACTTAAAGGTATGGTTTCTGTGGGAGACTGGATCTGGACAGATGACGTAAATGCAGCCATCTTTAATGAAAGCCAACAAAAGATAGCTGAGATACAAGCCTTCATCGCAGGTGTACACGTAGGAAACTCTGCACAGGTTACGGCTTCTCTAAGCTCTTCTTATGAAGTGTTCAAGAACTTCCGTATATATGGTAACTTGAACTATGCCGGAAAGAACTTTGCAGACTTCGATCCGACAAACAGAACAAAGGAGAGCGACAAGGTAGATGCTTGGCAGCTTCCGAACTACTACACATTGGATCTTGGAGCAAACTATAAGTTTAACATCGGCTCTCTAAATGCTACTCTCTACATGAATGTGGATAATGCTACAAACGTGGAGTATATAGCAGATGCACGCGACGGAAAGAAGCACGACATGAAGACATCGCTTGTTTACTTCGGTTTCGGTCGTACTTGGGCAACAGGTTTGCGCATCAACTTCTAAAAACAGGTCTTACATAAATACGTCATTACAACAATGAAAAGAGTACAATATATATTAGCATTCGTGGCTCTTCTGGGGCTTGTTGCGTGTAATCCTACAAAGGGAATATACGAAGAGTTGGACAAGGAAGAGAAGCATGTGACTAAGACAAAAAGCATTGTCCTTTCGGATGCAGAGTTTAAGAGCATCATAGATGGTCATATCTCTTCTATGGTTGCAAAGTTTCAAGGAACTCCCGAAGAGAAGAAAGCCTATAAGGCTCAACTCGAAAAAAATCTTAGAGACGAGAGAACTTACTCTGCTTTCAGTGATAAGTTTACAGCTGCAGAGCATCTTACTCCTTTTGCCGCAAAGGCAAATCCGGAATGGGGTAAGGACTCCAGGCTCACCATTGAACATAAAGAACTTCTTCCCGCTTCTTCAAATCTTAAAGCAATAGGTTTTGCTGCTTTTGTGGAACTTAAGAAGGCAGACTTTGAAGGATTGGGTATAACCTCTATCGTAAAGCTTAAGGCAGACGAGCTGAACAAGGTGATAGAGCTTGCTAAAAGCAAAGCACAGAACAACCCTCGCTCTTTGGTGATCAGAGGATCTCTCAACTCCGATAATGTTACATGGTTCGTGATCAATGGCAAGCTTGCTGATGCAAAGAAGTATCATGCAATCACGATGGAAGAGTACAAGAGCATGGGAGCAAACTATGGTAACTTCTCTTCTTCCATGCCGGCTGAAAACTATATCCCTGCTCTATTGGCCGTGAAGTATCCTTATGCTCAAGCAGGCGACAGTAAGGTGGTGGTATGGTTGTTCTACAAGGACAAGAAGACTTCTGTTCACTACGAAGACTATACCTTCAATGGAACAAAGTGGACTGTGACAGAGAGAACAACTCCGGTTACATCCCAGTTCATTCAAAATGGTAAGGGATGGGTATATGATCCAACCATTAAGTTTGCATTTGAAAAAGCAGACTTCCAATATCTTTTTGAATGGGTGAAAGCAAATAAGCCATCTTATATCAGCAAAAAGTATCCGACGAATGAAGAGTTCTGGTTCGGAGGAAGCAGCTATTATAACAACTTCAACCTCGATGGCGGAGAGACACAAGGAGATAGACCGGAAGAGAAAGGTCTCGATCCGGCAGCTCTTCTAAAGGCGAAGTATGAGCGTATCAAGGATGGTCTTAAACTCGTATTGGCTCATAAATATCCGGAAATGCCGGCTCTGACAAATGGTATAGAGCAACGTTACATTATTAAGGTAAACATCCGTGTGAATAGAGCTAATGCAGACTTTACTTATCAGTTCAAAGGTCTCGGTAACGGAAACTTTGAATACGAAGCAGGTCCGACAGAGATTTAAGAAGAACAGACAGACTTCTCTTCTAAGCATAGAGAGAAGGTGAAAATAGCAAACATAGCCATTGGGAGATAAGATTTCCCGGTGGCTATGTTGTTTCTGTTGGAGAGGGTCGCTTTGTCCAAACTTTTCTTTTTAGCTATCTTTGCAGATGTAAAAACGTTTTTAAGAGAACAGAGACAGAAACAAGTGAGGCTCTGCTCTCTTGTTTGTTATGCTTGCAACATTTGTAAAAGGCTTAATTATAGGTGTTATCGTCTCTGCTCCCATGGGTCCCGTTGGAGTGGAGTGTATTCGTCGTACGCTTACCAAAGGTCGCCAAAGCGGTCTGCTTACAGGTCTTGGTGCCACAGCAAGCGATATCTTTTATGCTGTTGTAACGCTTATAGGGGTAAGTAGCTTTATTTTCTTTATTAAGCAGTACTCTCAAGAGCTTCGATTCTTCGGCTCTATCTTCATCGTGGCATTTGCTTTCTACGTGATGAATTCGGGCTCTTCCATAGAAGAAGAGGGAACATCTGAAGAAGAGGATGTCCCGACGGAGCATCCTTACTGGAGAGATTTTACTTCCGGCTTCTTTCTTACTTTACCGAATATCCTTATAGTGTTGCTCTACGTGGGTCTGTTTGCTCAGTTTTCTTTTCTTACAGATGTAGATACAGAAAATCTTTGGCCCTTGTTGATCGGAGTGGCAGGGATTGCCGTAGGAGCTGTTTTATGGTGGACGCTCATAACCGGAACAATCACTAAAGCCAAGCAGTGGTTTAACATCAAAAGCATACGAGGGATCAACAGAAGTATTGGGTTGATTCTGCTTTGCTGTGGGTTGATAGGCGCTCTTGTCGGCTTGGCTGATTTGATGTAGGTCTCTTCTTTTCTCCTCCAAAACAGGGGGAGTTGTCTGACAAGTCAAGCTTTTTAGTTACTTTTGTGCAGAATGCAAGGGCTCACAGGCTCTTTTTCATTCAGTAGAGAAATAACGTATAACACAAAATCAGTATCATGAAAAGATTATTCTTAACCATTGCAGCTTGTTTTTTGTTGCTACCTTTTGCTCTTGAGTCTAATGCACAAGAGACTTCATTCAAGAAAGGAACAGGTATTTGGAACTTGGGGGTGGGATTAAATAATGCCTATTCTACACTTCCTCCTCTTTCCGCATCATTTGCATATAGTATATCGGACTATGTCTGGGACAGTAGAAGTGCCCTTGGTATGGGAGGTATAGTTGCCATTGCCGGAAACTCCTACACAACAAGTATTCTTGCTGCTCCTCGTATCTCTCTTCATTACAGTTTCATCCCGAAGTTGGATACCTATGTTGCAGGATATGCCGGAGTAAGATTCCAAAGTATAAAAACAGAAGCCAATGAAACAAAACACAGAAATGCCTTTGACTACGGCTTTAATGTTGGTACGAGGTACTTCTTTACACCGATGTTTGGTGCTTTCTTGGAGCTTGGATATGGTGTAAGCTATGGTAACATTGGAGTTTCTCTAAGATTATAATAGAAGATTTCTACAAAGAAAAAACCTCGGTTCGCAACAGCAAACCGAGGTTTTTCTTTTTCTCTTCAAAAGACTAAGCGTACATAAGAGCTTCTCTAATTTTTGCCATATTATATTCCTTGGTGTTTTGAGAGACAAGGAACCAGTCGATAATAGTCCAGATGCCGCAACCTCCACCTGTTAAGAGCTTGAGGACTCCAAGACCAACTTGTCCCAACATAAAACGGTCGATACCCAAAGTGCCTCCCAAAATGGAGATTACAAGCATAATCATCGGGTCTCTGAGCTCAATTCCTTGCAGGCGAGATAGGACAGAGTCGTCTCTTGATGATAGGTGTTCACGAAGTTCATTCAAAGCATAAGGCTCAATGTACTTAGAGATGCTTAAAATGTAGTAGTCTAATCTTTGCTGATCCATTCTTGTATGTATTTATGTTTAAAGTCTTCCGGATGCCCTTCTTGCACCTTGTGTCAAATGTAGCAATATTTTTTTAATGTTTGGGCAAACTTTTTGATGCTCTTTGGGAAGAAATCGGGGCAACTCCATTTATTTGTTTTTAGACATACCGTACTCGACCCAAAAGAAGATAAAGCTGAGCAGATAAAGAGCGAATGTCCAGATGATAATAGAAATATAGGATTCTTTAAGCTGTTCTATAAATCTTCCGGAAAAGATGAATGTGAATAGAATCGCTCCCAAGACAGTTAAGGGATACTGTATAGCGCGATAGAGTGCGTAGCGAGTTCTGCTTTTTTTCATAATGGATTAAAAGTTGGATTGTGTGATATTATATAAAATAGGAGTTCTGCCCGAGAAAACCTCTCTTATCAGAACTCCTATTTGTAGTGTGTTAGAATGCCAATATAATAGGAAGGAACTTTTCGGCAGAGAGAGAAGCTCCTCCGATAAGACCTCCGTCAACATCCGGCTTGGCAAACAGCTCCGGAGCATTGCCTCCATTGCAGCTACCGCCATAAAGAATGGTGAGATCGTTGGCTACACTTTCTCCATACTTCTTAGCAACAATGCTGCGAATATGGGCATGTATCTCTTGTGCCTGATCACTTGTAGCTGTCTTACCTGTACCGATAGCCCAAACCGGTTCGTAAGCAAGAACGATCTTACCGAACTCTTTTTCACAAAGGTGGAAAAGGCTTTCTACAATTTGCTTTTCTACGACTTCAAAATGGCGGTTGGCTTCTCTTTCTTCCAATACTTCGCCAATGCAGAAGATTGGAGTAAGACCTTGTGCAAGTGCCAAATCGACCTTTGTCTTCAGGATCTCTTCTGTTTCATGGTAATAGCTGCGACGCTCGGAGTGTCCAATGATAACATGGCTTGCTCCGGTACTTGCAATCATTTCTACAGAAACCTCTCCGGTATAAGCTCCGGAGGTATGATCGGCACAATTTTCTGCTGCAACCTTTACAGCAGATCCTTTTACTGTCTCAACCACAGAAGCCAAATGTGTAAAGGGAACACCAAGAATTACCTCACATTTGAGGTCTTTTCCTTCTATTGCCTTTTTTACATCTTCTGCCAACTTAACACCTTCTTGCAGGCTGGTATTCATTTTCCAGTTTCCTGCCACAATGTTTTTTCTCATATCTAAATTATTGTTTTTGTTGTAATATGGCTTTCCTCTCTTTATCTCTGTTTTTTATATCCACAAAGAGAAGAATGAGAAATATCACAAAGGTAATGATGCTTCTCCACCATGTTAATAAGAACTCTTTCCATGCATTACTCTTTGGAAGAGGATCAAATGGATGTTCTGAAAACTCTTCATCCTCTATAAGATCATAGAGGTCTGAAAAGCTTACCTTGCGACGAATGATGCTGCCATCCAAAACAACCAATCCGGGATTGGATCGTATTACTGTCTTAGCTGTAGTCTCATCAAGGTAGGCAATAGAGTATTCCGGATTCAAGTTGCTGATGATATTTTTTATCTCACCGGACTCCATATCATTACTCATAAGGAGCATTAAACTTCCTCCCTGCTCTCTGGCTATACGGTTTAGAGAGTTTAGCAGAGAGGTCTCCTTTAACTGCATCTTTCTAATATCGGGAGTTATCAGAAGTATCACCTTGTTATCCGGAGAGAGAACATCGGGAGTGATTTCTACTCCATCTCTATTGATGACCATAAAATCTGTTGCCGGGGCAATGTCTCCCGCAGATATTAGTTTCGATGCATCTCGAACATAGGTCCACGTAGAATCGAGATGTTCTATTTCATCAATGTTGAACGTCATCTCAACCTCTCCTTTTTTGTACACAAACTTGTAGTCGTATTCCGCTTGTTTGAGGGTAGAGTCTACTTCGTATCCTTTCAGTTTTGCGAGCGACTTGCCTACCTTGTAGGGTCTGAAGTCCAATGCCGGAAGTTTGCGATAGTTAGTGTCAGCAAAGGAGAGAAAGAAGAGAATAAATAAGACGAGGTTGATAACATCAGAATTTTTTACCCTTAGCACACGAGGGCGATCTCTTCCAAGAAAAATAAGGACAGAAAGGAAGAGAAGGATAAGATTCTTTGCCAGAGTTGCCGAGTTGGGTACATGAATGACATCTCCAAAGCATCCACAATCGGTTATCGGATTGGCTATGCTGATATAAGCGGCAAAGAGGGAAAAGAGAGTCATCAGCATGAGCGTTATCCATGCTGTAAAAAAAAGAAATGTCCCGGTGAGCAGGCATGCTCCAATGGTAAATTCTGTCGTGGAAAGAGCTATGCTGCCGATAAGAGAAAGCGTTTCATCTACCGGAATCCCAAAGGCACTACCATACTCTTCTATTTTATATGCTGTCCCCAGTGGGTCTATCCCTTTCATCAATCCTGAAAGAAGGAACAAGACTCCGACCACAAGGCGAGCGATTCGTATAGCAAAAGTAGGTATAGGATTACGATACCTGTCCAAGGTATCTATGGGTTGGCTCATTTCTGTTCTTCTCCCTCTAAGATGATACGGATGAGCGCAAAGATCGAATAGTTGATAATGTCATAATAGTTGGCATCTATGCCTTCCGATATTTTGGCTACCCCCGGATGATCTTCTAACTGCTTGGTTCTGAAAATTTTTGTGAGCATCAAATCTGTCAATGAGCTTAAGCGCATATTGCGCCATGCTTCACCATAGTCATGATTCTTTTTCTGCATCAAGGACTTTGCTTTGCTCAGATAATCATCGTACCATTCGAGAGCCTGATCTGATGAGACTTCTTCAGGAGTGGCACGTACGCCATGCTCTAAAAGAATGAGGCCAATGGCTCCATAGTTTACGAGAGCAATCAACTCTCCGGTAGAGCTTTCGTTGACAAGATTAGTCCCCGTTTCTTCTATTGTTCTTATCCTATTGAGCTTGATGAACATTTGGTCCGTAATAGCAGTGGGACGCATGATGCTCCAAGAAGCTCCGTAGTCAGATAGTTTAAGTTCAAAAATCCTACGACACTGACGCACTATTTCATCGTACTGGTCAGAGGTATTAGCTGCAGTCATAAGAGGTAAACAAACGTATTATGTTACAGGCACAAAGATAATAAAATATCCACTTTCACTATCTTTGTACAAGATGGAAAACCTACTTCAAACCTCTATTATGTATCTTCCCGGAATGGGGGATATTCGTGCTTCTACTCTCCGTAGTGAGCTCGGAATTGCTACGTTTGGAGATCTTTTGGAGCACTATCCTTACCGCCATATAGACAGGACACACATTTACTCCACCGGAGAGATTCGGGAAGAGATGCCTTATGTCCAACTCAAAGGTATCATCATCGATCCTCACGTAGAAGGAGAGGGGAGAAAGAAGAGGCTTGTTGCAAGATTTTCAGACTCATCGGGAGAGGTCGAGCTCATTTGGTTCAACAGCATAAAGTTTATCCAGAAACAGATAAAGCCGAATGTTGAGTATATCATATTTGGTAAACCATCCCGCTTTGGCTTAGGCTGGAGTATTGTCCATCCAGAATTGGATGACGCCGCTTCCCAACGCTTCAAGGCGGGAACTCTTTTCCCTGTTTACTCCGTCACGGAGAAGATGAAGAAGGTCGGGATAAGCATTAAGGTTCTCAGGGATGCGATCTCAAGGCTTATAGATATTGTGCGTACCAATCATTTACCTGATACTTTGCCGGATTATATCACGAAAGGTTATAATATGCTTTCTCGTTGGGAAGCATTGGAAGCCGTACATTTTCCCACTGATGAAGACAGACTTCGGCGTGCCATAATGAGACTCAAAGCGGAAGAGATCTTCTGGATACGGCTCAGGATGCGTTACATCGCAGAGAAGCGTCATACCGAAGAGGCAGGTCTTCCCGTGCATGGAGTGGGACACTTTTTCAATAAGTTTTTCAATGAAAAGCTTCCATTCCCTTTGACCAAAGCACAAGAGAGGGTTGTACGGGAGATATATGACGACATGAGGAGCGGAAGCCAGATGAACAGGCTTTTGCAAGGAGACGTCGGAAGCGGAAAGACTATGGTGGCTCTTCTTTCCATGCTCATTGTAGTAGATAATGGTTACCAATCTTGCCTGATGGCGCCGACAGAGATTTTGGCAATCCAACACGCCGCAACGATACGTTCTCTCTTGGGAGATCTTTCTATCAATGTGGCTTTGCTTACCGGCTCCACTCGAAAGAAAGAGAGAGAAAAGATCCATCAAGGTCTTCGAGATGGGAGTGTACATATTATTATAGGAACCCACGCACTCATAGAGGAGAACGTGCAGATGAACGGGCTCGGTTTGGCTGTCATTGATGAGCAACACCGTTTTGGCGTGGAGCATCGTTCCAAGTTGTGGGACAAGAATCGTATTATTCCTCCGCATGTTCTCATCATGAGTGCCACGCCCATACCTCGAACTCTGGCAATGACTCTTTATGGAGATCTTGACGTTTCGGTCATTGATGAGCTTCCTCCCGGACGGACTCCCATAGAAACAACACATCGCTACCCTGCTCACAAATCGGAAGTGTATCGCTTCATGGAACAAGAGATTGACAATGGCAGGCAGGCATACGTGGTCTTTCCCCTTATTGAGGAGAGCGAGAAAACAGACATGAAGAACCTTCAGACCGGTTATGAAGAGCTCAAGAGCCGCTTCCCGAATATCCCCATTGGCTTCGTGCACGGCAAGATGAAGTCCAAAGATAAAGAGGAGGCGATGAAAAGATTTGTTTCTGCCCAAGACAAAATATTGGTCTCCACGACCGTAATAGAAGTGGGAGTGAATGTCCCGAATGCCACAATCATGTTGATAGAAGATGCCAATCGCTTCGGACTTTCCCAGCTTCATCAGCTACGAGGACGAGTGGGCAGAGGAGCTGCAAAGAGCTACTGTATATTGATGACGGACTACAAGCTTTCCGATAATGGAAAAAGGCGTATGGAAATCATGACGGAGAGTACCGATGGATTCTTTATCGCAGAGCAGGATCTCAAGCTTCGCGGGCAAGGAGATTTGGAAGGGACGCAGCAGAGTGGTGTGGGTGGAGTGCTCAAAATGGCAAATCTGGCAAAGGATGGACGGATTGTACAGTTCGTCTCCAATCTGATAGATGAAATCTTGAGTAAAGATCCGACGCTGACGGCTGATCCTCTCAATGCACCGTTGCATAAAACACTCTCCGAATACATGGAGAAAAACAGAGACTGGGGGCAGATCAGTTAGTCTCATTTCTATTTCTCTTCTCTTGAGAGGTTGATTGCCGTTTCTTGCATTGTCAATTATCGTTAGAAGAGTTTCGAAAAAAAGTACCTAATCTTTTTGGGAAAGTACCTAATCTTTTTGCTAAAAGTACCTAATCTTTTTGGAAAAAGTACCTAATCTTTTTTGGAGAAGCACTAAAGGTTTTGGGTAAAAGCACTAAAGGTATTTGTCGTTTTGTCCGGAGATAATTTTTTCTTTTGTTTATACTCTGAAATAAAGGAAGGGGGAGGAAGCCGGGCTTGAAGCCTTTGTGAATTTTGATTTTTAGAAGAAATGCTTTACCTTTGAGAGGAAGACACACAGCGTGAACACGTTATAAACCTTTAAAGAATAAATGATCATGAAAAAATTACTAACATCTTTTGTGTTTCTCCTGTTGGCTACACTTGCTGCCGGCTGCGTCAATTTTGGAGACATCGACTCACAGCGGTCTTTAACGCAGGGAGAATTGGTAGGTCGGCAGATACAGATGATTGTAAAGACCAAGAACATCCGCTATTTCCATTTTGCAGATTTACCTGATCACGAACAGAGAGCACACAGGTTTACGGTCAATAGAAATATGCTGGTCTATAAACCTTACAACGGGGAGAATGAGCAGATTTATGTCAGCCTTGAAGGCGTGAAGGGACTCCGTATCGAGCTGGCACACTCTTCCTATCCGGATGATGCAAGAAGTGTCTGGAGCATAGGTCTCCTATATGACGATCATAAGTGATAGAGTGCCTTCTTGCAGTGTTTGAACATTTTGTAATCCATCTAATAAAAACAGAAAGTAGTCATGAAAAAGATATTTTCCATTATCGCAACTTTTGTTGCCATTGTTGCTTTTACAACCGGTTGTGCCAACTTTGGAAATACTCAAGATCCTCCTCTCACACCCGGAGAACTTATCGCAGATCAAATCTTTGAAATTTCCAGAAGACATCAGATAGACTTCTTTCACTTCTCGGACAAAGGACCTATGGGAATGGAAGCAAGGCGATTCGGACTCAGAGGCAATATGATCTCTTACAAACCCGATATAGAATCCGATGTTATCGAATACAGAAGCCTTGAAGATGTTATTCAGATTCGCATAGAAAGAGCTCGCTCTCCTTATGTGGATACTCCAAAAAGTGTCAAAAGTATAGGGCTTGTGTTTCGAGACAGAGTAAAATCACAAGAATAAATTCAGTTAAACATGTACATATATATATGTCATCTATTTTTACCAAAATAATCAACGGAGAAATTCCTTGCCACAAAGTAGCCGAGACAGAGCATTATTTTGCATTCTTGGACATAGCTCCTTTTGTAGAAGCCCATACGTTGGTGATTCCCAAAAGAGAAGTGGATTATATTTTTGACCTGACGGATGAAGAGCTGTCCGGACTTATATGCTTTGCTAAAAGAGTAGCAAAAGCAATAGAAGAAGTAACAGGATGTCCTCGGATGGCATTGGCTGTTATGGGACTCGAAGTGCCACATGCGCATATTCATCTTGGTCCTATACGTTCAGAAGGAGATTTTCGCCCTGAGAATAGGGCTAAGACTCCTCCAACATCGGACGAATTAGCTGAGACAGCTCGAAAGATTCGATCCGTGTACGAGCGAGACAATAGATGATGTATTGTTCTACTTTTTACGAAGAAGGCCTTCATTATTGAAGATCCGCAAAGGATTATAAAAGGCATTGGGATTAGGGGATAATCTCAATGCCTTCTTTTTTCTCTGAAAGGGATAGTTGCAGCACTATTTCCTGCCATAATCTGCCGGGATCTCACCCCAGCGATCCGTCTCCCATTTCAATATTTTATACTTGGACAGGTCGTGGGTTCGTAACCACTCTTCGGCTCTTCGGATATGGCTCCAGAGTAGCTCTGTTTTACTGTTTTTTGCAAGCTTGGACCCGCACTCTTTTTTGCGAACCCACACCATCGCAGTTCTGCTGTCAGAGTATATTGTGAAGTTATGTCCCTGCTGCTCCATCCATGCCAAAGCATGCACAATGGCAAGAAACTCTCCTATATTGTTTGTCCCACAAGGATAGATTTTACTTGAAAAAAGAGCTTTTCCGGAAGATGTCCACACTCCTCTGTACTCCATTTTTCCGGGACTTCCGGAGCATGCGGCATCTACGGCAATACTCTGCCAGTCCACCTCTTTCTCTTTTACTCCTTCCTGTAAGATATTGCTTGTTTTTCTTTCTGTTGAGGATCGTTTCGTAGAAAGGTATGCACTCGCCCCTGCTTCCAATATAGCCTCTGCTTCCTGCTCGCTTATATCCTCAAAAGATTTATACTTCGCACCATCTACCCCGATTACCTCTTTTTTGCAGTCGTTCCACGAAAGATAAATCCCCGGAGTCCTTCCACTCCAGACTATGTAAGTCTTCTTGCTTTTTTGTTTCATCCCGAATCAATCTTTTACCTCATTGGCAACATAGACTATGACAGGATGAGAAGAGCGGATAACAAACTCTTCACCAACGGATTCATTGAGAGATGCTTGCCAGAGAGCAGAAAATCCTTGTTCTTCTATCTCATATAGAAGACCTTTTGTTGAGAAAGGTTCCTCGGTGAGAGGAAATAGAGAAATCTGTTGCTTGGGTCTTACTTTGAAAGTAATATCTCCTATAATGGGAAAGAAAGAGCCATAATCACTTACCATACAGATAGTCATTCCCATACGTCTGTACTCCTCTAAAAGAAAGATATTGGCGATAGTGTGATCCTCTCTCAATCCGGTCGCTCCAACTATCATCACCTCTTTCCATCCTCTTTCTTTACAGCAGGTTACTGCTTTGGTCAGGTCGTTGGTCTCTTGATCGGCTATTTGAACAAATAGTTCTCCATACTTCCTCATTATTTCGGCAGGAATCGAGTCTCCATCCCCAACGATGAGTTTAGGATCAAGAGCCGTGTCTGTAAGTAGGTGTTTTGAAGCTCCATCGCAGATGATCAGGTTGGGAGAGTCATAGAGAAACTTTTTCACTGCCGGAGATTCAGGATACTCTCCTTGTGCCAGAATTATTGCAGAAGGAGATAAAGCAGATAAAGAGGTATCTATAAGGTTCATGCTTCAAAATATTAGGTCTCAAAGGTAGCCATTTCCTATAAAAATTTAGGAATGTCAAAATATATTTTCTATCTTTGAAACGTTCGGATAACAGGGTTTTTACACTCTTTTTTATCCACAATTAACGCTCATACTTAAAACCATTAACCTCATATTTATGGCACAAGAGATTAAAAATCTGAAACCACAGTCTGTTTGGTCTTATTTCTACGACCTTACACAAATTCCTCGTCCTACCGGTCAGGTAAAGGAAGTCTGCGACTATCTTCTTCGGATAGGTAAGGAGATTGGGGTGGAAGTACAACAAGATGCAGTAGGCAATGTCATCATGCGTAAGCCGGCACCTCCCGGATATGAATCGAGAAAAGTGGTAACGCTGCAATCTCACGTAGATATGGTTCCACAGAAAAATAGTGGTACTCCTCACGATTTCAGCAAAGATCCTATTGATGCTTATGTCGATGGCGAATGGGTAAAGGCAAAAGGAACTACTCTTGGTGCGGATAACGGTATCGGGGTCGCTTATGCTTTAGCCGTTATGGCAGATAAGAGTCTCGTGCATGGCCCGTTGGAAGCTCTCTTTACAATTGATGAAGAGGTCGGAATGGTTGGTGCTTTCGGGCTGCAACCCGGATTCAGCAAAGGAGATATTCTTTTGAACCTCGACTCTGAAGAAGAGGGAAACCTTTACATCGGATGTGCCGGAGGTATAGATGTCGGAGCTACTCTCAGTTACGAAGAGAATCAGCCTGTTCCGGAAGGTGATATTGCTGTGGAGATTATCTTGAATGGTCTTAAAGGCGGACACTCCGGAGTAGATATCCATTTGGGAAGAGCAAATGCCAACAAGTTGATGTTCCGCTTCCTCAAGAAGATCGTGGAAGATCTTGGCGTATGCGTCTCTTTTGTGGAAGGAGGCTCTCTTAGAAATGCCATCCCTCGTGAGTGCCGTGCCATCGTAACTCTTCCGGAAGAAGATGCAGATATGCTATGGGAAGCTGTGTCGGACTATCGAGACCTTTATAATAAGGAGTATCACGGAATAGAGAATGAAGTAAGGTTGGAAGCGCATAAGTGCGAACTCCCTAAACAGATAGTACCAAGAGAGATACAGGACAATGTTATCCATGCCGTAGAGGCAGTGCAGAATGGAGTTGTAACCATGTTACACGACTTCCCCGATACAGTGGAAAGTTCATCCAATCTTGCCTATCTCAGACTTGGTAATGGAGAATTGGATGTGAAGTTCCTCACCAGAAGCTCTTCGGATAGCCGTAAGATGATGGTGGCATCCTCTATCGAAAGTGCTTTTGCTCTTATCGGTGCAAAAGTGGAGATGAGCGCAAGCTATTCCGGATGGCAGCCCAATGCGGAGTCTTACGTGATGGATGTCATGAGAGATACCTATACCAAGATGTTTGGAGAAGCTCCGGGAGTAAAGGTGATGCACGCAGGTTTGGAATGCGGTATCCTTCAGGGAGTCATGCCGGATATGGACATGATCTCTTTCGGTCCAGAAATCCGCCACCCTCACTCACCGGATGAGAAAGTAAATATCCCAAGTGTGGAAAGAGTCTATAACTATCTTGTAGAAGCACTCAAAGCACTTTAACTCTGAACAGATAAGATCAAACAGATGGAGGCGAACCGAAAAGGACACTGTCATTTCGGTTCGCCTCCATTATTCGGACTCCCTTTTCAGACTCTCTTCTCGGAATCAACATGAAGATACACACTCGTGCCATATCGCTTACCACGGTAAAGTACTCGGACACAAAGTCCATTGCACACCTCTTCACGGAAAATCTCGGATCGGTATCATTTCAGATTCCTCGTGTGGCAGGCAAGAAAGGCAGTGCTTTTCGTTCGCTGTATGTCCCGCTTTCAGTGGTAGAGTTGGTATATGACCACAAACCATTAAGACAGATTCACCTTGTAGGAGAGTTGCAACCCCTTCTCATTCCTTCGGCACCATCACGCTCGTTGGTGGCTAACGGAGTTGCTATTTTTCTGACAGAGTTTCTTCACCGTCTTTTAGCACCCATGCAGGGAGAAGAGCAGGGAGCACTGTTCCGTACAATACTGTCTGCGATAGACGCACTGGATAAAGAACCCGATGTCGTACTTGCTTCGCTTCATCTTCATCTTATGGTCAAGCTGTTGGATGATTTCGGTATCGCTCCCGACCACACGCGTTACCGCCCCGGTTATATCCTGCACAGAGAAGAGGGCTGCTATGCACCATCTTTCTCTGCATCCGAACCGGAGCGCAACACCTCTCGTTTATTACATGAGCTGCAACAACATCCTCTCCCTTCTGTTTTTGCGATGAACCGGGAAGATAGAGGCAGACTGCTCGATCTTTTACTCTCTTACTATGATATTCATCTCCATGGCATAGGAGATCTCAAATCCCTGCCTGTCCTCAAAGAGACCTTCTCTTAATCTTTTCTCAAGCAACTTCTCTCCTAACCTCTTCCGACAAGAAAATTGCTCAATACTATCTAATTGGCTAATTTTGCAGAGAAAAGTCGGAGCTTTCTTTCGGCTTCCGCCAAAGAATAAAAATTCAATCTCTACACCATGCAAATATCAGAAATAGGAGCTAATGCTCTTATAGACAGACTTACAGCATCATTTGAAGGCTTTGACAACCGGGACGATGCTGCACTCTTCGACCTTAAAGGTATGGGCGTTACTGCCACACATCTTATGTTGGAGGGGGTTCATTTCGATCTTCGCTATATGCCCGTCCATCACTTGGGCTATAAAGCGGTGGCGACCACCCTTTCCAATCTTGCTGCGATGAATGCCACTCCGGCTTATATATCCGTTGCCATCGGTGTTACGGCACAGTGGGAGGTGGAAGATTTGGAGACACTCTATAAAGGCATCCGGATTGCAACAGAGCGTTTTGGGGTAAAGCTCCTCGGTGGAGACACTGCGCCATCCGTTGCAGGCTTTACCATTGCCGTTACGGCCATTGGAAGTGCAGACCCCGACACTGTTGTTCGCAGAAAAGGAGCAGCATCCAACGATCTCATTTGCGTATCCGGCAATCTCGGTGCAGCCTATATGGGACTCAAAGCATTGGAACGAGAGCAGGAGGCTTACGATGGCAGTAGCGACTACAAACACGATCTTGGAGATCGCACTTACCTGTTGGAGCGTCAGCTTACACCTCAACCTCGCTTCGATATTATGGATATGCTCTCTCTTGCGGGCGTGAAACCCACCTCCATGATAGATGTTACAAAGGGCATCGCAAGAGATTTGCTTGCCCTTTCCCAAGCGTCCGGCATGGGGATGAAGCTCTATGAGGAGCGTCTCCCGATAGATTATGAGACCGCTTCCATGGCGGAAGAGATCGGCATCAATGTCTTTTCTGCTGCTCTTTATGGCGGTGAAGATTATGAACTGCTCTTTACTGTCCCGTTGGGTTTTAAGGATGTGATAGAGCAGATGGAAGGCATTGCCATTGTAGGTTACGTTACGGAGCCGGGCACTCCGGCACTTCTGATAACTCAGGATGGAAGGGAAGTGGAGCTGAAAGAACAGGAATAACAGACAACAACATGGATAAAGTGCGTGTGCGCATTGTGCGCAAGACCTTGAACGAACTCCCCGAATATGGGACATTGGACTCGGCAGGGATGGACGTGAGAGCAAACATAGAAGAGCCTCTTACGCTTCAACCTTTGGAAAGAAGGCTTATCCCCACCGGGCTGTTTATAGAACTTCCGCGCGGATACGAGGCTCAGATGAGACCCCGAAGCGGTTTGGCTCTCAAGCATGGCATTTCACTTGTCAATACACCGGGCACGATAGATGCGGATTATCGTGGAGAGATCGGCATCATTCTCATCAACCTCTCTCAAGGAGCATACACGCTTCAACCGGGAGAGCGGATTTGCCAGATGGTTGTAGCCCCTTACACGAGAGTGGAGTGGGACGAAGTGGAAAGCCTGACCGACTCGGAGAGAGGAGCAGGAGGGTTCGGACACACAGGTAAAGTATAACGAATAAAAGGAGAATCATGTCTAAAGAGAAGATTGCACGGATAGGACTTCCGGAACTTTACTACTCTCTTCAAGGATACACGAAAGAGAAATTTTTCAAAGACCTTATAGCAGGTATCATTGTTGCCATCGTGGCTCTGCCGTTGGCCATTGCTTTCGGGATAGCAAGCGGTGTAAGTCCGACCGAAGGTATTATCACAGCCATTCTCGGAGGGTTTATCGTTTCCGCTCTTGGTGGTTCCACCGTACAGATAGGCGGTCCTACGGGAGCTTTTATCGTCATTGTTTTTGGCATCATTCAGGAGTTTGGTATTGCCGGACTTGCTGTGGCTACGGTGATGGCGGGGGCAATGCTGATGTTGCTGGGCTTTCTGCGTTTGGGGACGGTGATCCGCTTCATCCCCTATCCCATTATTCTCGGCTTTACGGCAGGTATTGCGGTAACTATTTTTACCACTCAGGTGAAAGATATACTGGGATTGCAGATAGAGAGTGTACCGGGCGATTTTATCGGGAAGTGGCAGACCTACTTCGCTCATCTTGATAGCTGGAATCCGTGGTCGCTTCTGTTCACTGTCTTAGCGGTGCTGACCATTGTCTATGCTCCCAAGATACACAGACAGATACCGGGATCGCTTTTGGCTCTCATCGTGCTTACTCTCGGAGGATATGCGCTTACCTCTTTCGGAATGCCCAATGCTCCGGCTACCATAGGCGATCACTTTACATTCACATCGGGTCTTCCGGAGTTTCAGACTCTGGATCTCAGTGTGGCTACACTGAAAAAACTTCTCCCTTCAGCCTTTACCATCGCCATGCTCGGTGCTATAGAGAGTCTGCTCTCAGCCTCTGTGGCGGATGGGGTTACCGGTGCTCGGCACAACTCCAATGTAGAGTTGATAGCGCAAGGAGCCGCTAATGTCGTGGTGCCTTTCTTCGGTGGCATCCCCGTAACAGGCGCAATAGCACGCACGATGACCAATATCAACAACGGCGGACGAACACCCGTTGCCGGCATCGTACACGCTGTCATGTTGCTCGCCATTCTCCTTTTCCTCGGGCCTCTTACTGCTTACATCCCATTGGCTGCTCTTGCCGGAGTGCTTGTGATAGTGTCGTACAACATGAGCGGATGGCGTTCATGTCTGGCTATTTTTAAGGGCCCGAAGAGTGATATAATCGTTCTTCTCGTAACCTTTTTCCTCACTGTTCTCATAGACTTGACGGTGGCCATCGAGATAGGGATGCTGCTTGCCGTGCTTCTGTTCATGCGAAGACTGCAGAAAGCAACCGGTATCATTCGACACGACAAGCAGTTCGATGCTCTTTCCCATTCCGATACAGACCGCAAAGAGGTGCTGGATGTTCCGGACGGGGTGGATGTTTACGAGATAGCAGGACCATTCTTCTTTGGGATGGCAAACAGTTTCGATGAAACCATGCGTCAGGTGCATCACAAACCTACGGCTCGTATTGTGCGGATGCGGAGAGTACCTTTTGTGGATAGTACGGCACTTCACAACCTCAGCATGATGGCGGACTTTCATAAGAAACAGGGTATTCATCTTGTCCTCTCCGGTGTGCAGCCCGAAGTGTACAAGGAGTTGGAGCAGTCCGGACTGCTGGACGAGCTTGGACGTGAGAACGTCTGCGACAATATATATAAAGCATTAGAGAGAGTGCGATAGGCTCTCCTCAAGAAAACGAATGAAGATAGGAAATATAGATTTAGGGGCATATCCTCTGCTTTTGGCACCGATGGAAGATGTTACGGACTCTTCTTTTCGCCACATGTGCAAGGCTTTCGGTGCGGCTATGGTCTATACCGAGTTTGTCTCGGCAGATGCACTGATACGGGATATCAAGAGTACCGTGAGCAAGATGCAGGTACAGGATAGCGAACGTCCCGTGGCAATACAGATTTACGGACGGGATACGGAGACCATGGTGGAGGCTGCCAAGATATGCGAAGAAGCAAGACCGGATATTATAGATATCAATTTCGGCTGTCCCGTGAAAAAGATTGCCGGAAAAGGTTGTGGCTCCGGAATGCTCAAGAATCCGCCTCTCCTGCTGGAGATTACCGCTGCCGTCGTCAAGGCTGTATCCCTTCCGGTTACCGTGAAGACAAGGCTCGGCTGGGATATGGAAAATATCATCATAGAGGATTTGGCAGAACAAATTCAAGATGCCGGCGCTGCTGCCCTTACCATACACGGGCGTACAAGGAGTCAGATGTACACCGGTGAGGCGGACTGGGAACCCATTGCGCGAGTGAAGTCAAACCCTCGTATCTCTATCCCGATCATCGGTAATGGAGATGTTGTCTCCGGTAAAGATGCTCTCAGACGCTTTCGGGAGACCGGAGTAGATGCTGTGATGGTGGGCAGAGCGAGTATAGGCAGACCGTGGTGCTTTGAAGAGATGCGTGCTTTGCTCGATGGCAAAGAAGCTCCGGCGCACCACTTCTCATGGTATATAGACATCCTCAAGCGCCAGATAGAGGAGAGCATCCTGAAGACAGACGAACGCAGAGGCATTCTGCACGTTCGGAGGCATCTTGCAGCCACACCTCTTTTTAAGGGGATACCGGATTTTAAGCAGACCCGTATAGATATGTTGAGAGCCGCGACTAAGGATGAGCTGTTTGAGATACTGGATAACATTCCGCTAAGATTCGATCTCTCCACTGTTGTAGTAAATCCGGACTTGAAGTAAAAACTCGATAGTTTTTCCAAAAGAAGCTCCCATCGCTGCATTTGCCGGTGGGAGCTTTTGTTTTGAAAGGGATAAAAACTCTCTTTGTCCACGTTCATAAAATCCGTTTAACCTGTTCCGATTCTGAAATCAGGGCTTGATCTCTACACATCAAGGCTTGTTTGCCACAAACCAAATCTTGAAGTTTACCACTCACGCTTCTACTTCTAAAACTATAAAGCATTAGAGAAAGTATTGATAATATTCAACCGGTTTTATAGACGGGTTAAACATTTTATCCAAAGCCGAATATTGCAAAGGAAGATGCCTATAATTCTATTTTTAAGTCTTTTACGCTTTAGGGATAAATATTATTCATGCGAAATATATTTCCTGTGGAAAATATTTCTATCTTTGCAAAAAAATAATACGTAAAAGGAATACAATACCATATAAATCATGAAATACGTAATAGTAGGCGGGGTTGCAGGAGGCGCTACTGCTGCTGCCCGACTTAGAAGATTGGATGAACACGCCGAGATCGTGCTCTTTGAGAAAGGGAAGTATATCTCTTATGCCAACTGTGGTTTGCCTTATCACATCGGCGGAGTAATAGAAGAGAGAGATATGTTGTTCCTGCAAACACCGCAGTCTTTCTCCGATATGTTCCACATGGATATCCGTGTAGAGAGTGAGGTGCTCCGTATAGATCGTGCCGGAAAGCAGGTAGAAGTGCGCCGTGCAGACGGTACTACCTACATGGAGAGCTACGATAAACTTTTGCTTTCACCCGGTGCCGTTCCGGTGGTTCCACCGCTTCCCGGCATAGATAGTCCGGGTGTGTTCACGCTTCGTAACGTGGAAGATATGGACGCCATAAAGCACTACTTGGACAGCCATAAGGTGAAGAGAGCCGTGGTTGTAGGCGGTGGGTTTATCGGATTGGAGATGGCAGAAAATCTTCATGCCCGTCATATCGAAGTGAGTGTCGTAGAAATGGCACCGCAAGTAATGGCTCCGATAGACTTCTCTTTGGCTTCTGTCGTTCATGCTCACATGCATCAGAAAGGTGTGGGACTCTATCTCGGAAAAGCGGTTACAGCCATTCGCCAAGCAGCCGAAGGCAGTGCACTGAGCCTTTCTTTCGACTCGGGAGAGACACTCGAAGCCGATCTTATCCTTCTCTCGATAGGGGTGCGCCCGAACAATAAACTCGCTGCGGATGCCGGCTTAGAGATAGGCGAAGCAAGAGGTATAAAGGTAGATGACTATCTCCAAACCTCAGATCCTGATATTTTTGCCGTAGGAGATGCCATAGAGTTCAAGCATCCGATCACCGGAAAGAGCTGGACCAACTATCTTGCCGGACCAGCCAACAGACAGGCGCGTATAGTGGCAGGCAACATGAGCGGACTGCAAAAGCAGACTTACGAAGGAGCTATCGGCACGGCAATAGCCAAGGTCTTCGACCTCACCGTGGCTTCTACCGGGCTTGCCGCAAAGGCTGCAAAGAGAGAGGGATTGCCTTATCTTACAGCCACTGTTCAGCCCAACAGCCATGCGGGCTACTATCCGAACGCTTTTCCATTGACGTTGAAGATCGTATTTCATCCCGAAACCGGCCGTCTCTACGGCGCTCAGTGCGTAGGTGTTTCGGGGGTGGATAAGCGGATAGACTCCATTGCGCAGATCATCAAGCATGAAGGCACCATCTACGATCTGATGAAGACCGAGCAGGCATACGCTCCTCCTTTCTCTTCTGCAAAGGATCCCGTGGCTCTCGCAGGCTATGTGGCGGAGAATATCATTTCGGGTAAGATGAAGCCGCTATACTGGAGAGAGATGCAGGCAGCAGATCCGAAGAAGGTAACCATAGTGGATGTGCGTCCGAGAGAAGCATACGATGTGGAGCACATATCCGGTTCGATGCATATCCCATTGGAAGAGATGCGCTTCCGACACAGAGAGATCCCGAAAGATAAACCGGTATATATCTACTGTACGGTAGGTTTCAGAGGCTACCTCAGCTCCAATATTCTGTTGCAGAACGGCTTTACCGATGTGTACAATCTGATTGGCGGATACAGACTGTACTCTGCAATAGTGGCGGACTACAGCTCCAAGCCGGAGAATACTTTCTCCCAACCGAAAGCCTCTGCGAATACATCTGCCACGGTGATGCAGGTGAATGCGTGCGGACTTGCCTGTCCGGGTCCGATACTGAAGTTGAAGCAGTCGATAGACAAGATAAATGTCGGGGAACGTTTGGCGATAGAGTCCACCGATCCGGGCTTTTCGAGAGATGCCCAAGCATGGTGCGACACCACGGGACACACCCTCATCGCAAAAGAGACAAAGGGAGGTAAGTTTGTGGTAACGGTAGAAAAGACCGCTTGCAAGGCGGAGGGGACATGCGTGAGTACCTCTCCGGCAAAGGGCAAGACCTTTATCCTGTTCAGCGACAGCCTGGATAAAGCTCTGGCGACATTCGTTCTTGCCAACGGAGCAGCAGCCACAGGGCAGAAGGTTACAATCTTCTTTACGTTCTGGGGACTCAATGCCATAAAGCGCCGTTCACGCTCTAAGGTTACGAAAGACTTTTGGGGACGAATGTTCGGATACATGATGCCCAAAGACAGTAAAGGGCTTGGTCTTTCCAAGATGAATATGGGAGGATTGGGAGCAAAGATGATGCGCTTTGTGATGAAAAAGAGACACGTGGACTCTTTGGAGAGTATGCGCGCTCAGGCTCTTGAGAACGGCGTGGAGTTTATAGCTTGTCAGATGTCCATGGATGTAATGGGAGTGGATCGCAAAGAGCTTATCGAAGAGGTTTCGATAGGCGGTGTAGCCACTTACATGAACCGTGCGGACGATGCCAATATCAATCTTTTCATCTAACTTTGAGGCTTCCGAATCTTTTCTTCTACAAGAATAAAGCGTTATGGAGAATGTAAGATGTATATGCCTGATGAGGGAACTGATGATCTCTATTCGGGATTTGGAGCAGCAGCTTATGGAGTCTGCCCAATGCGATCTGAACCAAGCGATGGCACTCTGTGTCATATCGGGGGAGTCGGTTTCTGCCTCCGAAGTCTCGGCTCGCATTGGTCTTCTGCCGGCTCATACATCCAAGCTCCTCTCGGCAGTAGAAGACAGAGGGTGGATCGGACGGCGATTAGGGCGAGAAGACAAGCGGAAAGTCTTCTTTTCTCTCACTCGTAAAGGCGAGCAGAAGCTGGCAGAAATCAGAAGTTTGAACCTTTCCGTTCCGGAGCTGTTGCAGCCTCTGTTTGAGGGAGCTGAGGTATAAACTTCTACAATAATCATACAGACAGCGTACCATTCGGGTGCAGAGATACAAAAACATCTCTCTTGACACCGGGTGGTACGCTGTCGCTTTTATATAAAAACGGCGTCCGGAAGATGCGCTGAAAACTTCCGGATTTTTTGTTTCTCTTGAAACCGGAAAGAGGAGATCTTTTCAATGGATTGATTTTTAGATAGATATGAAAAATCTTGAATTCGGAAAAATTTTTTCTTCAGTCCGTTTGATGGGCTGTTTTCGCGTTAATCGGTGTGAATTTTAACACCCCGACCTGTAAACGTTTCCTAATAAAGAAATTTGATTTTTCAGGTGTATTTTAGTATGAAAATACGTAAAAATCTGGTGGTTAGTGTTTTAGCGATTTTGGCTAAACACGTTAATCGAATCCGGTAAACGTGTTTAATGAAATCGGTAAACGTGTTCATTGAAAAATTAAACACGTTAAGCCGAAAGAATATGTATGGAATATATAAAAACCGAGGAGAGAAGAGGCGCTTTTCGGCATCGTTTTGGGGTGCATTCACTTTGGGTCGGAAGAGGATGTCGTTTTGTGTGTAAATATATGAGAACAAAGGGAACAGCTCATTTGGTCATAACTAATTTTTTTCTTTATTTTGCAAGTCTATTGAGTTGGGTCGTACATTTTTGTATATCGGGGGCAAAAGAGCCTCTTAACCCACTGTGTATATAGCGACTTGCGGAAATAGTTTTCAAATATAGTATACTTATTTAATGGCTAAAGTGATTAAAATTAAAAAGGGCTTGGACATCAACATTGTTGGCAAGCCTCAAGAGGTTGAGGTGCACGCGCAGCCCTCTACCACCTACGGCGTTGTGCCGGACCATTATCCCGGTCTGCTGCCCAAGCTGGAGGTGAAAGTAGGAGACAGTGTCCTCGCCGGAACACCCGTTCTATTCCACAAAAGTTTTCCGGAGATAAAGATCGTATCGCCTGTTAGTGGTAAAGTGATAGCCATCAACAGAGGAGATAAACGTAAGATCTTGAGCGTTGAGATCGCTCCGGAAGCCTCTATCGAGTACGCTCCGTTCTCTGTGGAGACAAAGGGTAAGAGCAGAGAAGAGCTACTTGGACTGCTTCTTTCGAGCGGTATGTTTGCTCTTTTGCGTCAACGCCCATACGACTACCTCCCAAATCCTACCATTATCCCTCGTGATATTTTTGTTACCGCCAACGTAACCGCTCCCCTTACTCCCAAGGCACAAGCTCTTTTCGGGGACAGAGTGGAGGATATGCAGGCAGCGATAGACCTGCTGGCAAAGCTGACAACCGGGAAGGTTTATGTCGGTATCCCTGCCGGATCGGGCTTTAAGCTCTCCAACTGTGAAGTGGTAGAAGTAGCAGGTCCACACCCTGCCGGTAACGTGGGCGTGCTTATCAACCATACGGCTCCGGTGAATAAGGGAGACACGGTATGGACTGTATCTGCTTCCGAACTGGTTATTATCGGAAAGTTCTTACGCACAGGGAAGACAGACTTCTCCAAGAAGGTGGGTATCGCCGGAGAGTGCGTGGCAACGAGAGGCATCGCAAACGTTATATGCGGTGCGAATGTGGCAGAACTGGTGAAAGATAAACTGGTGAACGACTCTGCCAAGAAGCGTATCATAGATGGAGATGTGCTTACGGGTACCATGCTGACGGACGAATATGCTTTTATGAGCCCGTTCTCTAAGGTGATCTCCGTGATCCCCGAAGGTGATGACACTCATGAGATGTTCGGCTGGGCTGCTCCCGGATTCAACAAATACAGCGTGTCGAGATCCTATCCAGCATTCCTTATGGGTAAGAAAGAGTTCAGCTTCGACACACGCATACGCGGAGGCAGAAGAGCCCTTATCGTGTCGGGCGAGTATGACAAAGTGTTCCCGATGGATATATATCCGGAGTACCTTGTGCGTGCAATAGTCTCTTTCGATATAGATAAGATGGAAGAGAGAGGTATCTATGAAGTGGCTCCGGAAGACTTTGCTCTGTGTGAGTTTGTAGATACATCGAAGCTGGAGCTGCAGTATCTGGTGCGCCGTGCATTGGATATGCTCTATAAAGAAATGAATTGATAACACTTCCCTAATACAGACAATACATTGAACGCGTTAAGAAAATATATCGACAAGATAAAGCCAAACTTTGAGAAGGGTGGCAAGTTATCTATGTTTCATTCCGTCTTCGATGGTTTAGAAACGTTCTTCTTCGTGCCTTCTACTACGTCCAGAAGAGGAGTACATATCCATGACGCCATGGACTCGAAGCGTACCATGACGGTGGTACTCGTGGCTCTGATGCCCGCTCTCTTCTTCGGGATGTACAATCTGGGCTATCAGCACTACATGGCCATAGGACAACAGGCAGGCTTTTGGGCTATGTTCCTGTATGGTCTTCTGGCTATCCTGCCCAAGATCATCGTAGCCTACGTTGCCGGACTCGGCACAGAGTTTATTTTTGCACAGATACGTGGACACGAAGTAGCAGAAGGATTTTTGGTAACAGGCTTCCTTATTCCTCTTATCGTACCGGTAGAGACTCCGCTTTGGATGATTGCCGTTGCCACTATCATTGCGGTAGTGTTTGCGAAAGAGGCATTCGGAGGTACTGGTTATAATATCTTCAACATCGCTCTTGTAACTCGTGCGATCCTCTTTTTCGCTTATCCGGCGGCAATGTCCGGTAATGAAGTGTTCGTCAGAACCGGTTCTACTTTCGGTCTTGGCGGTGGAACTCCCGTGGATACATTCTCCGGAGCGACTCCTTTAGGACAGATCGCCGGTATGACAAAAGAGCAAGGACTGCAACCCGTAACCGATGTGGTGGGCAATGCTCTCTCTTCTTGGGACTACTTCCTGGGGCTCATTCCGGGTTCTATCGGTGAAACATCCGTTCTGGCTATCCTTATCGGTGCAGTGATACTCATTGCCACAGGTATTGCAAGCTGGAAGATCATCTGCTCTATTTTCTTGGGCGGATTTGCAACGGCTCTTCTCTTCAACCTTAGCGGTGCCACTGCCGGAATGCAGGTGTCTGCTTTGGATCATATGTTGCTTGGTGGCTTTGCCTTTGGCGCTGTGTTTATGGCAACAGACCCGGTAACTGCAACAAGAACAGAGCTGGGTAAGTGGATCTATGGCTTCCTTATCGGATTCTTTGCCATCGTGATCCGTCTTCTTCAACCCGGTTATCCGGAGGGTATGATGATGGCAATCTTGCTGATGAACGCCTTTGCTCCGCTGATAGACTACTATGTGGTGGATGCAAACGTGAAGAAGAGAATGCGCAGAGCCACGGTTGCCAACTCTAAGAAAGTAGCATAAGTAATCACCTCACTTAACAGATAAAAGGTTATGAATAGAAATAGCAATTCTTATACTATTATATATGCAGCCGTGATGGTGATTTTGGTCGCTGTGGGACTCGCGTTTACATCGCAAAGTCTCAAGGGACGCCAAACAGCCAATGCCAATATAGACAAGATGCAACAGATATTGAAGTCTATAAAGGTCTCTGCTACGGCTCAGAATGCACAAGCAGAGTACGGCAAATATATCAAGGAGGCTTTCCTTGTGAGAACAAACGGTGAAAGAGTGGAAGGCTCTGAGGGAACAGGCGTGAAAGATCCGGCATTCGCCGCAGACTTTGCCAAGGTTGTTCGTGAAGGAGACAAGGGCGAGTATCCTGTCTTTATAGCAGAAGTGGATGGCGTGAAGAAATATATCTTGGCCATGAGCGGTGCCGGTCTTTGGGGACCTGTATGGGGCTTTATCTCTATCAATGATGATACTGCAACGATATACGGCGTGGACTTCAGCCACCAAGGGGAAACTCCCGGACTTGGTGCTCAGATCGTGGAACCGTTCTTTACCTCTGCATTTGAAGGCAAAACGATATTTACGGATGGTGCTTTTGCTCCCGTTCAGGTCGTTAAAGGCGGAAGCAAGCTGGCAAACGGCGTGGATGCGATAAGCGGTAGTACGCTTACCTCTAACGGTGTCAACGACATGATTCGCGACAGTATCAAAATGTACCAAGAGTTTCTTAAAAGCAATAAATAAACCAGTGTCATGGCATTACTAAGTAAAAAGAATAAAGAAATCCTGATAGGTCCGCTCAGCAAGAACAATCCGGTTGTTGTTCAGATGCTGGGTATCTGCTCCGCTTTGGCAGTAACGTCGAAGCTTGAGCCATCTCTTGTTATGGCAATCTCGGTAACCGTGGTTATTGCTTTTGCCAATGTGATTATTTCGTTGCTTCGTAATACGATACCCAACCGTATCCGTATTATCGTGCAGCTTGTTGTGGTGGCTGCTCTTGTAACTATCGTAAGTGAAGTGTTGAAGGCATTTGCTTATGATGTAAACAAGCAGCTCTCTGTCTTTGTGGGTCTGATCATTACGAACTGTATCTTGATGGGACGTCTTGAGGCGTTTGCTTTGGGCAATAAGCCGGGCGCATCTTTCCTTGACGGTATCGGAAATGGTTTAGGATATGGTATTATTCTTGTGATCGTAGGATTTTTCCGCGAGTTGTTCGGCTCCGGAACGCTGCTTGGCTACCAAGTGGTACCGGATTCGTTCTATGAAATGGGATATGTAAACAATGGTTTGATGATCTTGCCGCCTATGGCTCTTATCATCGTTGCTCTTGTGATATGGGTACACAGATCCTACACTCCGGAGCTGCAAGAAAAATAACCCGACGTAATAGTGTAATAATTAAGACATAAACAGAGACACAATGGAATATATCAGTTTATTTGTACAGTCCATCTTTGTTGACAACATGGTGTTTGCATACTTTCTTGGTATGTGTTCGTATCTTGCTGTCTCCAAGAATGTAAAGACCTCTTTAGGGTTAGGGTTAGCTGTTACGTTTATCCTCACCTGTACGCTTCCTCTCAACTATCTGTTGGAAAACTATGTGTTGAAAGAGGGAGCTTTGGCATGGTTGGGGCCTGAATTTGCAGACGTCAATCTCAGCTTCCTGAGCCTTATCCTCTTCATTGCGATCATCGCATCTTTCACACAGCTTGTGGAGATGATCGTGGAGCGATTCAGCCCATCTTTGTACGCGTCATTGGGTATCTTCTTGCCTCTTATCGCTGTAAACTGCGCCATCCTCGGCGGATCGCTCTTCATGCAGCAGAGAGAGTTTGCCAATATCGGGCTTGCCACCACTTACGGTTTCGGTTCCGGTATAGGCTGGTTGCTGGCTATCATCGGTATGGCTGCCATTCGTGAGAAGATTGCGTACTCGGACATTCCGAAGCCTTTGCGCGGATTGGGTATCACGTTCATCATCACGGCTCTCATGGGTATCGCTTTCATGAGTTTTTCCGGTATCAAGCTATCATAAGAGGTCATTACAGAAAGTCTAACAACAATAAAAGCAAAACATCATAATGTTATTATTAGCAATAAACGGAGCTGCAATAGGAGCCAGCGTAGTGGTCTTTCTTGTAGTTACCCTTCTGCTTGTAGCACTTCTTTTGGTAGCCAAAGCAAAGCTTCTGCCATCCGGAGACGTCAAGCTCACGGTGAATGAAGAAAAAGAGTTTGACGTTCCCATCGGCGGAACGCTTCTCAACACGCTTCAAGGCGAAGGCATCTATCTCTCATCTGCCTGCGGGGGCGGTGGTTCTTGCGGACAGTGCCGTTGTCGCGTGGTCGAGGGTGGCGGAGAGATCCTGCCCACGGAAGTAGGATTCTTTTCTCGCAAGGAGATCAAAGACCATTGGAGGCTCTCCTGCCAGACTAAGGTAAAAGAGAACATGCAGGTCGTGGTTCCGGAAGAAGTCTTCGGTGTAAAAGAGTGGGAGTGCACGGTAGTCTCCAACAACAACGTAGCATCTTTCATCAAAGAGTTTGTCGTGAAGCTGCCGGAGGGCGAGGTGCTCAACTTCAAGAGCGGATCGTATGCTCAGATCAAGATACCGAAGTACAACGTGAAGTTTTCCGACATGATCATCGGAGACCGTTTCAAGGGGGAGTGGGACAAGTTCAAGCTCTGGCCTCTTGAAGCATCTAATGATGAAGAGACCATCCGTGCGTACTCTATGGCGAACTACCCGGCGGAGGGCAACATCATCACACTCAACGTTCGTATCGCGACACCTCCGTTCGACCGCAATACCGGAACGTGGGCGGCAGGCATCAAGCCGGGTATAGCATCGTCCTATATTTTCAGCCTCAAGCCGGGAGACAAGGTGATGATGTCGGGTCCTTATGGAGATTTCCACATCCAGGACACCGACGCCGAGATGCTTTACATCGGAGGTGGAGCCGGTATGGCACCGCTCAGGGCACAGGTATTGGATCTGTTCAAGACGCTCAAGACCGGCAGAAAAGTCTCCTACTGGTACGGTGCGCGCTCCAAGAACGAGATTTTTTATGAGGAAGACTTCCGCGAAATAGAGCGAGAGTTTCCGAACTTCTCTTTCCACATCGCTCTTTCCGATCCGCTTCCGGAGGACAACTGGACGGGATACACCGGATTTATCCACCAGGTGATCCTCGACAACTACCTCATCAACCACGAAGCGCCGGAGGACATCGAATACTACATGTGCGGTCCCGGACCGATGGCGAATGCCGTCAAGGGCATGCTCGACAGCCTGGGCGTTCCTCGCGAACAGCTCTACTTCGACGACTTTGGTTGATCCCCCGCGGAAAAGAGTCGAAACATACCGAGTGCGGTCTTCGGAAGATACAATTCCGGAGACCGCACTTGTTTTTTTTGTGCCCGTTTCGGGGCAAAATTCCGAAGCTCCGAAACGCACTTTTTCTCCCTTTTCCGCCTCATCCGGGAGCAACCCGGAGAGAGGGCTGTTACTGCTTGAAAATGAGCACATAAGCACACATTTTTCGCTCCTCTCGCAAAGAGCCGAAATTTTGTACGTACAAAAATTTTTTTTCGTACGTACAAAAAAATATTTTCGTACGTACAAAAATAAATTTTCTTAGGTACGAAAATAAAGTCGCGTACGAACGAAAGATTTTTTCCATACCTGCGAAAGAAAATTTGCATACGAACGAAAGAAATTTTTCGTACCTGCGAAAGAAAATTTGCGTACGAACGAAAGAAATTTTTCGTACCTGCGAAAAAAAATTTCTGTATATACGAAAAAAAATTTCTGCATATACGAAAAAATATTTTTGCATATACAGAAATTTATTTCCTTGCGGACGGAAATTTCACCCCCTGCGGAAGGAGGTAAAAAGATGGGGGGAGATTTTCGGCTTTTTGCCCCGTCTCAGGCGGCATCCGGAGCCTTCTTTGGATTTCTCCCTCAGCCTTCACAGACCACTCAAGTAAGTGCCTCTTACAATTCTATACGAACGGAAACAGATTCCGAAACCTCTCTTCCTCCATAATGCTCAACTACAGACCGACCGAAAAACTATCCGCAAATATCTTTCTCAACGGAGGGTATCTTGCTTTTTACGGAGATAAAGGAGCGCTCTTACAGAAGGATCTTGTGTACAATCTCTCTTTGAATGCAGACCGGAACCCTCGCAAAAATGTCTTGTTGGGAGGAAACTATACGTACACGCAGGCTCCGCCGCAGCTCGGAGTGCGGACGAAACACAACTACTCCTGCTCCTTTTACGTTACGACAAAGCTGCTGAAAGACAAGCTCTCCGTAACGTTGGATGTCCGAAATCGTTTCAAGAAATACAGCCGACTGCAGACGTCCGAATGGGGGGGACGGATTTTATCAAGAGCGTTTCAATGACATTACCACGCGCTCTTTGGGATTAAAGGTTGCGTACAACTTTGGTTCGGGCAAGAAGTCTACCGTTCAGCGAAACAAGAGTTTGGAGAATACGGACCTGGATCGCAGTACCGGAGTGAAATAATACCATTATATAAACAGAAGCAGGGTTGAAAAAATTTTCAACCCTGCTTGCTTAAAAGGAGAGTGTAGAACCTGAAACTCTCTTCTTACTCGCCAAGAAACATCTTCATGTCTTCGTCCGGAGTGGTGATGCTGCCTATTCCGAAAGTCTGCACCAGCACGTTTGCCACGTTGGGAGACAGGAATGCAGGGAGAGTCGGTCCCAGATGAATGTTTTTCACCCCAAGTGAAAGAAGAGCCAGCAGTACTATGACGGCTTTCTGCTCGTACCATGCGATGTTGTAGGCAATGGGGAGATCGTTCACGTCATTCAGCTCGAATACCTCTTTCAGCTTCAAAGCAATCAGAGCCAGAGAGTAGCTGTCGTTGCACTGTCCGGCATCCAATACTCTCGGAATGCCGTTGATGTCTCCGAGCGGAAGCTTGTTGTATCTGTACTTGGCGCATCCGGCTGTGAGGATGACCGTATCTTTAGGAAGTTTTTCTGCAAATTCCGTGTAGTAGCTTCTGCCTTTCATGCGTCCGTCGCATCCTGCCATGACGAAGAACTTACGTATAGCTCCGCTCTTTACCGCCTCTACCACCTTGTCTGCCAAAGCGAATACCTGTGCGTGGGCAAAGCCTCCGATGATCTCTCCCTGCTCTATCTCCACCGGAGGAGCGCAGCGTTTGGCGTGTTCGATAAGGGCGGAGAAGTCTTTTGCTTTACCCTCCTGTCTGTCTGCGATGTGCTTGAAGCCCGCAAATCCGGAAGCTCCGGTGGTATAAACCCTGTCCGCATAAGTGGAAGTGCTGCGGGGCGGCACTATACAGTTGGTCGTGAACAGAATCACTCCGTTGAACGTTTCAAAATCTTCGTTCTGCTTCCACCACGCGCTGCCATAGTTACCGGCAAAGTGTTCGTACTTCTTAAAGGCAGGGTAATAGTGCGCCGGAAGCATCTCGCTATGGGTATAGACATCCACTCCCGTACCTTGAGTCTGCTCCAGCAGATCCTGCATATCTCTGAGGTCGTGTCCGGAGATGAGGATGCCCGGATTCTTTCTCACGCCGATATTAACCTTGGTTATCTCCGGGCTTCCGTAGGTTGTCGTGTTGGCTTTATCCAGTAGAGCCATCGTCTTTACGCCGTACTCACCACAGCGCAATACCCATCCCGTCAGCTCTTCCACCGATAGATCCTGTGTGGTGGCAACCAGAGCATCCTGCATGAAGATAAAGATCTCTTCCTGTTCAAAACCGAGATTGAAAGCGTGCTCGGCATAGGCAGCCATCCCTTTGAGTCCGTATATCAGAAGCTCTCTTAGCGATCTGACATCTACGTCTTCCGTTTGCAAAATGCCCACTGTTGCTGCTTTGGCTTCCATCTCTTCCACGCTTTCTGCTCGCCATGAAAGGCTGTCCGATCCTCTCTCTTCCGGGACAGAGCCTAATGCTTCAAGCAGCTCGTCCCGTAGAGAAAGGGCTTCGTGAACACGTTTGACAAATCTCTCTTTGTCAAAGTTGGCATTCGTGATGGTCATGAATAGCGACTCCATCACAAACCGATTTGCTTTTGCCGGAACCTTTTCCCCCTTCTCACGAAGAGCAGATGCAAGGATGGATATTCCTTTCAGTAAGAAGACCAAAAGGTCTTGAAGGTTGGCAACATCGGGAGTCTTACCGCATACTCCACGCACTGTACAGCCTCTGTTTTGGGCTGTTTCCTGACACTGAAAACAAAACATACTCATTTCTTTCTGACTGTTTAGGTTGTAATTCTAACTATGTATGGCAAAAGTATAGTGTCGGCACTAGTCTTCTCGTGATAATTATCACACAGAAGAGTAGAATATTATGTACCTTCGCAAAAAGGGATAAGTTATGGAAACACCGGATATACGTTTTTTCTGCACGCAATGCAGCAGTGGCGCAGAGGGAGAAACCTATGAGCTGAGCTGTGATATACCGCACGTGGTAAAGCACTACAAGAAAGGAGAGTACATTGCATATCAGGGAGACAGAGTGGATCATCTCTATATGCTTACGAAAGGAAGGGTCAAGACCGAGCTTGTTTCCGATCCGGGTCTTACTCTGCATATCGACGAGATCAAAGCTCCCTACCCTTTGGCGGCAGTCTTTCTCTTTGCCAGAGAAAACTACTTCCCCGTGGATGTGATCGCCTTGGAGGAGTCGGAGATTGTGCTTTACTCGAAAGAGACCATAGAGAAACAGATGGCGAAGTGTCCCTATTTCTTTCGAGGCTTTATGGCATTCACCGCCGACCGGATGCAGTTTCTATCCGAAAGACTGAAGATATTCTCTATCAAAAGTATCAAGGCCAAGTTTGCCTTTTATATCTCCAAGCGGTCTAAGAATGGCGTCTTCGAGCTTGGGCGGAGCGTTACATCCCTTGCGGAATATTTTGGTGTGGAGCGTCCCTCTCTTTCCAGGGCTATCTCCGAAATGACGAAAGAGGGTATCATCGAGTTCGACCGGGGAAAAGGGCGCATTTTGAAGTATGATCAGATAAGAATGATGCTTTAATGCGCCAAGAACGCTTGTTTCAGCCGATTTTTACCTACTTTTGTTGGTAGAGCTGCCTCGCAGAGGAAGTCATCATTGGATGTTGAAACCAAATAACTATCATCTATGAAAAAAACATTACTCTTTTTATGTGCATTTCTTTTTCCCACACTGCTATTCGCACAGAGCAGAGAGACAAAAAGCCGATGGGGAATAGAGCTTGGTATGCAGAACAATGTCTACTACGAACATTCTCTTTCGGATGCTTTTGCTATCAAGACCGGAGTGGGATACGATGTTGCTTTTCTCTTTATGAAAGATAAGGTGGGCTTCAACGGTCTTAACCCTGCCATCCGAATCTCACCACGCTGGTACTACGGTGGAGACCGCTCCGGCTATTTTGCTTTGGACCTTTACGGTATCACTCATCTGGGGGGCTTTGCTCTTCCGGAGGCGGATAAGAAGCTTTTCCTACACGCCTATGGCGCAATGCCTGCGTGGGGGTATAATCTCCGCATCACCGATAATTTTTATTTCAAAAGCAAGATCGGAGTGTTTATCGGTGCTGCTCATACGGCATATTCCGAAATGCTCAAGAGAGACTATCTTGAACTTAGCTACGGTGCCATGGTAGACGTAGGTATCGGTTACAGGTTCTGACGGATTTTCATCGCATATAGAGAAAGCCCATCCGGATAAGGAGTTTTTCCTGTCCGGGTGGGCTTTCTGCATGAAGAGGGATAAGATGGTTTCGGGTGTGCGTCGCTCTCTTTCTCTTTCTCCTTTAACCTTCTGTTTTTAACGGCAATAAAAATCTCTTTAATCGGGTTCAAAAAATGGTCTGAACCGCTTTGGGGATTAAGATCAAGGCTCTATCTGTACGCATCAAGCTTTGGTTTCTACACTTCAAGCTTCGATAGCTACAAATAGAGCCTTGATTTGGAATATTTTTAAGCTTCGGACAAACTTTTTAATCCGTTTATCCTTTGTTCCGAACGGGTTCGGAGCAGTTTGTCATCAGCCTTATCGGATATTACATACCTGTATTGGGGAGATCCGTACTGCTGCTTGCCTTAGACAAGTCGTCGTTCACGATGGTCTTCGATGTCTTCTTCACTTGTCCCTTCATGCTTCCGAACTTAAATGTAAGTCCGAGAGAGATACGGCGGATAGGCACTTGGATGTGATTGACATTCTTGAATGCTCCTACTCTTGACTCTATCTTCAAGTCCAAAGTTTCCATAAACGGAGACACGGCAGAGAGTGTAAGGGTGAGTCTGTCCTTCATAAACTGCTTGGTAAGAGACAGCGAGTGGATGAAGTGGTCGCCCATGGTGGTCTGCAACATCTTTTGCTTACTCAAATAGAAGAGGTTCACGTTGAAGCCGAAACTCTTCGGAAGCGTAATCATACCATTGATATTACCGGAGAAGCTCACGCTTGAAAACTCCGGCAGATTCAGTTCGCGAGAAATACCATTGACGTCCGCGCTCTTGGTTGCTCCGCGTGAGGTGTGCGAGAGATTGGCAAAGCCGGAGAGCCTTAACCAGTTGGTCGGAGTGAGCGTAGAGTAAACGTTGGCACTGACACGATGTGTAGGCGATTTGAGGTTGCCGAACGTGGAGATCAGCATATTGGATCCGTCCTCTTTGTAGATAACGCTCTCGATGTTGTTGTACTGCAAAGAGTAGTCTGCTCCGGCATTGATCATGTATCTCGTACCCATGTGTGTGACGGAGAGATTAAAGTTCCGGATGCGTGACGGATTCAGGTTCGGGTTGCCCTTGCTAAGGCTTGTCTCGGAAGAGTTGATCTCGAACGGACTCAACTGTCTCAACGATGGTCTTACCACCATCTCCTTATAACCGAAGCGTGTTTGCAGGGCAGGCGAGGGGACGTAGCCGATCGAGAGTTGAGGAATGATGTCCGTGAAGCCGCGATTGATGCGAGACGATTCGAGGTTCTTATACTGCGCCTTGATCCAGTTTCTCTCTGCACGCAGACCGGCATTTATAGAAAGAGGTCCATCCGAATAGCTGTAAGAGGCATATCCTGCCAAGACCACGTTTTTGTGTAGCAAGCCATTGCGAGCATATTCAGTGGCATAGTAGCTTCCCGGAACCCATTTGTTCTGGTTATCCAATATCTCGTAGACAGGAGATGTTTCGTTGTCGCGGTGAATATATTTCGTACCCACTTCTGCTTTGTGCTTGCCTATCGGGAGCGTGTAGTCCAATTGCCCGGTATGCTCTTTCATGGCATCATTGCTCTTCATACGCTCCGAACGTTTCAGAGAAGGAAGTTCGATCAAGTTGTAGAAATAGTTCGGAGTGATGGTGTACCTGTATGAGAAGGTGAAGAGCTCGCCCTGTCTCGAAGTGGAGCGCTGATAGTCCAACGATGTGTTCAGCTCATCGAAGCGAACTTTGTCTTGGCTGTTTTTTTTGCTTCTCTGCTCTACCGGAAGAGGTCTGAATATATCTGTTTGAGAGTCTGCACCGGTATGGATATTGGAGATGGCTGTTGTCCATGTGAGCAGATTCTTGTCGTCTATCTCGTAAGAGAGCAGGATATTTCCTCTCAGACCATTCATGCTACGTTTTTGGCGTGCATCTTCCGCGAGCAGAAGAGTGTTGCCTTGCATCTGCTCCATAAGTATGCTCATATCCGTCTCATTATTAAACGATGAGAGATTTGCCGTTGCTCCAAACTTCTTAATCTTGGAAGAGAGATAGAGAGAACCGCCATAGGTGGTCGGATAACCACCATTTAGACTGATGGTTGTCATGGTTCCGTCCGCAGACATCTGCGCTGTAATGATGTTCAGTACCGCACCAACGCCTTCGGCGTCATACTTTACGCCCGGATCGGTAATGAGTTCTATCTTCTGAATGCTCGATGCCGGCATGGACTTCAGAACCTCTTTCGGGTTGGAGTCTATAAGCGGATTGGGCTTGCCGTTAATAAGGATCTTGAAGTTGGAAGAGCCTTTTACCTGAATATTTTCCTGTCCATCCACCGTAACAAGGGGCACTTTGCGCAACATGCTTAGAAGGTCTTGCGCAGAGGCTTCAGGGTCTTTGTCTACGGAATAGTCTATTTTATCCCCTTTTACAGAGATAAGCTGGCGGATGTGAACAACCTTTACATCTTCCAGCTCGATGGGAGCTTCTTCCAGCAATAGCTTGCCAAGGGCGAGCTGTTTTTGCTCGTTGGAGACTTTGGGAAGTGGGTTGAGGAGAGACTTGAAACCTGAAGATTGGATGAAGACATAGTTCTCTTTCTTTGGGACGAAAGCTATTCGGAACTCTCCCTTGCCATCTGTAACCTGTCTGTACAGCAGGGTGTCCTTATCCTCTATACATCTTATTGTTACTCTGGCAAAAGGCACAGGCTGTCCCTTTGCACTTTCGATTACTTGCCCGGATGCAATGATCTGTTGGGCAAAAAGAGCGTTGCTGCCGATAAAAAATACCAGCAACGCTAACATGGTTAAGCGTTTCATACGGTTATAAAAGTGATAAATACAAAAAATCAAAGTGAGTAACCAACAGTGTCAAAAGACATCGTTGATCACTATCGGCTTTTTGCCGGAACGGCGTATTATAAGCAGATTACCCGTTCTATATGTTATGTAGAGGCGAAAGTGCCCCAGAGCTTTGGAGTAGAAGTAGCCCCAGTAACCAAAGATACCGCCTGAGGCACATGTGCGAATGGCTCCCTCAAGAATATCCATCGGTACCTGATCTATGGTTGCACTGCTCAGGTCTATCACCTTCTTGTGCAAAAGTTTTCCGATGACTATGCTGTTGGGAGTCCGCTGAATATAGATGGGAGCCAAAAAGATAAGTCCTCCGAAAAATAGAAGTAAGGCTACAAGCGATGCTTTTGCTATAAATGTCCCGGAAGGGAAAAGGAAAACGAACAGCAGGATGATAAATACATACGTCAGCATGGTTATTATCCGAGCAAGCTTGTCCATCTTCAGATAGTGTTTTTGGTAAGTTCCCATCTTGGCCTGTTTATTATGGGTTAGACTACTTTTCTCGCATAAAGATATTTATTGGCGTGCCGGAAAACTCCCAGTTTTCCCTTATCTTATTTTCCAAAAAGCGTTTGTACGGCTCTTTTACCCACTGCGGAAGGTTGCAGAAAAACACAAAAGAAGGCACAGAGACCTGCGGAAGCATCGTGATGTACTTGATCTTTATGTACTTTCCTTTGGTTGCGGGAGGTGGTGTTTTCTCTATAATCGGAAGGAGGATCTCGTTGAGCTTGGCTGTTGAGATACGTTTCTTCCGTCTGTTAAAGACCTCTTGCACTGTGTCCAATACCTTCATGATGCGCTGCTTATTGGTAGCGGAGATGAAGAGAATGGGAAAATCGGTAAACGGAGCCATCCTTTCACGGATCACTCTTTGGTAATAGTCTATCGCCTTCTGGCTTTTGTCCTCCACGAGATCCCATTTGTTCACGCAGACAACCAGCCCTTTCTTGTTTTTCTGCACCACCGAGAAGATGTTCATATCCTGACTCTCTATCCCTTTCGAGCCGTCTATCATCAGCACACACACGTCGCTGTTCTCTATTGCTCGTATGGAGCGGATCACGGAGTAGTACTCCAAGTCTTCGTTCACCTTACCTTTCTTGCGCATTCCTGCGGTATCTACCAGATAGAAATTGTGCCCGAACTTGTTGTAGTGCGTGTATATCGAATCTCTTGTCGTACCTGCGACATCTGTAACGATATGTCTGTCTTCATTGAGAAACGCATTGATGAGAGAGGACTTCCCGGCATTGGGACGTCCGACGATAGCTATTCGAGGGATGTTCTCTTCGACTTCTTCGTCCGGTTTGGATTCGGGTAGCAGCTTCACCATAGCATCCAGGAGGTCGCCCGTTCCGGATCCGTTGATTGCGGAGATGCAGTATGGATCTCCCAGACCAAAGCGATAAAACTCCGCTGCATACACCTGCATCGAAAAGTTGTCTGCCTTATTGGCTACCAGCATTACCGGCTTCTTTGTTCGTCTCAGTATGTTTGCCACCGCATCATCCATATCCGTAATGCCCTCATTGACATCAAGAACGAAAAGGATAAGGTCGGCTTCGTCTATCGCTATCTGTACCTGTTTGTTGATCTCATCTTCGAAAACATCTTCACTACGCACTACCCATCCACCGGTATCTACCACAGAAAAAGAGGTGCCACACCATTCTGCCTTTCCATACTGGCGGTCTCGTGTTGTGCCGGCAACGTCTGTCACTATTGCGTCTCTTGTTTTGGTCAGTCTGTTGAACAATGTGCTCTTGCCTACATTCGGGCGTCCTACTATTGCTATAAGGTTGCTCATATCTTTCTTCTTATGTTTATCGTTTGGTATGTCAGTCTATCTTGTATCCGTAGGCACGCAGGAAGTTGTCTCTGTTGCGCCAATCTTTCTCCACTTTGACATACGTTTCCAGGAAGATCTTCTTCTCGAAGAACTTCTCCAAATCTTTTCTTGCCATTGCTCCTACCTTTTTCAGGGCTTGTCCTCCATGCCCTATCACGATTCCTTTTTGGCTGTCGCGTTCTACAACGATTACGGCTCGTATGCGGATCAGAGCATCTTCCTCTTTGAACTCTTCTACAACCACCTCCGTAGAGTAAGGTATCTCCTTCTGGTAATAGAGCAGTATCTTTTCCCGGATGATCTCTGTTACAAAAAACCTTGCAGGCTTATCGGTTAAAGCATCTTTATCAAAATATGGAGGGGATAATGGTATCAAATCCTCTATCCTTTTCTTAAGCTGCTCCATGTTAAACCTGTGCAGAGCGGAAGCCGGGAATATTTCGGCTTTGGGCAAAAGCTCTTTCCACTCCGATATGAGAGCTTCCAAGCCCTCTTGTGTTGTGAGGTCTATCTTGTTGATGACCAATAAGACGGGACACTCCAACGATGCAACTCTTCGCAGGAATGTGTCGTGCTTGGTGGGTTTCTCCACTGTGTCTGTAACGTAAACTAACACATCGGCATCACCCAAAGCACTTTCCGAAAACTCCAACATGCTTTCCTGCATCTTGTAGTTGGGCTTCAGCACACCCGGCGTATCGGAGTAGACGATCTGCAAGAGAGGAGTATTGACGATTCCCATAATGCGGTGGCGAGTGGTTTGAGCCTTGGACGTGATGATCGAAATCTTTTCTCCGACAAGGATATTCATCAGCGTAGATTTCCCCACATTCGGATTTCCCACAATGTTTACAAAGCCGGAGCGATGTTCGCTGCTTACTCCCCCGAGCATTTCTGTTATTTTATCCATTTTATAAAGCCTGTATTTCTCTTCAAAAGTACAAAAATAGTCTGAGACTGAGAGGCTATCTCGGTGTTGTTCCAAAGAATAACGCACTTATCGGAGCTCTTTTGAGGAAATTTTCAATCCCTTTTTGCCAAGCAGTTTTTATCTTCTCTTCGGAGCGGAAAAGTGTAAATCCGTTTCACTGCATCCCATTCAAAAAGAGACATTTCAGCGGTCTGCTATTGCGTAAATATTTGTAACTTTGGAACCTGTTCGGAGAGAGGTCATTGCCTCTCCGCTCTCAAGAATAAGAATATAAGAGAAAGGTAAAGATAATTATGGCAAAAGAACTAAAAGAACTCACTTCACGTGCCACAAACTATTCGCAGTGGTATCAGGATCTTGTGATTAAAGCAGACTTGGCAGAAAGCTCTGCCGTGCGCGGCTGTATGGTGATAAAGCCTTACGGATACGCCATTTGGGAGAAGATGCAACGCGTTTTGGACGATATGTTCAAGGCTGAAGGTGTACAGAATGCTTACTTCCCGCTCTTCATCCCTAAGTCTTTCCTCTCCAAAGAGGCGGATCACGTAGAGGGTTTTGCCAAGGAGTGTGCCGTAGTTACTCACTATCGTCTGAAAAATAATCCCGACGGCACCGGTGTGATAGTGGATCCGGAGGCTCGTCTGGAAGAGGAGCTTATCGTCCGTCCAACGTCCGAGACCATAATCTGGAGCACTTATAAAAACTGGATTCAGAGCTATCGCGACCTTCCTTTGCTCTGTAACCAGTGGGCAAATGTTGTACGTTGGGAGATGCGTACACGCTTGTTCTTGCGTACCGCAGAGTTTTTGTGGCAAGAAGGACACACGGCGCACGCCACCGAAGAAGAGGCTCTGAAGATGACCCGAACCATGATAGATGTTTACGGAACATTTGCGGAGAAATACATGGCAATGCCTGTGATAAAGGGATGTAAGAGTGCCAACGAACGTTTTGCCGGAGCACTCGACACTTATACCATAGAAGCGTTGATGCAGGATGGTAAAGCCCTTCAGAGCGGGACTTCTCACTTCCTCGGACAAAACTTTGCCAAGGCTTTCGATGTTCAGTTTACGAGCAAAGAGGGTAAGGCGGAGTATGTTTGGGCAACCTCTTGGGGTGTTTCGACACGCCTTATGGGTGCTCTCATCATGACCCACTCCGATGACAACGGACTGGTATTACCTCCACGATTGGCTCCGATCCAGGTGGTGATAGTGCCTATCTACAAGAACATGGAGATGCTTCAAACCATAGACGAAAAAGTGGCTCCGGTGGTGGAAGAACTCAAAAAGCGCGGAATATCGGTAAGATACGACAACTCGGACAACAAGAAGCCGGGCTGGAAGTTTGCCGAATATGAGCTGAAAGGAATACCCGTGCGCCTTGCCTTGGGCGGAAGAGATCTCGAAAACGGCACCGTGGAGGTGATGCGCAGAGACACGTTGGAGAAAGAGACAAGATCTTTCGACGGTATTGCAGACTATGTGGAGACTCTGCTCGGAGACATACAGCAAAACATTTTCCAAAAGGCACTCGACTATCGTGCCACACACACCATAACGGTGGACAGCTACGAGGAGTTCAAGGAGAAGATAGAAGATGGCGGATTCATCCTTGCTCACTGGGACGGAACACCCGAAACGGAAGAGCTCATCAAGCAGGAAACCAAAGCCACCATCAGATGTATTCCTTTTGAAGGAGACACCACTCCGGGGCAGTGTATGGTTACGGGCAAACCATCCGCAAGGAGAGTGTTGTTTGCAAGATCTTACTAATAGCCGGAAGGCAGAGGTTAGCCGACACAACCTCAGAAATAGAAATGGGAGCCGACAGATCTGTCCGGCTCCCATTTTTTGGATTACAAATAAAACTTTTGTGGAAGTTCTTTTTTTTGAACAATAAGAGAACGTAGTTTTTTGCCTCTTTTCTGTCTGCAAAGTTCGGGTATTTCCGCAAGTCTGCCAATACCCTGAAAGAGTGATTTTTCCCTTTATAAACAGCCCGAAAGGGCAATCCTCTAACAGATATTTCCTTTTTTGCCCGATTTCGAGGACGCCCTCGGACGTTCCACTCCATATACTCTTCCGCCGCCGAGAACAGATTTACCTCCTTCTCCCGAAGCCTTTGGGAGGAGAAAAATTTCCATGCGCACAGAAAAAAAATTACGTGCGCACAGAAAAAAAATTACGTGCGCACGAAAAAAAAATTACGTGCGCACGAAAAAAAATTTACGTGCGCACGAAAAAAAATTTACGTGCGCACGAAAAAAAATTTACGTGCGCACAAAAAAATATTTACGTGCGCACGTAAATTTTGCTGCTTGCGGAAGGAGATTTTCAGATACAGCTTTTGCCTGAAATCTTTGGGGCTTTGACTGCGGATATAGAAAGAGAATCCCTCAGAAGTGGTTGGACAAAAAAACTTCTGAGGGATTCGTAAAGGAGCAGAAACTCCTTAATCACAAAGTATGTTGTTATTCGTATGGGATCTCTTCCTTCTTGCCGTCAAAAGAGATGGCGTAAGCCTTGCAGCTCTTGTCGAATGAGCCGGGAAGTACGAACTTAGGGCTGTTTGCCACACAGATGAGTCTGCCCGAAGCGTTGTAGATCTCCACCGCGACATAGTCGCGCCAGCCGGAGTTTACTTCGAACATCGTGTGTCTGCCTTCCGTTACGACCCTGCTCTTTCCGCCCTTGGTGATACTCTTGCGGTCTCTGTAAATCTGCCAGTTGGAGTCCGAAATGTACTCGATGCGGTCTGTGATCTTCTTGAGACCGAGCTTGCTTATCTTCTGTTTGATTTCGGAAACAAGGGCTTCGGTTACCGTAACCATCTCCTTGCCATAGTCGTTCACTTCCCATGAACCGACGCGATAGAATCCCCAGCGTTCGCAGAACTCTGTCAGATCGTAACCCGCGGCACGAGAGGCACGAAGAGAATACTCGACCTGCGCCCGTCCGTTGTCTTCCGGATTGGGATCCGTGCGAGTATATTCGTAGAACTCTTTGTAGAAGTCTTTGTTTCCCAACACATTTGAGAAGTAGAGCTGAACCTGCCAGAATGGAACCAACTGACAGAAAACATCCGGGATGATGATATACGGACGCTGCTCCACGAAAGCGTAAGAGAATGCTTTGTCGTATCTGTTCACAAAACCATCGCCTTTGAGAAGATTTTCGTACTGGATGCGAGAGGGCTGCCCCCAAGATGTTTGAATGAACAGAGAGTGTACATTGGTCGTAACTTCGGTAGTACCTCTCCATTTGAAGCCTCTGGATGTCTGATGGATATGCCCCAACTCATGAGCAGGTCCCCAGATACTTTCCACAAGTTTATTGGGATCAAGGATGGTCGGAAGCGTACCAACACTATATGCTGTGCGGTACCCCGTTGCATACATATAAGAGTGGTACATGACGTGAAAGTAGGCGCGGTTACCATAAACACGATCGTACTTCTGAAGCCCCATGAAAACCTGTTCGTCCAAAACCAGTTTATCGTAAAGATCTATGAGTTTTTTACCATCTGCTCCGGTGAAAGAGCGATAGCTCTCAACGGGGAACGTCAGGTGAGCCTTTGTACCCACAATGTCAAAAAACTTGTTATGGTTTGCCTTCGCAAGCAGCTCGTTGTATCTTGAAGGTGCATGCTTCTGAACATCGTAGTAGCCTTGAACATTTCCGGTAGCAAAGTGAATCTTCACTTTAGGAGCATTGGCATACTCTTCCGTGTGGTATAATACATAGAGAAGTCCATCTGCATCCGCTTTGATTTTGTTGGCTCCCTCTTGTAGAGAGTAGACATAATTGTCATTGTAGCCATCTCCATTCGGTTTGTCCAAATTAAGCAGACGCAGACTCAAAGTCTGTCCACCAGTCTTTCCGACAAATACGATAATGTTTTCGCCTCTGTTTACAGCAATTCCGGTAGGGTTATCCAAAAGACTGTAAGTACCGGTTCTGTTTATTTTTGCCTGAGTAGAGGGGTGAGGCCATGCACGGAAAGAGTCGATACGAAACTCTTTCGGATAAGTGCCCTTGTACAGATAGTAGGCGATCTGGCGGTAGAGATCATTCTCTATATTCATGATCTGAGACTCGGTTACACCTTGTTTAAGCTCCGAACACGTAATATCCGTAAAGATCGTTGTGGGATCAAACTTATCGGGATTGATACGGTAGAACTCCATTTCGGAGCACGCCGCAAAACCCTTTCCGTCTCCGTGCCCGGAAAGAACAACGAATCTTACCGCCGAGGGTTGCATCAAAGGCTTTTCGAATATAATCTTTGCAGGATTGGAAGAGCCCTTAAAATCGTGTGTGATGAGCTTCTTGAACTCGTTGCTTCCATCCGATTTTGCCCAGATTTCCACAAGCTTAAAGTGCCCGTTTTGAGCATCTTTTCTTGGATGATAGATGAGGTAATCTACCCGTGGTTGGTCCTTGAAATTATACTCCAAAGTGATGGGAAAATAGTTGGGCGCGGAATTCGACCACGATGAGTGGTAGATGGTCGTATAGTTGTTGTCAAAAGAGTTCTCTATCGGAGTGCCATTCTGTACGGATGACGCGTAACCCGAAAATACCGGGACTTTGATGTCTTCATCTATGGTGCCGGAGGTCTTGCCATCGTAGCCGTTGTCGCCTTTCTGGGTAATGGCAATCTTTGTTTGGGCAATAGGAGTAGTCCCGACCGTTTGAAGCAGTAGCTCTGCTTTTCGTTCTGCTCCTTCATTCCAATCCGCCTCGATATAAAGCTCTTTCGGCTCTACGGTGGCTATGCTCTTGTATGCTTTTATCCAAGAGATGTCCGAAGGTATTACTACTTCGTACTCTGCATTAGTGTAGATGCCGACAGTGCTCCTACCTCCTCCCTTTTCAATAAGAAGCGTACTGGTAGAGGGTTCCACAAAAGGTCCTTGCGCAGCCTGCTTTACATTGATCGTTGCAGAGACTCCCATTCCACTCAATGTGAGCTGAGCGGAACGCTCTTCTCCGGTGTTCTTTGTTACTGTAATGGCGAGACGGTTACGCAATCCTCTTGCCGATAACCACGATGAGGCAGATGAGGGAACAGATACTTTCCACTCCGGGATATTGGTTGCGATGGGAATTTCTTTGGTCTGCTCCTCCGAAGATAAGGCTACTTGCGTATTTTCTTTCAGGTCAAAAGCATACACTTCGTTCTTGTTTTTGTCTTTGCAAGAGGCTGCAGAAAAAGACACAATCAAGAACGAAAACAGCAGAAGGAATAGTGTTTTCTTCATGAAAAATGGTTGTGAGTTCTTTTGTGAAACTAAATAATATGCTAAAAATTCTCCCGCAAAAGTATATATAAATAATGATATATCAAATAGATAAGATGCTTGTCTGCAAAGCCATAGAGTTAAAGAAAATGATATTTTTGTTAAATAGATAAAGACCGTACATTCTATTTTCTGTTTTTTCTTGACAAGTAAAAGACAGAATATGATAAGGGCTGAACTTCTCATTAGAAATTCAGCCCTTACTATCTTGCAGATTCTACTTTCTTACTTGTATGAGAAGAAGCCCTCTCCAGTCTTACGTCCAAGTAGATTGGCTCGTACCATCTTGCGAAGAAGCGGATGTGGGCGATACTTGCTATCTCCAAACTCATGATAAAGCACTTCCATGATGGCAAGACAAACATCCAATCCGATAAGATCTGCCAGCGCCAACGGACCAATAGGATGCCCGGCGCCAAGCTTCATCGCTTCGTCTATCTCTTCTTTGGAGGCTACTCCTTCTGCCAATGCTCCGATTCCTTCGTTGATCATAGGAATGAGCAGACGATTTACAAGAAATCCCGGTGCTTCGTTTACTTCAACGGGAACTTTTCCGATCTTTTCTGCCACTCCCTTTACACAGGCAAAGACATCATCGGAAGTGAGTTGACCTCGAATCACTTCGACGAGTTTGAGCACAGGAACAGGATTGAAGAAGTGCATACCGATAACTTTCTCCGGTCTCTTTGTGCAAGCAGCAATCTCTGTGATAGAGAGTGAAGAGGAGTTTGTGGCAAGAATAGTCTCCGGCTTGCAAGCCTCGTCAAGTTCCTTAAAGACACGTTTTTTTAGCTCCATATTCTCTGCAATGGCTTCCACCACAAGCGATGCATCTGCTATATCTTCGTAGATGAGCGTAGAGGAGATGCGAGAAAGAATATTGCCTTTCTCCTCTTCCGTGATGGAGTGCTTGGATAGGAGCTTGACAAGAGATTTGTCTATATTGGTTATTGCACGATCCAAAACCTCTTGAGAAAGGTCTTTCATGACCACTTGATAACCACCTTGAGCAAAGGCTTGTGCTATACCATTGCCCATGGTTCCGGTTCCTATTACTGCTATCTTCATATCTTTTGAGTGTTGATGGTTATTGTGTTTATCTGCCTTTGAATACGACCTTCTCTTTCTTCAGGAATGCTTCCATTCCTCTCTTCTGATCTTCTGTTTCAAAGCATTGGGCAAAAAGATCGACTTCAAGTTCTATCCCTTCTTCTATACTCAAGTCCCAACCTTCATTGATGGCTCTCTTGGACAGATGTACAGCGATAGGAGCTTTTTTTGCAATTAGTCTTGCCAAAAGAATGGCTTCCTGCATGAGTGTCTCATGCGGTACAACGGTGTTGATGAGACCGATACGTTCTGCTTCTTCCGCACCAATGATTTTTCCTGTAAAGATAAGCTCTTTAGCCTTACAGAACCCTATGGCTCTGGCTAAACGTTGAGTGCCGGAAAAACCAGGAGTTATGCCGAGTCCTACTTCCGGCTGCCCAAACTTAGCTTTATCGGATGCAAGACGAATATCACAGGCTAAAACGAGTTCGCAACCACCTCCCAAGGCAAAGCCGTTTACTGCTGCAATGACAGGCTTAGGAGAAGCCTCTATACGGCGAAAGACAGCTGCACCAAGCGTCCCAAACTCTTTGGCTGCCACATGATCCATCTTACTCATAGCCTGTATATCTGCTCCGGCTACAAAGGCTCGGTCTGTTCCGGTGAGGATGATCACTCTAACGTCTTCATTCTGCTCCACTTCTTCAAAGCGAAGAATGAGTTCTTTTATCAGAGCAGTATGAAGAGCGTTGAGTGTTTTGACGTCATCTATACGAAGAACCGCTACATGCCCATCTATTTCTGTATGTACGTGGCTCATGCAGAGTTTATTTTACAGACTTAATGATAATGGCTGTTCCCATACCTCCTCCGATACAGAGAGAAGCAAGACCATACTCCTTTCCATATCTCTTAAGTTCGTGCACAAGAGATACAAGAATTCTGTTCCCGCTTGCACCGATAGGATGGCCCAAAGCAATAGCTCCTCCATGAATATTGGTACGTTCGTCAATCCATTCACGAGAGACTCCGTGTTCTTCAATCAATCCTTTGATTACTCCAAGAGATTGTGCTGCAAATGCTTCGTTAAGCTCTATGATCTCCATGTCGGACAATTTCATGCCTGCACGTTGCAGAGCAGAGCGAATAGCAGGAACAGGACCAAGCCCCATTACTTGAGGATCTACACCGCCTTCTCCAAATGCAACAATCTCAGCAAGAGGAGTAAGATTGTACTTCTTTACCGCGTCTTCATCTGCCAACATCACAAAAGAAGCACCATCGTTCAGTCCCGAAGCATTGCCGGCAGTTACTGTTCCTTCTTTTTTGAAAGCAGGACGCAACTTGGCTAATTTCTCTAAAGAAGAACCTCTATTGGGGAATTCGTCTTTTTCAAATAGAATGGTCTCTTTTTTAGTTATGATTTCAACCGGAACAATTTCTTCTTTGAACTTGTCTCCATCTACGGCTGCGATAGCCTTTTCTTGGGAAAGTATTGCAAAACGATCTTGATCTTCTCTTGAGATACCACACTGGTCTGCGATATTTTCTGCAGTAATTCCCATGTGATAGTTGTGGTAAGCATCTGTAAGACCATCATTTACCATGTGGTCTATGGCTTGAAGGTTGCCCATCTTGAAACCGGAACGCACATCCCCCGGAAGGATGAAACCGGCATTCGTCATGGATTCCGTTCCACCTGCAATCACCACAGAGGCAAACCCTGCCATGATATCTGTAACACCATTCATCACAGCTTTCATACCACTACCACATACCATATTTATAGAGTAAGCAGTCTTTTCTTGTGGGATACCACCCAAAATAGCACACTGACGAGCAATGCCCTGTTTTTGTCCGGCGGAAAGGACATTTCCTGCAATGAGAGTATCTACAACGGAAGGATCAATCTTAGTCTCTTCCAAGATATTGCGAACAACCATTGCTCCAAGTTGAGCAGGGCTGAATGGTGATAGGCTACCCATGAACTTGCCTATAGGAGTGCGCTTTGCAGCAACAATAAATACTTTTTTCATCTGTATAATGTTATAATATCTTTTTCTGAGATTTTTCTGAGCACTAAACTGCCATAGCTTTGATATTCTCTCTGAAGATGAGAGGAGCTGCTGTCGCTGCTTCTACATCTTCTTTGGTAAACTCCGGATGTATTTCTGCTACTTCCAGACCTTTTTCAGTGACAAAAATAACACACATTTCTGTAATAATCATGTCTACCGCTTCTCTTGCTGTAAGAGGAAGAGTACACTCCGTCATAATCTTAGGAGCACCTTTTGCAGTATGCTCCATGGCAAGAATCACTTTACGTGTTCCTGTAAGAAGGTCCATAGCTCCTCCCATGCCCGGAACCATCTTTCCCGGAATATTCCAGTTGGCAAGATTTCCTTTTACATCAACTTGAAGTGCTCCTAAAATACTGATGTCTACGTGTCCTCCGCGAATGATGGCAAAAGATATTGCACTATCGAAGGAAGCAGCTCCTACATCGGGAAGAATGGCACCACCTCCGGCATTGATGTAGTTAGGATCTTCTCTCCCAGCTTCCGGAGTACGTCCCATACCTATAAGTCCATTTTCCGATTGCAAGTATACCTTGATATCGGGACTGAGATAGTTTGGAACAAGAGTCGGAAGACCTATTCCTAAGTTTACCACATCACCGTCCTTTAATTCTTGAGCCACCCGGCGAGCAATGACTTCTCGTATCTGATTTTTATCCATAAGGTATAGGTTTTATTGTTTATTAAGTCTTCGGTCTAATTCTTGGGCAACAAAAGAAGCGACATCATCAGCATAAGTGTTCATACCAAATCCGGCGTCGTATCCCAACTCTTTTGCCAACTCATGGGAGATACGGGGACCTCCTGCACACAATATGACTTTATCTCTGAGACCTTCTGCTTCCAACATTTCTACAAGCTCTATCATGTTCTTTATGTGTACATCTTTTTGAGTAACGGTCTGTGAAACAAGAAGCGCATCCGCTCCGATCTCAATCGCTTTGGCTATGAAATCTTCATTCAATACCTGACTGCCCATATTGAGTGCTTCAAACATCTCGTAGCGTTCCAGACCATAGTGTCCTGCAAAACCTTTCATGTTCATGATTGCATCAATACCCACTGTGTGCGCATCTGTTCCCGTACTTGCTCCCACTACAACGATTTTACGACCAATATGCTCTTTGATGAAGTCATCGGTCATCTGCATGTCCCACTTTTCGGAATCAACCTTGGGAACATGAATCTGAGTGTAATCTATCGTCACGGTAGAACTGCCGTAGCAGTTGAAGAAAGTAAATCCTTCCGTTAATTCTTTGTGATACACTATTTGGGGATTATCGAATCCCATTTTCCGTAAAAGTTGTTTTGCCGCCTCAATGGCTTCATCTCCTGCAGGTACCGGAAGGGTAAAACTAATCTGAGTTTTACCATCATTCATGGTATCGCCGTATGGTTTTATTTTAGTCAGATCCAGCGTTTGGTCGAAATCGTTGGCTTCTGTAGAATATAATCCTCCGCTCATAACTGTAATATACGATTGTTAGATGTTACTATTTTACCGGGTTCATAATCTCAATGAAAGGATTGTAATAGTGCTCTCCCTTCATTACAACTCCTGCAAGACCTTTTCCTCCATTCATTGGACGCTTTACATCTGCAAAGATTCCTTTCTCAATAGCAGTGAAAAGTCCTACTTTTTCGAGTTCATCCAGTAGTTTGATAGTCTTAGCCAAGACTTCTTTTGCTCTTGTTTGAATGATGCCTCCCTCCTTATATTCCATCTCTTCTCCTATGGAACGCATGTTGTTGAAGATATATTTTGCATTTTCGATGGAAAGATATCTATCGCTCATAAATGGAGTATGGATAGCTTCGGTAGGCATTCCCAAGAGCTGAATACCTTGATGTGTCCAAATTCCAATCATATTAAACAGGGCATCTTGGAGGTGTCCTCTAAAGATATTTCCTGTCATAAACTTTGTCGGAGGCATATATTTTAGAGGAGCTTTTGGGAAGATCTCTCTTGTCATCTGTGCTTGTGCCAATTCATATAAGAAGCCATTTTCAAGTTCTGGATCCATTTCAAAGGCATGACCGAGTCCCATTTGCTCTTCCGGAAGACCGGCAAGAAGTGCAAGCTGTTCATTGATGATATCAGAAGCCAATACCGTATGAGCTTCTTCTACTGCATCTGCGGTCGTGAGATAGTTGTCCTCTCCTGTATTTATAATAACTCCTGCAAAACCATTGATGACACGAGACATGAATTGGTCAACAAGAGTTCGTTGCATATTGATGTCGCGGAAGAGAATACCATAAAGCGCATCATTCAACATGACATCCAAGCCTTCCAATGCTCCCATTGCTGCAATCTCCGGCATACATAGTCCGGAACAATAGTTACAGAGACGAATGTATCTTCCGACTTCTTCTCCGACTTTGTCCAATGCTTGACGCATAATTCGGAAGTTTTCCTGAGTCGCAAATGTTCCTCCAAAACCTTCTGTCGTGGCACCATAAGGGACATAGTCGAGAAGACTCTGCCCAGTGGTACGAATTACGGCAATAATATCTGCTCCTTGTCTTGCAGCAGCTTCTGCTTGTACAACATCTTCGTATATATTACCGGTAGCAACAATCACATAGAGATAAGGCTTAGGACCTTCACCGATAGTAGCCAGATAGTGTTCTCTTTTCTTGCGTCTATCTGAAATCTTAGTGATACTTTCATCTACAGAAGGCTTCAGTGTCTTTGCGACTTCTTCTTTGGAAATATAAGGGAAAGAAGTAATATCCATTTCTCCGGCTCCTACTTTTTCAGCGATCTGTTGGGCTGAAAGCTTGGTTGCAGCCATTGCATTCGCCAAAAAGAAGAGAACACCATGTTCTAATACCCCTTTGCTTTTAAGATCATCGACAAGAACATTGGGTAGAGGTACTCCATTAGCATCTACATTGTCCACACCTATGAGGCGGCAAAGTGTGCGTTCCACCGCCACAGTAGAGTAATCTTTTACGAAATCTTGCACTCCATCTGCAATCTTTCGAGCAACGCTTCTTGCGTACTCTACATCCTTAAAGTCTATTCCTAATTTACTTTTCTGCATCATTGCTACTGCTGATACTTTTTTATATGTTATTCTTCAAATGTCTTTTGATGTGTAGAAGAAATTCATCGTTTACTCCTACTATCTCAGCTATACGGATAGCCTCATGAGGCACATCTCGTGCTGTGGTCTCTTCTAATGAGTAGTCTATATAATCATTTATATGCTCTACGCTTACTTTGCCGGAAGTACACCTTTCTTCTCTGAAACCTTTTACTCTAAGTTTTCTTACAGGCATATCTATGCCATAGTGAGTGGTAATAACGGCACGTACATTCTCTTTTACCAAAAACTCCAACATTCCACACACAATGGCTTGTCCTTCTACCGGATTCGTTGTTCTTGCCAATTCGTCTATGAGCACCAGCATAGACGTTCCCTTTTGTGCTTCTAAAACAATGTCGTTGACTTTTAGCATTTCAGAAGCATAAGAAGATAAGCCTCTGCTTTCATCTTCTCCGTCTCCGGATATTATGGCAATCCTTTTTACCGGAGCAACTGTTGCAGAGGTTGCCGGAATAAAAAATCCAAACTGTGTCAAGGTTTGTGCAAGAGCAATACTTTTCAGGAAAACACTCTTCCCGGCCATATTTGCTCCGGTAACCACGGTTGGACTTTGGGGTAAAACTACATCAACGGGCTGAAACCTTTTTCCTTTTTCCTCTAAGTAAGTACTGACTTCCGGATGGAATAGTCCCTCAAAATATGTCTTCTCCTCGACTATTGAAGGCTTGCAGAGGGTCATTTTGATCGCTTGCTTAGCTTTAGCCAATAAGAGATCCAAATGTCCCATTTCATTCAGAGCTACAACAAGGCTTGATGCATATTCTTGCAGTTTGGCTGTCAAGGTTGTACGAATGTCATCTTCAAGACGAACAGACTGAATACGTACACTCTCTATTTCCTCTTCCGGATAGCCCTTTTCTGCCATGTGTCGTATTTGAGCCCTTAGTGAAGCCAGAGTCGGAGAGTAAGAATCATAGATATAAAAATGAGGGATGCGTTTGCCTTCCGGGTCCAGCAAGTCAACAACAGGTTCCAAGTCAGGAACGAATAGGAAAGAAAGATTTAGCTGCTCTCCCAATTCCCGGCAATGTACCGCTAATAGAGCCAAATTTTTTATCTCAAAGAGCTCTATATCGGTCAGTTGAACCTTTGCTGACAGGCTTGAAAGAGTTCCTTTGATATCTCTTAACTGCATCAACTTTACTTCCATGACAGTAACAGGTTCTTTGAATTCCGGAGAGAGTAATCTTTCTTTTAGCAACTCTACTTCAGAAAGAGCTTGTTCTATTTCTGTCTTATCGGTCAGGAACGGAGACTCTGAAAGGCATCTGCGCCCAACAGGAGAGAGAATGCTCAAATCCTCAAGCATAAAGCGAAATCCGCTTATCTCTTCTATCGCTTGCTTAATCGACATCATATTCTTTTAATATCATATACCGGGATTTGCAGAGCCTCTTGCATCTCTTCTTTCAGTAGATCCGAATTGAGGCAGATCCCATTCGGAGCCAGAGGATTTATGGTAACGGCTATGAGATTGGTTTGTTGAAGAGTTCTTACAATATTTCCTTCCCTTTCGTAGGCATCAAGGACATTGGGAGAGAGAAATAGCTTTGTAAAGTCTTGAACAATCAGCTCTACATTTCTTTTTTGTAATCTGAGAGTCTCCAAGAACTTATCACTTACCAACCCCGATACGTATATCCTATTCCCAAAACCAAATAGCTCTTTGGTGCTTTTCTCTGCCAAGAAAATCGACGGTATTCCCAAATCATGAATCGCATCATTTTCATCAACAGCCCAAATCCCTCCCGTTATGTTTGATAGGGATGAGGCTAAGGCAGATTCAATAGCCGAGATACCTATAAGCCGTTTTACAAACTGTGTTTGACGCACGAGTTGAGAAATGTTGGCAGAAAGAGCGGCTCCTGTTGCAAGTACCATGGCATCCGTTACAGCCGGAGAAGCCAAGCTCATACGGGAGAGAGCTCCATCTACCAATGTTGTCTCTATATTTAGTCCCTTTAGTCGCTTTATCAGTCTTTTTGTACCCGCCGTATTGGATGGACCTGAGATCAAACACTTCCCCGATAGTACGGAACGTGCTGTTATGAGTCTTCCCAAAGCCGTTTGTTCACTACTGACATCCAATATTTCGGAGATGAGCCTGCGCCTTTGATAGTGATTTTCAGAAGTAACAAAGGTCATCCCTTCATATATGGTTATTTCCGGCTTCGGTGTCCTGGTTACACGATCGGTATCTTCGCCATCCACCCCAATAGAAGTTAAAGCAATAGAGGTATCCATCGTGCTTATTCTACGAAGAATATAATTAAGACACTCTGTCTTTCCGGTATTCTTCTCCAAGCCAACGATGGATACACTCTCGTGCTCTAATATGTCTTTTATAAAAGGCATACTTTTAAGGGGGCATGGTCTTTTGCCTTAGTGTTCGTTCCGTTTGTGTCTTGCAAGTTCTTTAGGTTCTATGGAAAGTTGTTGACCTCCCAATAGTGCAGCAACGCCTTCTTTGGCTTTCTGCTTCTTGCACTCCTCGCAGTGACACTCTTCTACATAATCTTCCGGTTCGGTATAAGTGCTTATGACACCTTCGTAGTTGCGCACTACCACACGATTAGGACTTTGAGAGATCATGTACGATGGCATAACCGGTATTTTACCGCCACCGCCGGGAGCATCTATAACGAAAGTCGGTACTGCATAGCCGGAAGTATGTCCGCGAAGATTCTCAATGATTTCTATACCCTTGGATACAGGAGTACGGAAGTGTCCGATACCCATACTTTGGTCACATATATAGATATAGTAAGGACGAACACGGATTTTTACCAACTCGTGTACCAGCTTCTTCATAATATGAGTACAGTCATTGATACCACGCAGAAGTACACTTTGATTCCCCAAAGGAACGCCGGCATTGGCTAGACGTGCACAAGCTTCTGAAGATTCTCTCGTAATCTCGTTCGGGTGGTTGAAGTGCGTATTCAGCCATATCGGATGATACTTCTTCACCATTTCGCAAAACTCGGGAGTGATGCGCTGAGGCATTACGACCGGAGTTCTTGATCCGAAGCGGATAATTTCCACATGAGGAATTTCTCTAAGACGTTGCAGTATGTACTCAATTTTAGAATCGCTCATAAGAAGAGCATCTCCTCCGGAAAGTAGAACGTCTCTTACCTGAGGAGTACGTGCTATGTAGTCTATGCACGCATCTATACGCTTTTGAGGAGAAGCAGCGTCTCTTTGTCCGGCAAAGCGACGTCTTGTACAGTGTCTGCAATACATTGCACACATATCCGTGATGAGGAATAAAACTCTGTCCGGATAGCGGTGTGTAAGTCCTGGTACAGGAGAGTCGCTATCTTCGTGAAGGGGGTCTTGTAAATCTGAAGGACTTACATGAAGCTCATTTTCTGTCGGAATAGACTGCTTTCTTACCGGGTCATGAGGATCGTTGGGATCTATCAAACTTAAATAGTAAGGAGTGATAGACATCCTTATAGTCTTGAGACTTTCTCGAATCCCTTGATCCTCTTCCGGTGTGAGAGAAATATACTTTTTAAGGTCTTCGACAGTCTCTATTCTGTTTTTTACCTGCCATTTCCAATCGTTCCATTCTTCATCTGAAACATTAGGAAAAAACAGTTTTCTATTGCTTTCTCTCATAAGGCTTATGCATAGAGTTCTGTGAAAATCTTTCTTAGAGCTTCAGACTCTCTGAGTTCTTGAAGAGTGATTTCAGCGTGTCCTTTGGTATAACCGTTACCGATCAACATAGTCACGTCGCTACCTACACCTTCTGCTCCAAGAGCCGCTTTCGTAAAGCTTGTAGCCATAGAGAAGAAGTAAACTATACCTGTATCCTTAGTGATAAGGATGCTTGTCATTTCTGTATCAGGTATGTTAACATTATTGATTGTTACATCAGCAAGCTCTCCATTTGTAAGAGCCTCTATCTTTTCCAATACGGGAACAGGTTGAGTTGCATCTGCCGAGAATACATGATCACAAAAACCTAAAGAGATAAGACGATCCGTACTCTTTTGAGAATGAGTAATGCCAATAACCTTACCGGTTACACCCGCACGTTTTTTTGCCTCATAGCAGCAAAGCATACCGGACTTACCACCCGCTCCAATAATTACCACTGTATCACCCGGACGAACAAGTTTTGCTGTTTGAGCTGGAGCTCCTGCTACGTCAAGAGCAGAAAGAGCCAATTTTTCGGGGAGATCTGCCGGAATTTTAGCATAGATACCACTCTCGAACAAGATAGCTTTTCCGTCTATGTCTACTTGATCCACATCTTTACGAATCTCTTTGATCTTGTCTATTCGTAGTGGGGTTAGTGAAAGAGAAACAAGAGTAGCTATTTTGTCACCGACCTTAAGGTCTGTCTTACCTACAAGAGCATCACCTATCTTTTCCACAGTTCCGAGGAGCATACCACCCGAACCTGTCCAAGGATTGCGGTGCTTACCTTGTTTCTCTACTATTTCCATCATGATTTCAGCAATTCTCTTTTCATCACCATTTGCACGTGCAGAGATGTCTGTAAAAGAAGCCGAGTCTATATTTAGAGTTTGCACATCGATGAGGATCTCATTGTCGTAGATCTCATCCATATTGTTGTCGATCTTATTTGCCGGTTGTGGAAGAACGCCTACCGGTTCTATCACGCGGTGTGTTCCGTACTTATTACCTTTTTTCATAACGGTTGTTTCAATTATTTTTTTGTTAGAATACTTTACTCAGTCCTTATTTGATACTTAAAATTCGTCTTGCTTCATCAGGAGTGGCAATCTCTCTGCCGAACATTTTTGCCATTGCAACTACTTTCTCCACAAGTTCTCCATTAGATTTAGCCAATACGCCCTTAGAGATGAATACATTGTCTTCAAATCCGACACGCACATGACCTCCATCTATAATGGCAAGCATGGCTAACGGAAATTCGTATCGACCTACTCCTGCTACGGTATAAGTAGCATCGCTTGGAATACTGCCACGAAGAAAAACAAAGTCTCTCATCTCTCCGGCAATACCGCCATTTACTCCCATTACAAAGTCAAAATGCATAGGAGACTTTATATACCCTTTTTTGGCCAGGCGGAGCGCCATGTCGATCATACTCTTGTCAAACACCTCAAGTTCAGGTTTAATGCCCAATTCTATCATGCGTTGTCCAAAATACTTGATCGTATTTTCTGTGTTTGTGAATACTTCATCACCACCGAAGTTGAGTGTTCCGCAGTCCAAAGTAGCCATTTCGGGCTTGAGTTCGGTGGGTTGAAGACGCTCATCATTTGTCATACCCACAGCTCCTCCCGTAGAAGGTTGGATGATAACACCCGGACAAGCTGCGTATATGGCATCCATTACCTCTTTGAATCTTTGCTTATCCTGTGTCGGAGTACCATCATCCCAACGGACATGCAGGTGGATGATACTTGCTCCTGCATCAAATGCAGACTTTGCTTCTCTTACGCACTCTTCCACAGTATAAGGTACTGCGGGGTTGTGTTCTTTAGTTACCTCCGCTCCGGAGATAGCTGCTGTGATAATAAGTTTTTCCATTGTGTCTATTTCTGATAAGGAGCAAAAGAACGAGAGATACGAGACACGCTTCACCCGATACTTGCTCGGTGTTAGTAATTTCTTGTTAAAGAACTTATTTGGATTTCTATCCCTTGATCTTGCTAAAGGACCTAAGGATCAAGAAGATTTATTTCCTTTGACACTCTTTGGGCACCACGCATGTTCCGCTGGCACGACACACCACGATAGGTTCTTCCAAAACATCGGCTGCAGAAGCGGAGATATCTGTTCTTGGGCGGATTACCTTTCTCGCCTCGAATACCATTTTGCGAGAAGTGTTACCCAATTTTGTGATTTCTCCTGTCGCTTCGATATAGTCTCCGGCAAATACAGGATTAAGGAACTCCACGTTATCATACGCCACAAAGAGACCTTCGTCTCCATCTTGAGCGATAAGAAGTTCGGTTGCAACATCTCCAAAAAGTTGGAGCATCTTTGCTCCATCTACAAGATTTCCACCATAGTGAGCGTCATGAGAACTCATGCGCACGCGAATCAACGATTTTTTCATACTATTAAAAGTTCTATTTCATTAGTGTTGTACGATATGATCAACAAAGATATGAGGCGTGTGTATGCTCTCCGGAGCCAAAGAGCCCGCCGGGACTATCTCTTCAATCTCTGCAATGACAAGATCGGCAGCCATAGCCATAAGTGGATTGAAGTTTTGGGTTGTACCTTTATATATAAGGTTACCCATTTCGTCTCCTGTGGAAGCACCTATCAAAGCAATATCCGCACGCAGAGGTTTCTCCAACAGAAAGATCTTTCCATCCACTTCCACTTGGGGCTTCCCTTCTTCTATGATGGTACCTAAGCCGACCGGAGTGAGTACACCTCCAAGTCCGGAACCACCACAACGGATGCGTTCTGCCAATGTCCCTTGAGGAGAAAACTCTATCTCCATCTCGCCATTACGCATCTTTTCTCCTGAGTGAGGATTAGTGCCGATGTGAGAAACAATCAGTTTTTTTACTTGATTATTTGCAACAAGCTTCCCACATCCTTTGTCCGGAAATCCGGAGTCATTCACGATGAGAGTCAAGTCTTTCACGCCTTTCTCTACAAGAAGGTCTATGATATTTTCAGGGGATCCGTTTCCAAGAAAGCCGCCAATCATGAGAGTCATGCCGTCTTTTACTTTCGCGGCTGCTTCAGCCGCAGAAATCAACTTCTTAGCCATGTGGTGTAATAGTTTTTACGTTGTAAAGCCTGCCTTTATTTGCAGGGCATCTACTTCTTATATTATTGTATTCTATATTCTTCAGTGTCGTTTTTTCATCTTCCAGGGAACACCTTTTTACCCATACTCATCTGTCTTTTTCAAAAAGGTTTTCTTCTGGCAATGCGAATGTAAGGAAAAAAAATTGTGTCTGCAAAAAACCACACTTCTTGGGGCTATTCTTTTTCCGGTATTTCAAGAATAAGACCTTTTCAGGAACAGGCATAGGGATGTTTTTGTCAAAAAAGATCCCTTCATAAGGATCTTTAGATTTTTCCCCTGTACGTTTTCCAAATAAAACGGAGCTATAAAAAAAAAGAATATCTAATTCTCTTTCTTATAGTGCTTTTTGACTATCTTTGCCCTGCTCATATATCAGGACACAAAATTCATCACTAATACGTACAAAACCAAAATGAATCTAAAAAAACTAATCTCAAGAGGAGTGGCTCTTGTGGCGCTACTCTGTAGTTTCGGAACAGTGGCTTATGCTCAAGAGATTCCGACAGACCAAGAGGTTCGTGTAGGTAAGTTGGACAATGGTCTCACTTACATCATTCGTCGCAACACCGAACCCAAAGAACGTGCCCACTTCTACATCGCTCAGAAAGTAGGTTCCATTCTTGAAGAAGACTCTCAAAGCGGTTTGGCTCACTTCCTCGAGCACATGGCTTTTAACGGAACAAAGAATTTTCCGGGCAAGAACCTTATAAATTATCTCGAAAAAGTAGGTGTGCGTTTCGGTTACAATCTCAACGCATATACCGGTTTTGACGAAACCGTTTACACCATCATGGACGCTCCTACTACCCGTCAAGGCATTGTGGACTCCTGCCTGCTCATCTTGCACGACTGGTCCGGATGTATCTCTTTGGAAGAAAAAGAGATCGACGCAGAGCGCGGTGTGATTACCGAAGAATGGAGAGGCGGTCGTAACGCATTCTCTCGAATGCTTGAGAAAGTTCTACCTAACATCTTCCCTGAAGGCAACCTTTATGGCAAGCGTATGCCTATCGGTAGCATGGAAGTAGTCAACGGCTTCAAGTATCAAGAGCTTAGAGACTACTACAAGAAGTGGTATCGCCCGGATCTTCAAGGTCTCATCATCGTGGGAGATGTTGATGTGGATTATGTCGAAAACAAGATCAAAGAGATTTTCAAAGACATTCCTGCTCCCGGTCCGGATGCTGCCGAGCGTGTATATACTAAGGTTGAAGATCACCAAGAACCCCTTATAGGTATTGCCACAGACAAGGAGTCTCCAATGACTTTACTCATGCTCAACTACAAGAGAGACGCTCTTTCAAGAGAAGATCGTGCTTCTATCAAGGGTATTCTTTTGGAATACTTTTCCTATGTGGTTACTTATGCCATGAACGAACGCTTGGAAGAGATCGCACATAAACCTAATGCACCATTCCTCGGAGCCGGTGTCGAAGATGGCAGTTTGCTTGGTTTTGCAGTAACCAAAGATGCTTTTGGCTTTACGGCACAAGTAAAAGAGGGCGGACTTAAAGAGGCTATGAATGCACTGGTGGCAGAGAAGAACAGACTCATAAAATACGGTATCACTCAAAGTGAATACGATCGCGCCAAAACAGAGTTCCTTAAAAACCTCGACAATGCAGTGAAAGGCAAGGCAAACCGTAAGAATGCTTCTTATGCCGAAGAGTATAAAGAGTACTTCCTTAAAGGTGGTATGCTCCTCACTCCGGAGACTAAGAAAATGATGTTCGACCAGCTTGCTCCAAACATTCCTCTTGCAGGACTCAATCAGTATGTACAGCAAAGCCTTATCGCTCCATACGACAACCTTTCCATCATGGTACTCGGACCGGAGAAAGAAGGCGTGGAAATGCCTACAAAGGAAGCCGCTTTGGCGATGTACAAAGAGGCCAACGCGATAGCGGTAGAGCCTATCAAGGAGACTGTTTCAAACGTTAAGTTGATGGAGACGCTGCCTAAGCCCGGCAAGGTAACCAAAGTAGAGAAGAACGTATCCTTTGGTGCAGACAAGTGGACACTTAGCAACGGTGCCGTGGTTTACGTCAAGCCTACAACATTGAAAGAGAACCAGATCCTTTTGAGCGGTCGCAGCAAGGGAGGTCTCCTGCCTTATTACGAAAAAGAGTTGGATAACGCCAAAGTATTCGGTTCTGCCATTGAAGTGGGTGGATTGGCACAGTTCTCTGCAACAGACCTTCCAAAGGTTCTTGCAGGTCGTTCTGCTTCCGTGTCTACATCGGTAGACTATGTTGGCGAAAACGTATCAGGATCATCCACAAAGGACGATTTGGAAACCATGTTCCAGCTTCTTTACCTCAACTTCACAGCCAAGCGCACAGACAAAGAAGCTTATCAAGCATTCAAAGAACGCACCATCAGCAACCTCAACAGCCAAAAGGCCAACCCTATGTCCGTATTGCCGGACAGCATCTCGGCGACAATCTTCAACAACGATAAGCGAGTGGCAGCCCTTTCTGTAGAGAACCTTGAAAAGGCCAACTACGACCGCATCATGGAGATCTACAAAGAACGTTTCTCCAATGCAGGCGACTTCACTTTCGCTCTTGTGGGTAGCTTTACAGAAGAAGAGATTAAGCCCTTCGTAGAGCAGTATATCGCCTCTCTTCCTGCCACTAAGGTCAGAGAAAAAGCAATGAGTGATAAAGTTCCCGGAACTGCTGCAAAAGGTCGAATAAACCACTTCTCCAAGACAGTGGATACACCTCTGGCTGTGGTTGTGGATCTTTATGCCGCAGATGGCAAAATCTCTCTTGAAAACGAACTCAAGATGGATCTTCTTACAGCTGTCCTCAGCCAACAGTACACCAAATCCATTCGAGAAGAAGAGGGAGGTACTTATGGCGTATCCGTAAACGGCTCTTACAGCAGATACCCTGTGGCTACAAAGAGACTCAACATCGTCTTCAACACAGCTCCTGAAAAGGCAGAAGCTCTCAACAACAAAGTGAAGAGCGAGCTTAAGGAAATGGCTGAAAAAGGCATAGACAGCTCTTACCTTGAAAAAAGTATCCTTAACATGGAGAAGAACTACCACGAACGTCTCAACGAAAACTCATATTGGTTGGGGCTTATTTGGAGGGAAATCGAGTATGGTGAAGACTTTCACACAGACTACTTGAAGACATTGAAGTCCATCACTCCTCAAGGCATACAAGCCTACCTCAAGGAAATCCTTGCAAACGGCAGATACTTTGAAGTGGTATTCAAGGGCGTAAAAGAAGAAGGCAAATAAGCAGATCCCTCACGGATCAATACCCTATATCCAAAAAGGAGAGAAGAGGCACAGTACCTCTTCTCTCCTTTTCTCATTTGGTCTGCTCTGCTTCCACTCTTGCTCTGTTCCGCACATCTTTTTCTCCCGAACTATCGTACCCGGAGTATTGATAAATAAAATACCATGCTCTGTTCCTTACATCTTTCTCTTCCGAATCTGTTTACAAAAGAGATTTAATACGAACAGATCTTCTCTTGAACCTTTCTACATTTCCCATTCAAGCCCCGACTTTTGCAAGTCGAGCCTTGAGCATTGGAAGTCGAGCTTTGAATGTAGGGTATCATGGCTTGATTTCCGGTATTCAAGCCTTGATTTTCACTTTTTAATCCGTTAAAAAGCGGAAGTGTACACGTTTAGAGAGACTTTTAGACACGTTATTGAGCATTTCCATGCCCGGAAACTACTCTTTTTCAGAAGCCGGCAGGTTTTGCTCATAAGATTCAAGCATCTCTCTCAGTTCTTGCTGTATCTCTTCCCTAAAAGATTGTGGACTCAAGATGACCAGTTTCGCTCCTTGTGCCAAGACAGCCTGTCTGAAGTCAAAGCTTGGGCATACGAAGACCTCAAAGTCGGTATAGGTCTCATTCTTTGAGATCTCTTTTTGAGACGAGTGTAGAGGTATCTCCCTGATATATCTGTCTTGAGGAGATAAAACACGAAATCGAATCGATAGCGGAGCACCTTCTCTCATAATTCCATAAGCATTTCGGAAGTACTCTGTGGGCTCAAGAGCTTTCTTCTCCTTATGGGTAAAAGTATACTTTTTATCCTCCAGAACCTCCAGCTCTTTCACTCTTTCCAAAGCATAAGTACGAAGCTTGTTTTCTTCTGCTACCTTCCCGATAACATACCATCGTCTGTCAAAAAGTCGGATAAAGGCGGGACAAAGCCTGAAACTTCTCGGTTCATCCCAATAAAAAGACTGATATGACAGCCGGATGATCTTGCTTTCTTTGATTGCTCTGACAACTTCCAAGAGATGCTCCGAACCGGAAGGCGCAGACTCTAACATTACAATATCGTTATCGATCTTAGAGTCTATAAATGCTCGAAGTCGCATGGCACTCATTAGCCAATCATAGAGCGAGCTTTGCTCAAACGACATATCCTCTTTCTCAATGCTATACTTACGAGAATATGCATTGTACGTTACATTCCAACCAAATTCTTGATAAAGGTCTGCCTTGTAACGCTCGAATGTTCTGTGGCTTATGGAACTCTTTGTGTCGTTCATCGCTGCACAATCCCATGCAGCAATGATCTCTTCTTTTGATAGCTCCTTTCGTTGTAGCGTATCAACCAGCCAAATAAGAAACTTGTGTTTGTTTGTCATCTCTTGCCGTTATTATCAGAGATTTCATTTGGGGAGATTATCAAAAGTTATCACACGCTCGGATCCGTCGATGATAATGGTTCTGTTGATACGATCCGGTCTGAAACTATCACCTGTGTACTCTAAAGTATCAGATACGATAACCTCTTTTCCATCTTTGACTGCATTACTCAACTCGTTTTCTGTCTTAAACCAAAGACTCCCAGAACGATTGAGTTCGCGAGCCATAGGGATTTGATTGATTGCCTCATTCGGACCACCAAGCCTGTTGGGTACAAGATGTCCGGCATCGTCATGCCCCAATATTCCATCCTTATCTTTAATAATCCTTGCTTGGGTGTGAGTATCACGTTGTTGGTAGCGTGTCCCCTCAATAGGTTTGTGTAGTTCGGCTTTAGATGATACCACACGCCCAAGATGATCTGTTCTGCAAACCTGCCTGTCATCAATGGTATAGGTCGTATCAGGCATCAGTTTTGTTTCATTGATAAACTCATTCAAGCTGCCTGCTCCTTCCAAGCTGCCCGCCTTGGCAGTGGCTTTATTCCCATCTACTTTGATCATCGAGTTGCGATTGTACTCCTCAGTCCCTCGAACAATAACCTTACCATCAGGATCCACTCCAAACTCCAAGTCTTTCATGAAGTAGTTTGGATTCAGTCTTTTACCAAGTTGATTAAGATAACATGCAAGTGCCGGTCTAAGAATAGCCAGATCTGTTTGAGAGATGTTTTTCATTATTGAATGTATTCAGAGAGTATTAAACCAAGTTCTTTATAGTGATTATTTGTTGATTTATAATATCTAATTGTTTGGTATCTTCTTCTATCTGATTTGTCGCTAGTTTTATAGCCTCTTCCTTATTGATTTTTCCACTCTGAATCTCTTCTATTTGTTCAGTAAGAGGGGCTATGATTTCAGTAAAGAGGACCTCTCTAATAAAATCTGTTTTTCTGCTGCGCTCGGAGTTAATAGCATTGAATATATCGTCTATCTTTTTCAGAATAGCATCTTTAATTTCGTTGAATGCGCTTCTCAGATTATTCTTAAAATCTTCTACACCAAAAATCAATTGCCCCAATTTATTATCAAATAGGATTTTACGAGGAATAGATAGTATGCCTGCAATAACTTCTATTATAGAAATAGAACTCTCACTCTCTTTTAGGGGATCCTCTTTAATTGATTCAACATCGCAAGACAACTGAAGATTAGCCTTTAGAGGGTTGAGAATCTGCTCTATCTCAAAATCTTTTATATAGTGCTTAAAAAGAGTGCTTGTGTCATCCATAAAAAGAGCACTATCATCAAACATCTTTTTTTCTACTTGCCGTAATATTTCATCAATAGCCCTGTAAAGTTCTCTTTCAAGAGTATGTGTGATTTCTTTGTCTATAGAATTTATATTCTCATTAAGAGAACTAGTCCTTTTTACTTTTTCTAATCTTCGATCAATCCTATTATGCAGTTCATCAACAATATCTTCACAATTATACTTCCCTTTAGTTACAATCCCTATCGTTGTGCTACTTGAATCAATTCTGAAATTTTCAATTTTGAGGTCAAGTTTTCTTTTTAGTTTGTTAAGATATCGCAATTTGTCTTCAATCTCATCTCCTGAAGCATTAAGATTTTCAATAAGTTGAGAGTTTTGGTGAATAGACTTTATGAGATCGCTCTTTATTTTTTCGCCCATCACCATAATCAGGTTTAATGGCTTGCGTAGCATGATATTCTCTTTTTCTTCGGATATTACCGTGCTGATTGAAGAAAAAAGTCGATCAATAAGGCTACACTGTCTCAGCTCGGGCTGAGAAGAAATCTCAAATATGTCAGTTAATCTTTGCCATGCATGCTTATATTCTCCAACTGACTGAATTTTTGACATTGGCAACTGACTAAGAAGAGACATGGATGCGGATATTGGTATTGGCGTAACTTCATTGATGATTCCTTTTAGCGTTTCGTCTCCTACTTTTTCAGCAGCTTTTTTTACTTGATCTATCACATATTTTGTGATGTTATCAGTATCTTCTCCTGTTTCGTAGGCTATATCATACTTGTTGATACCTATAATCAACTTACCTATACCGCTTTCACGTACATTTTCAAAAAGGATATTGTGATCGGTTTCATCAAATGGTCGTCCGGCATACAATAGAAGAAGTACGACATCAGCATTTTTGAGAAAATCTTTCGTTCTTTCCTCTCTTGATACAATGGGGTCATTAAATCCCGGAGTATCCACAATTTCGACTCCTTTCAGGTATTCTAATGGATAGTATATTTTGACAGCTTTGGTTATGGCAACATATTTTCCTTTAGCTCCAACATATTCGATAAGTTGAGATATGTTGTCTGTTTGTTTTTTGCCCAATAGTTCTTTAAGCTCGGTTTCAGAGAATCTATTATTTTCAACTAATTCTCTTGCAGCCTTTATTTTTGCAGCCTTTATGGAGAACTCTTGAGATTCATCATAGTGGCTTTGAGCAATAGCCTTTTGCTCTTCCCATTCTTCTTTTGTATAGAACTCTGCTTCAATGCTTTTCTCTTCACCATATGTAATGACAGAAAGAGCTGCTGTCATCGGTGTTGTTGCAGAGGGAAGTACGTCATCCTCAAATACAAATGTATTTAAGAATGTGGATTTCCCACTTTTCATTTGTCCAATGACCCCTATTGTCAAGATATTATCTTCAATACGTCTCTTGATTTCATTGGCTTGATCTTCTGCAATCCATTTGTAGTCAAGAGCTGTATCAATGGTTGCAAGTACTTGTTGCTTTTTGTCGTAGTGATTTTTTAGCAAGTTCTTTGGTGTTTGTTCCATTATTAGTTTAATTCTTTTGTTAATGACTTTAGTTTACTACTGATTTCTTCGGACCGCTCAATTAAATAAGATATATGTTTAAGCTCTGTTTCTTTTCTTTCCATCTCTTTAGAGTAGTCCTCTATGTCACTCCCGGCTTTTATGAGAAAATCAAATTCAGACTCAATATTCTTAAAAAAAGAGAGCAGTTCATTCCCGGAGCATTCGTCAAGTTTATACTCTTTTTTTGAGGAGAAAAAGCCTTTTTCTTTCAAAACAAGGTATTCTTTTAGGCGTTTGCTTTCGTCTTCAATCTTTCCCAAAGTGGATTTTAGTATGTTTTTTTGGGAGTTTACTTCATCACTAAGTTTTTTTCTGGTTTCGAGTGTAAGCTTTCTTCTCTTGGCCATATTTGTCTCAATAGTCTCAAGAGCTTTTTCAAGATCGTATAAGAATGAGTTTGTCTCTTTTCCTATATCAGCAAGGGCCTTGATCGGAGCCATAATACTTCCTATAGGCTCTTTATTTGAAAAGCGATGATAAGCTTCTACACATAATCCCTCCTTATCAAGAGTCTCTTGGATTAGTTTTTGAACAGCTTCGACTTCTTTTTCAGATTTTGTATCTACCTTATTTATCACAATATGAAGAGGTCTGCGTAGGTGTTCCCGAATTGTTCCAATGGATTTACGATTAATCGTTCCAGCATTTACATCGAAAACCCAAAACAGAGCATCGCACTCATTGATGACCTCAATAGTTCGTTGTGCATCTTCGCTATCATTTGAGCTAAATCCCGGAGTATCTAATATACTTAGATTCTTAAGATGATCATTTTTATATTCCATAATGAAGTAGGTAATGAGTGAAGATATACCTTGTACTTCATCTAATATAGCCTTGCTGACACTTTTAAAGGTTTCTTCTCTCATCTTTTTGAGATTATTATCCGGTGAGATAAATTGAAAAGCAGGCTTGGTATCAGCATGAGAAATATAGGTTGGGATAGCGGTCGTAGCTTTGGTACTGACTGGAAGAAGAGTGACATTGGGATTATCTTGAGATAAAATTCTATTAACCAAAGATGTCTTACCTGCTGAAAATTCTCCAATGAAGGCTATCGAGACTTTCCCCTTAATCCATGTTTTTCGTTCGAGAGCCGCCCATCTATCAAGAGATTCTTTTATCGTTGGTAGGGAGAAATCTCCTTCTATATGACCTTCTTAAACGTGTTTTGAAAGATGTTCTTGAAGTTCATCTCTTATAAAGTCATACAGCTTCTGTATTGCTTTTTCAAGTTTGTTTCGTTTTTCATCATCATTTACAAGAGGAGCCTTTAGAATCTCTTGGACAAAGCCAAGAGCTTGTTGTTTGCTTTCAAGATTGGAAGTTTTTTCTGCGAGGCTCTCGTTGAGATTCTTTATTTCTCTTTCAAGTTTTGTATTGTTGTGTTTTAGTTCTGTAGCTACATTCTCTTTTTCTGACAGTTCTTTCTTCTTTCTTTGAAGTTGAGTTTGGAGTTCATCTCGTTCTTCTTCTATCTCATCATATTCTTCTGTCAGTTTTTTGATTTTGTGTTTAAGTCTAGCATTTTCTTGGCTGAAATTATTATCATCTTTAGTGTTAGGAAGTCTTCCTTTCTCCGTGGGAGGTTGCTCTTTTATGTTAATAGGTTGGCCGTTTTCTTCTGCTGTTGTCCTTTTTGTTGTTTTTTTTAGTTCTTTTTGGAATTTATTCCTTTGATGCTCTGCATTACTACCTGTAAGCTCCAATGCTTTAATATTGGATTGAGGAGTAATAATTTCTTGCTTTGAGATCTGTTCATTGTCCGTGGCAGTAGCTCCTAGATTATCATTATGATACTGATACTCCGCGGTATCAGTATCACAAGAATTATTTTTCTTCAAAAGCTTCCAATGCCTAGGAAAGATCGTTTTTATATTCATTATCAAATTTGGTCTTTTAACTCATTAACTTGTCCTTCATATTCGGATAAAGCAATCTTGTATTTGTCTAACTTTCCACTAAGTTCTTTGTTTTGCTCTTTTAATACTCTGTTCTCCTTTTTGAATCTCTGTAAGTCATCTTCAGTGTCTTCAAGATCAAGAGAGTTTTCTTTTGCAGCTCTTTTCATCTTCTCAAGATTGGATAGAAGTTCCTCTATTTGATTGGTCATCTCCATATTCCTCTTTTGAAGCTTTTGATTCTCTGCAGATAAGCGTTCGTGTTCAAAAGTGTCAATTGTTGGTGTTTTGCGACTTAAGCCGCCTCTTTTTTGTACTTGAGAATAGATGACAGCACCTACGACTCCACCCACGATAAAAGTAATAGCCAATTCCATTGTATTATTCATGATTAAAAGAAGTTAGTTAATTCAGATTTGTAGTTACTCAACTGTTTCTTTAACAGTTGATTCTTTTCCTCATTTTCTTTACTCTCTTCAAGTAACTTTTTTATGATATCTTGTTTTGAACAAATAAATGAGGTGCTTGCCGTTATTATATGAGAGTTGACACCGCGTATAATGGTATCGCTGATATTTTGAAGAGATAAGCAAAATTCGGGTAATAGCTGGGAGTCCAAATATTCTTGAATGATCTTATTTCGTTGAGGTTTAGCAAGAATTTTATCTGTTCCTGCGCTTACAATCCCTGATAGAGGACCTTTAGATCCTCCTACTTGACGGTTTATTTCTTGACTTTTCTCATGCACCTTATTAGCAAAAGCAAGGCATTTTTGTAGCTTTCGATTGCTTCTTATTGAGGCTATATCGGACACTGTATCAGCTACATCTACTGCGGTATTCAAAGCAGCCATTCCTGTCGCCATACGACTGACTGTCCCTGCTGCTCCTGCTGCTCCTGCTGCCACCACCCCTCCTGTCGCAGCTAGTGCTACAGCTCCTATAATAATAGTTCCCCAGCCTATTGCTTTATCATATTCGTGTCCAACGGAGTTTAAGTCTATATCCATTGAAAATGAATCAATTGTGAGATTGTCCCAATCTTCATTGGTGAGAGTCTCTAAGTTGATTCCAAACTCATATAGCTTGGTTTCTGAGGCTTTGGCTCGGATTAGATTTTGTAGCTTGGACTTATACTGATTGAAGACGATGCTTGAGTCTATGTTTATGACCTCGTTTACAGCTGAGTTATAGTCTATACTTTTGCTGGATAGTACCCTATCAAGGCTTTGAGTAACTTTCTTTTGAAAGAATTGTTTAGTTTCATTGTTTAGCCCTTTCAGGTCAAATTCCACATTTTCTTCTAAAGCTTTTATGTATCGCTGAACTTTTTTTAGTTCTTGGCTCTCAGAATCTATTATCTCATTGAGATTTTCCACACTTTTACTTTCCTTTTGTAGGGAGTCAATGTAGGAAAACATATCCCTTGATAAGTTCTTAAGTTGATGCTCATTAGACTTCTCAATAATCTCTTTCTTTTGATTTGAGATTTTTTTGAACAACTTGTCCAGTTCTGAGAGTTGATCGGTTTGAGCAGAGACAAAAATGACATCTTCTACTGAGATTTTTCCATTTTTTAGAATCTCTGTTCTTAGATCTGAAATGATTTCCGCTGATTTTGTATCAGATTTTGTTACAACCAAGTAAATTAATCTGCCACTATCAGATATTGTTTTTACAAACTCAGTTAAGCTCTTTGTGAGTTGTTGGTTAATATCTGTGACAAGTAGTATCGCATCTGCTTGAGGTAGAAAATCAACAAGAGTTTGCTTGTGTCTGGTGTCAGGAGAAGATAGTCCCGGAGTATCAATTAGAATAATATTTTGAGGAACTCTACGTGATGTATCATAGAGATTGACCACCAAAGAGTCTTGTAGAGTTTCATTTTTAAGATCTTCAAGGCTTCTAGCTTCTGTGAAGTTCTCACCAAAAGTTCTTATGACCTCTGCCTTATTTTCCTCTTGACCAAAGAAAACTTTGTAGATTGTTGCCGTTGTAGGACGAGTGGCTGTCTCTAAACATTTGCTATCTGTGAGGGAATTAATTAGGGTCGTTTTTCCTGAACTGAACTCTCCCACTAAAGGGATATAAATAGGTGTTGTGTCTCCCGTCCGAGAGGATATATCTGTAATACGCTTGCACCAGTCTTCTCGATTTAGTTCTTTGGCAATTTCAAAGAGCCTTTGTGTATTCATATTTTTATAGTTGTTTATAATCTAACAAAAGAGATGAGTGTTGTGGAGCGGAAGACTCCTTTTTCGGAATAGATGATAAGCTCTTTCCCACGCGCTTCAAGGTCGAGAATACGACCTACTGCGCTTTGGCCGTGATAGCGAGTGGTCCAGCTTAGTCCTTTATTGTGCGAGACTTCAAGCTGTGTGGGGTTTTTCGGAGAGATTCTTACAAAGAGATTCTCCAGTTGTAACGCATGTGCCATAATACAATTTTTAGTATTGGATGAATAAGTAACTTTAGTTATTCACAGACTTGCGGAACATGATCGGTACAGAAATAAGGGAGGGCGCAGAGACTATCCCATACTCCTTCCGACGGTTGGGCTCTCGCAAAGCCTCAGTCACGAAATAAGCAGAGCAGTTCCGCGCCCTCTTAAGAGGGTACGAACCAGACTCGGACCTATTCATTTGTGACTTAAGTTTAAATTTGCGAGATTTAACCGTCGAAATGTTTGTCCTAAATGTTCGTAGCAAAAGTCGGTATTTTACTTTCCAACTTGCTGATGCAAAGGTAATAATGTTTCTTAACATTATCAAGCGAAATTGGACTTTAAACCGCGAAATCTGCCTGCCGTATCGATCACGAAGTGTCTATGAACTTTGCCACAAAATTACAGAGCCACTTCGCCAAAAGCTGTCAGTCGCTTTCGGATGTGGATAATATTAAAGAATTTGTTTTGCAGAAAGGGTAAATGCGATCTCAATTTTTCTTTTAATCATCAGTTATATAGACTTTTAGAAGGTTTTATTAGCTTGCAAGTTTTTTATGTTAAATAGCTGATTCTTTTTGTGAAACCTGACAAATTAGTTCCAATAAGCAGTAGTTTACCTTCGTTCTTAGTTTTAATTCTTGTCTTTGCAGGGTCTCCGTATGGTGTGCAAAGAGAGAGTCATTTATGTTGCCGAATATTTAATTTGTGAAAGACTTGTTTTATGTTTCTTTATTCCACTTTAATAAAAGAGTCTGAATATGGAAAGAAAATCTCTTGAACCTTTCTACATTTTCCATTCAAGCCCTGACTTTTGATAGTCAAGGTTTGAATGTTGGAAGTCAAGGCTTGATTTCCGGTATTCAAACCTTGATTTTTACTTTTTAATCTGTTAAAGAACGGAAGTATATACGTTTAGAGAGGCTTTTAGACACGTTTGGAGAAAAATGTGTGGGGGTAAAAGGGGGGCGGGAGAAGGAATAAAGAGTGGGAATGTCTATCTTCTTGCCCTCTGTCGGCTACTTTTTTATAAAAAACATTTGATCTTTCGGGAAATAGTGTACCTTTGTGCTCGGTTAGGCAAAAAGACTAACCCATCAACATTCTTGGGGGTGCCATATATATGGATCTGTGTAAGCAGAATATCGTGTATAGGCTGAGATGATACCCGTAACCTGATCCGGATAATGCCGGCGTAGGGAAAAGAAGTCTTCATCATACGGTGGCGCGTTTGCGCCATGGTTGCAGCTTTATATTTTGTCCATTTTCCCCTTTGATATTCATGGTGGTTAAGTCTTCGGCTTAGCTGCCTTTTTTTATTTGTATGCTTGTTTAACGTATTAAATCTACGGGGAAATATGGAGATTACACTCAACAGAGAACGGATAGAGATACCGGAAAACAGTTCGCTGGAAACCATCCTGAAAGAGCATGGATGGGAGAATGGGCATGTCGCCGTCGCTATCAATAAAACCATCATCAAGCGTACGGCATGGGCAGAGACCATAATCCGACCGGGAGATGATATACTCATCATCGGAGCAGTACGGGGCGGATGAACCACACAACGCAGAAAACATATCACACAATAACATCAAAAAGAAAAAGCTATAAGATGAGAGCAAAAGACCAAACAGAAAATCTGACTATTTCGACAGGGCCTCTGCCCGGCAGCGTAAAGATCTACGTTCCCGGCAAGATGCACAATATTAGAGTGGCGATGCGCCGTATAGATCTCTCTCCTACTATTGACGACAAGGGTGTACGGACAGAAAACGAATCGGTAGTGGTGTACGACACTTCCGGTCCTTATACAGATCCGGACTATCATGCGGATCCACGCAAGGGACTGCCCAAGCTCCGCCAAGAGTGGATAGCCGCTCGCGGAGATACGGAGAGGTTGGAGAACCTCACTTCCGAATATGGTCGAGAGCGTCGTGCAGACAGTCGTCTCGATTATCTTCGCTTTGAACACCTGGAAGATCATCCGCTTGTGGCGCAGGAGGGCAAGTGCGTTACACAGCTGGCTTATGCCAGAGCGGGTATCATCACTCCCGAAATGGAGTATGCGGCTATCCGTGAAAATCAGCTCTGCGATCAGATCAAAGAGCAGTACAAGAAGGAGAAAGGGGAGTCGTTCGGCGCACATCTTCCGGAGCTTATCACGCCGGAGTTCGTCCGTGAAGAGATAGCAGCCGGTCGTGCCATCCTGCCTGCCAATATCAACCACCCCGAAAGCGAACCGATGGTTATAGGTCGGAACTTCCTGGTAAAGGTGAATGCCAATATCGGGAACTCGCCTCTGACCAGCTCCATTCAGGAAGAGGTGGAGAAGGCAGTGTGGGCTATTCGCTGGGGAGCGGATACAATAATGGATCTCTCCACCGGTCGCAACATCCACGAAACACGTGAATGGATTGTGAGAAACTCGCCCGTACCGGTGGGTACAGTGCCTCTCTATCAGGCTTTAGAGAAGGTAAAAGGAGATGTTTCCAAGCTCAACTGGGAGATCTACAAGGATACCCTCATAGAGCAGGCGGAGCAAGGGGTGGACTACTTCACTATCCATGCCGGTCTTCGTTGGCAACACATTCCGCTCACAATGAACAGGCTTACCGGCATAGTCTCTCGTGGAGGAGCCATTATGGCGAATTGGTGTACGATGCACAAGCGGGAGAGCTTCCTTTACGAACACTTCGAGGAGATTTGCGAGATCCTTGCACGCTACGATGTGGCGGTATCCATCGGTGACGGTCTTCGCCCCGGAAGCATTGCGGATGCCAATGATGAGGCGCAGTTTGCCGAGCTTCGCACACTGGGAGAACTGGCTCGCATTGCAGACCGACACAATGTGCAGGTTATAATCGAAGGACCCGGACACGTTCCCATGCAGAAGATAAAGGAAAATATGGAGCTGCAACTCGAACTCTGTAATGAGGCTCCATTCTACACGCTTGGCCCGTTGGTTACAGACATTGCACCGGGATACGACCACATAACATCCGCTATCGGAGCAACCATGATAGGGTGGTACGGCACATCCATGCTCTGCTATGTTACACGGAAAGAACACCTTGGTCTTCCGAACAGAGACGATGTAAAGGAGGGTGTGATTACCTACAAGCTGGCGGCTCATGCGGCAGACCTTGCCAAGGGACACCCTTCGGCTTACTTCAGAGACTATGCCATGAGCAAGGCTCGATACGAATTCCGCTGGAGAGATCAGTTTCACCTCGCTTTGGATAGCGAGACCGCACTGAAGTTTCATGACGAAACACTCCCGGCAGAGGGGCATAAGACGGCTCACTTCTGCTCGATGTGCGGAGAACATTTCTGCTCTATGCGTGCGTCCAAAAACCTGCACAACAGAATAAAAGAGGAAGCATAAACAGGAGAAGAACAGTTCTATTCCCTAACGAGATAAGGAACAATGCTTATAGTAATAACACCTCCCGATGCTTCCCCTAAGGTTATAGGCAGATACAACAGTCTGTTTGCCTTGGGATTGGAAGCCCTTCATCTGCGACTTCCGAATGCTTCTCGTGAGGCTTACGAAGCGGCAATATGTGCCATCGAGCCGGAGTATCGGCACAGAGTGGTGCTTTGCGACTATTTCGATTTGGTGGAGACCGCCGGAGTTGAAGGAATTCATCTCCGCTCCGATCGCCTCTCCGAGTATGCGGAATGGCAGGAGAGAGTGGGGCGGATATCCGTTTCTGCTCACAGCATAGAGGAGTTGCGTGCATTGCCGTTCGTACCTTCGTATGCCCTTTTGAGCCCTCTGTTCGACAGCATATCCAAGCCCGGTTATCAGGGAAGCCTGGATAGAGAGCGGTGCAGAGCCGAACTCTCCTCGCTTCCATTCCCGGTCATCGCTTTGGGTGGTATCACTCCGGAGAGAGCTGTCAGGGTTTCGGATTGGGGCTTTTCGGGTTGTGCCGTTTTGGGATACCTTGCAGAGGCAGGGGAAAATCTTGAAGAGGCTTTTCTCCGACTTCCTCGTCCCGAAGTGCTTACCATCGCCGGGCATGACCCTTGTTCGGGTGCAGGCGTGGCGGCAGATATAAGAGCCATAGAGGCTTTGGGCGGTTATCCCCTTTCCGTTATCACGGCTCTTACGGTACAGCATGAGCTTCATTTTGAGAAGTGTATGCCCATACCCGCCAGACAGATAGAGGCTCCTCTGAGATGTCTTTTGGAAAAACATCGTCCGTTGGCTGCCAAGATCGGACTTGTGAGTTCTCTTGAAGATGCTCTTCGCATCGCTTCGGTGCTGAAAGAGAACGGAGTAAGGTATATTGTTTGGGACCCTGTATTGAAAGCATCAGCCTCGGATAATGCGCTCCATGAACGTTGGGAGGAAGATGTCTTGGAGCAGCTGTTGGAGAGCATCACTCTTATAACTCCCAATCTTCCGGAGTGTCAGCGGTTGTTTGGTACCGTTCAGCCGAAGAAGTTGATGGTTTTGGCTCAAAAATATCGTGTGAATATCCTGCTGAAAGGAGGGCATGGAGATTTTTCCGAATCATCTTGCGTGAAAGATATTCTCCTGTTGTCGGATGGTACGAGCCGCGTCTTCACCGTTCCTCGTACCCCTTGGGATAAGCATGGAACGGGATGTCTCCTCTCCGCAGGCATAGCCACACGACTGGCGCAAGGGTACGATCTTCCGACGGCATGCCGTTTATCCCAGCTTTTGGTGGATGCTCTTCGTCGCTCCAATACCACTCTCCTTGGCACTCATGACCATTCGGGCTTGCTCTCTAAAAAGGCGAGACTCTCGGCGTGCCGTTTGCAGTATATCACCGACAGTTACGACAAAGAAGAGGTATTGAGCCGGGCGAAAGCTGCTCTTGATGCCGGAGTGAGATGGATTCAGCTTCGGATGAAAGAGGCAACCTCATCGGAGAGGCTCTCTTTGGCTCTTCCGCTGAAAAAGTTGGTGGACAGCTACGGCGGAACTCTCATTATCAATGATGATGTCGAAGTAGCTCTTGCCTGCGATGCACATGGCGTGCATTTGGGTTTGAAAGATATTGCGCCATCGGAAGCTCGCAAAAGATTGGGACCTGATAAGATTGTGGGAGGGACATGCAACCGACCGGAAGATATTGCAATGAGGGCTCTTCAAGGCGTGGACTACGTGGGAGTGGGACCTTACAGACATACGGAGACAAAGAGACTCTTGAGTCCGATACTGGGGAAAGAGGGTATGCAGAGATTGGTTGCCTATAACCGGCAGCTCCCCCTGCCTCTTCCTCTCTTTGCAATAGGAGGTATCGTGAAGGAAGATTTGGGAGAACTTGCGGGGATGGGAGTACAAGGCGTTGCGCTTTCGGGGCTTATCAATCACGCCGAGTCTCCCTACGAAGAGAGTGTTGCCCTTGTCGAGGCAGTGAATAGAGAATTTAATAAACCAAAGAGATAGAGATAAAAAAGTATGGAAAAGCTTATCATAGCAGATCAGAGCTTCTCGTCCCGTCTGTTTTTGGGCACCGGGAAGTTTGCTTCCAACGAACAGATGTATCGGGCAATAGATGCATCCGGGTCGGAGCTGGTAACCGTGGCATTAAAGAGAGTGGAAACGGACAATGAGCATGACCGTCTCGTGGAAGCGATAAGACGCCCCGGAGTGCAGTTGATGCCCAATACATCCGGAACGCGGAATGCCGAAGAGGCGATCTTTGCAGCACGTTTGGCATACGAGGCATTCGGCTCCCGTATAATAAAGGTGGAGATTCATCCCGACCCCAAGAACCTTTTACCCGATCCGTTCGAGACGCTTAAAGCCACGGAAGTATTGGCTAAAGAGGGGTTCATAGTAATGCCTTATATTCAGGCTGATCCTATCTTGTGTAAATATTTGGAGGAGGCAGGAGCGGCGGCGGTAATGCCTCTCGGTGCTCCGATAGGCACCAACAAAGGGCTTTCTACTCGTGATCTGCTTAGGATCATTATCGAACAGAGCCGCGTTCCGGTAGTGATAGATGCCGGTCTTGGTGCTCCTTCTCATGCGTCGGAAGCGATGGAGATGGGGGCGGATGCAGTGCTTGTCAACACCGCTATTGCCAGTGCGGGTGATCCCGTAGCAATGGCAAGAGCGTTCAAACTTGCCGTAGAGGCAGGGCGCATAGCCTATGAAGCAGGATTGCCGGCGGTGATGAACTGCGCGTCTGCAACTTCTCCGATAGACGGATTTTTCAACGATTAAGATGTGCCAACCTGAAACAAGAGAGACAATGACCTTTTATGACGAACTGGTCAAACACGACTGGGATACCGAAGAGAACTCCATCTTCAACAAGATAGACCGGGATGTGCGGATAGCTTTATCCAAGGAGCGTTGCACTCTGGAAGATTTCAAAGCCCTTATATCTCCTGCCGCAGAACCATTCTTGAGAGAGATGGCACGGAAGGCAGAAGAGCTTACACTGAGACGTTATGGTCGTACCATCCAGATGTACATTCCGCTTTATGTATCGAACCACTGCTCCAACTCTTGTGTCTATTGCGGTTTCAACTGTCATAACAAGATTCACAGAGTAAAGCTGGAAGTGGATCAGGTGATGGAAGAGATAGAGGTACTGAAAAGGTGGGGCTTCCGACATCTTCTTCTTGTATCGGGAGAGGCTCCTCGTCTGACGGATGCGGACTACTATGAGAAGATCGTAAAAGCCGTGCGTCCTCACTTTGCGCAGATCTCTTTGGAGGTTCAGCCTCTTCTGACGGAAGAGTATGCCCGCTTGGTCGATGTCGGCATCAGCTATGTCTGTGTCTATCAGGAGACCTATAATGAACGCACCTATCCGGACTTTCATCCCCGCGGACAGAAAGCAAACTTCCGCTTCAGGCTGGAGACTCCCGACCGTTGCGGTACCGCGGGAGTGAATAAAATAGGTATAGGTGCTCTGCTCGGACTTCAAAACTGGCGTACCGACTCTTTCTTCACTGCCCTTCATCTGCGTTATCTGGAGCGCACTCACTGGAGGACCAAATACTCCATCTCTCTGCCTCGATTGCGTCCTCATGTCGGATCTTTCATGCCAAAAGATCCTATCAGCGACAGACAGATGGCACAGCTGATATGCGCTTACCGTATCTTCGACCCGGAAGTTGATATATCTCTTTCCACCAGAGAGAGTGCGGAGTTCCGGGACATGGCAATGCGCATAGGCGTTACGACGATGAGTGCAGCCTCGAGTACAGAGCCGGGCGGATATGCTTTCGCTCCTCACAAAGAGCTGGAACAGTTTGTCATAAACGATGGCAGAAGCGTGGAAGAGATAGCGGCGGCAATCAGAGCAAAAGGGTACGAACCTGTGTGGAAAGACTGGGACGAATGGATGTGAACACTTCTCTTCAAACCTCTTTCTCGGAGAGATACCGGAGGCAGACCATGCTCCCTGAGATCGGAGAGGCGGGACAACGCCGGCTCTCTTCCAAGAAAGTATTGGTCGTGGGTGCGGGCGGACTCGCTTCTCCCATCCTTTACTATCTCGTTGCAGCCGGAGTGAGGCAGATCGGGATTGTCGACTTCGATACCGTGAGCCTCTCCAACCTCCAGCGTCAGATCCTTTATCGGGAGGAAGATCTGGGCAGGCCGAAAGCCATTGTGGCGGCGGAGCGTCTGCGCAAGCTCGATTCTGCTTGCTTGCCGGTCGCTTATAACGAACCTTTCTCTGCGGAGAACGCAATGCGCATAGCCGCTGGATATGACCTTTTGATTGATGGCTGCGACAATCTTGCCACTCGCTACCTGATGGATGAGACGGCTGCGGCGCTCTCCATTTCGTATCTGTACGGAGCCGTGTCGGAGTTCACCGGTCAGACTTCGCTGTTTCACCACAACGGCAGTGGCGGGTATCGCGATCTTTTTGCCGACTACGACCCTGCCTCCGACCGTTCTGTCGTGGGAGTGCTTGGGGCAGCTGCCGGCGTGATCGGCTCATTCATGGCTGCCGAGGCGGTCAAAGTTCTGCTCGGACTCCCTTCCGCTCTGTCGGGGAGAATGCTCAGGGTGAATACTTTGACGCTCGACATCGACCTCTTTGACATCGCGCCATAACAGGAAACAGAGAAAACCGCAAAAACAATTCCAAGAAAACACCACAGGAATCTGAGGAAAGCTATACAGCTTTTTTGCTCAGGCTTTATCCCGTTGGTTTCAGAAGTTTTTTCTTTCCGTTTCGGAGAGGTGTATTTTCTTCTTTCAAAGCCGTTTCGGAGAAGAGCAAAAGGGAGGTCGGATGGCGATTCCGGAGATAAAAAACATCAGCCGAGAGAGGATCTCTTTCGGCTGATGTTGCCATGTTTTATGGGATTAACGGTTGGAGCCTGCGCTCTATGTAAGGAGCTTAAGCGAACAACTTCTTGGGGTATTCGCCCTCATCCACAAGCTTTTGAAGCTTTGCCACCACTTCCGGACGGTCTTGTGCATAGGTTACACCGAACCATTTGGAGGTCGTATCGAGTACTTTGCAGGTGGCTTTCCCGTCTCGGATCAGATTGTTTACCACCAAGGGGATATAAAATTCGCCCTTCGGCTTGTTGATGTTTTCACGCAAAAAGTCTACAAAAGCCGTAGTCGAGTGAGCAAAATAGTCCGGAGTGAACCCCCACATGTTCATGGAAACGGGAGTGAGTTCGTCCGTCTCGACCTTCTCGCCATTGTCTCCGGTGAAGCAGATCTTGCCGTCTACTCTGGCAACATCGGTACGCTCCACAACGGTCGTGAGGTAGCCGTCGGCATCCTTTTCGCACACACCGCGGGCCACCGTACCGCTCTCGGAAAGCGTGTTGCCGACCCGATAACCCACCATGCAGTATCTTCCTGTGGTGCCTGCCATGTTGCGAAGCTCTTCGGCAAGGACTTCAAAGCTGTTCCTGCCGTAGAAGTCGTCTGCATTGATCACGGCAAACGGCTCGTCGATAACGCTCTCGCCCATCATCACGGCATGGTTCGTTCCCCACGGTTTCTCTCTTCCTTCCGGAGCTTTGAAGCCTTCCGGCAGGGCGTCTATCGCCTGAAAAACCACCTCCACAGGGATGTGCTTCTCATATTTTGAGACAATGATTTTGCGGAAATCCTCTTCAAAATCTTTTCGGATCACGAAGACGAGCTTCCCGAAACCGGCACGGAGAGCATCGTAGATAGAGTAGTCCATGATGGTTTCTCCGCTTGGACCCACGCCGTCGAGCTGTTTGAGTCCGCCGTATCTGCTGCCCATTCCGGCAGCGAGAACAAATAGTGTTGGCTTCATATCTTATATCTTATGTTTAGTTTGTGGTACTCTTTTGTGCCTGCTGACGCTTGAGAAAGGAGGCTCGACCGAAATCGAACATCTTCGACTCCGTGCGCTCCCTCTCCATGATCTCTTCAAGGCTTTTCGCCACCTTCGGATAGCGGTCGATGAGGTTCTGTTCCTCCCTGATGTCTTTGGCGATGTTGAACAGCTCCAGCTTGGGAGCGCCTGTCGCTATCCGGGTTCGGATCAGCTTCCAATCGCCAAGACGTACCGCCTGTTTGCCTCCGTCTTCATGAAACTCCCAGTAGAGTGTGCGCTTCGATAGCTTCGGCTGCTTTTTCCCCATAAGCAGAGGCAGGATGTTGTGCCCGTCCGTTTTGGCAGGCAGCGTGCGCCCCACCATGGCTGCATAGGTCGGCATCAAATCCCAAAAGGCTATCGGGGTCTCTTCTCTCCTCGATGCCGGGACGAGTCCGGGGCAATAGACCACGAACGGAACGCGTATGCCTCCTTCGTAAAGGTCTCTCTTCACACCGCGCAATGGACCATAGCTTTTGAAGTAATCCGGATCCGCTCCGCCTTCTCTGTGCGGACCATTATCGCTGGTTACTATAATGATGGTTCTTTCTGCCATTCCAAGCTCCTCCACTTTCCGCACCACTTCTCCGACGTACGCGTCCAGCTGCGCAACCATTGCGGCAAAAGAGGTGTACGGACGCTCCGATGCGGGATAACCGCCCCTGTAAACGAACGGCTTCTCCTCCGGAAACTTCCCGATGTATGAATGGTAGATGGAGTCGTGAGGCAGATTAAGCTCTGCATGCGGAAGCGTATAGGTAAGCATTGCATAGAACGGTTTATCTTGATGATGCTCTATAAACTGCAATGCCCGGCGGTGGATCTCATGACCCGAAAAGGTCTTCCTTCCGTCGTTTTCATTCTCCGGGTAGAACACTTTTCTGTCATTATCCCAAAGGTAAACGGGGAAATAACGGTGAGACATCCGCTGACAGTTGTAACCGAAAAACTCATCGAAGCCCATCTTGTCGGGTGTCGCTTCCGAGCCGGGATAGCCTAATCCCCACTTCCCGAATATTCCGGTTGCATAGCCTGCACTCTTGAAGAGCTTGCCGAGGGTGTAAGTGGTGCTGTCTCCCACCGGTTCCTGTCCTTCGGGAGCTATCTCTCTGTTGCCCCTCACGTGGGTATGTCCGGTATGCAAGCCGGTGAGCAGACTTGCCCGCGATGGTGCACTGACCGATGTTCCGGCATAAGCCTGCATGAAAGCCGTTCCTCTCTCTGCGAGTCGATCTATTTCGGGTGTCCGAAATTTCTGTTGCCCGTAGAAGCTGAGATCGCCATAGCCCAAGTCATCGGCCATGATATAGATCACATTGAACAGCTTCCCATCTTTTGTTCTTAGAGGATGTTGCCCTTTCTGCATAGCGACAGCCGGAGCCACCAGACCTGTAAGCAGAGCGCTTGCAGTAAGGATAGAGGCTTTCTGTTTCATATCTCTTTCGGGGTCTAAATCTTTTGTTCTAATCTTTTACTGTCGAGCCACTGCTTCACGTATGCGAACACACAAGGCAAGCAGCTCTTCTATCTTGGACAAAGGTAGCATATTAGCCCCATCCGACAAAGCCTTTGAGGGGTCGGGATGAGTCTCTATAAAGAGTCCGTCCGCACCCACTGCGATGGCGGCGCGAGCGATGGTCCCGATAAGATGCGGTAAGCCTCCCGTCACGCCCGAAGAGGAGTTGGGCTGTTGCAGAGAGTGGGTTACATCCATCACCACAGGGTGTCCCGTCTCCTGCATTATGGGGATGCTTCGGAAGTCTACCACCAAGTCTCCATATCCGTGCGTTGTTCCTCTGTCTGTCAGTATCACGTTAGGGTTTCCGCTTTCGGTGATCTTGTCTGCGGAGAAGCGCATACCGGAGGGAGACATGAACTGTCCTTTCTTCACGTTCACCACCTTTCCGGTCTTGGCGGCAGCCACCAAAAGGTCTGTCTGTCTGCACAGAAACGCCGGGATCTGAAGCACATCCACATATGCCGCAGCCATTTCCGCCTCGAAAGTCTCGTGAATATCCGTCACGGTAGGCAGGTCGAATGTCTTGCCTGCTTCGTGCAGAATCTTCAACGCTTTCTCGTCTCCTATTCCGGTAAAAGAGTCCAGCCGAGAGCGGTTTGCTTTTCTGTAAGAGCCTTTGAGTACGAGCGGAATCTGTAGTCTTTCTGTTATCTCCTTCAGCTTTTCTGCCGTGTGCATCACCGTATCCCTGTCTTCTATGGCGCAAGGACCGGCAAGCAGGAAGAAGTTTTTGCTTGAAGTGAGTCTTTCCAATAGGGTCATATCTCGTTTTGTTTTTGTTTTATTCTGTCCAATATCTTTTGTGCCGTCTCTGCCGGAGTGGCTTCGGGCGTTACCCATTCCACGGCAAGCCCTCTCTTCGGCATGCCTCTAAGCCATGTCATCTGCCTTTTGGCAAACTGATGTATGGCTATTCCCAGCTGAGAAACAGCCTCTTCACGGCTTAGCTTGCCCCTTAGATAGAGAGTGATGTATCTGTATTCGAGACCATACTGCAACAGCATCTCTTCCGGCACGCCGGCACGTAAAAGCGCTTCGATCTCCTCTATCATCCCCTCTTGCAGACGGGCATGAAGCCGTTCGGTGATCCTCTTTCGTCTCAGCTCTCTGCTGATCTCTATTGCAAACAGGTCGTAGCTGAGCGGCTCTCCTTTGTGCGGAAGTGTGCCGGAGTGAGAGTGTTTGGCTATCTCCAGTGCCCGGATCACACGCTTTCGTGAAGAGGTATCCGTGCTGTTGTGAAGAGTGGTGTGTGCTTTCAGCTGCTCTATCAGCTCTTCGAGGCTAAAGGCTTCGAGACTTTTTCTAAACAGAGGATCTTCCGGTACATCTGCCATTTCGTAAGCGTTCAGAACAGATTCGATGTAAAGACCGCTCCCGCCGCAAAGAATCTTCGGAGTCTCTTTAGGTAGCGCATTCATCACTTCGGCAAAGTCCTTTTTATACCTGAAGATATTGTACTCCTCGCCCGGCTCGCAAATGTCGATGAGATAATAGGGGATATTGGTCCCGTTGATGATGTAGTCTGCCAGGTCTTTTCCTGTTCCTATATCCATTCCTCTGTAAACCTGTCGGGAGTCTCCACTCAGGATGACACCTCCCATAAGCAGTGCGAGATGGGCTGCCACGGCTGTCTTTCCGCTTGCTGTGGGTCCCATGATCACCACCAAATCTTTCTGCGCCTTGTTCATAGAACAAAGATAGCGTTAATGATAGATATTAAGAACTGCTTCAGAAAAACTCCCGAACGGCATAAAAAGTTCCTTTGAAGCGATTAACTTTTTCAAACCAAGCCCCGATTTGCAGGCAACAAGGCTTGAAGCCTGCCGGTCAAGGCGTGATTTCTGCCGGTCAAGCCTTGAAATGGGGAAGCGAAGCGGTTTAGAGAAAGATTTGATAAGGGATAAAAGTTTTTATGAACGGGTTTGAAAAAGATTCTCCAAAGGTTTGGGCGAAAAGCACTAAAGGTTTGGGCGAAAAGCACTAAAGGTTTCGGGAAAAAGCACTAAAGGTTTTGGAGAAAAGCACTAAAGGTTTTGGAGAAAAGCACTAAAGGTTTTGGAGAAAAGCACTAAAGGTTTTGGAGNGAGAAAAGCACTAAAGGTTTTGGAGAAAAGCACTAAAGGTTTTGGAGAAAAGCACTAAAGGTTTTGGAGAAAAGCACTAAAGGTTTCGGGGAAAAGCACTAAAGGTTTTAGAGAAAAGCACTAAAGGTTTCGGGGAAAAGCACTAAAGGATAAGCCCCGGCAGATAAACATCGCTGTTACGTGGGATGTTCTTATCGAAGAGATGCTCTCTTCAATGAGTAATATTTCAGTCCGAATACAGGCAAAAACAGAAATTCTTTGAATAATATTCGGGAGTAAGTGGAAATAAATTATTCCCGTCTCTCTGTTTAGAACTTTTACAGCAAGAATATCAACAAAAAATAGTACTTTTGAATGAGTATAAATATTACATACAGATATGAGCAATATTCATATTCCACAAAGGAACTTATTTAAGACCTCTCATGAGGGGAAAGAGGTGGATCTTTATCACCTATCCAACGGAAAAGGCGTAGAGGCCTACATTACCAATTTTGGCGCAAAAGTAGTTTCACTGATCGTTCCGGACAAGGACGGCAACCGTGTGGATGTCGTTTTGGGACACGACTCTCTACAAGAGTTCATAGACTCCGAAGAGCAGTATTTCGGTGGTATCTGCGGCAGATATGCCAATCGTATCAACAACGGATCGTTCACCATAGACGGCAAGACCTTTTCGCTACCGCTCAACCAGACTTCCAGCTCGCTTCATGGCGGTATTCAGGGGTTCAACGCCAAGGTTTGGAGCGTGAAGAATGCCACGCCGGACACTCTTGTACTTGAGTATGTCTCTGCCGATGGAGAGGAAGGCTATCCGGGCGAACTCACTACAACGCTCACCTATAAGATGACCGGCGAAGGAGCTTTGCACATGACTTATGAGGCAACAACCACGGCACCTACTGTACTGAACCTCACAAACCACTCCTACTTCAACCTTTCCGGTGCGGGCGATGCTTCCATCCATGATCACGTCCTCACCATTCAGGGCAAGCACTACCTGCCTACGGATCAGACGGCAATCCCTTACGGCAATCCGGAATCGGTGATCGGTACTCCGTTCGACTTCTCTACACCGCATACCATAGGCGAGAGAATAGATACACCGATAGACCAGCTCATCTGGGCGAGAGGCTATGACCACTGCTACGTAATAGATAAACCGGAAGGAGAGTACGGGCTCTGCTGCCGCTGTTCATCGCCCAAAACCGGTATCGTATTGGAGGTAATCTCTTCCGAACCGGCTATGCAGGTGTACACCGGAAACTGGATGACCGGAAATATCAGAGGGAAGTTCGATCAGCGTTATCCTGCTCGTTCGGCGGTCTGTTTCGAGACACAACACTATCCGGACTCTCCAAACCGTCCGGAGTATCCTTCTACTCTTCTTCGTCCGGGCGAGATGTTTCACTCGGAGAGCGAGTTCCGTTTTTCTGTCGAGAGATAATAACTAAAAACAATAATAGAAATCGGTATGACTACAAATCAAAAGCAAAGCTACACCGTACCATTTATAATAATGGTGGTGCTCATGTCGCTTGTCGGACTCATCACGAGTCTTAACCAGCAACTTCAGAAACCAATGGAAGCGGCGTTCCTGATCAAAGGGGGCGAGTACACCAATACTTTTACCACTCTGTTGGTTTTCTCTTTCTTCCTTGCCTATCTTGTGATGGGTACTGTGAGTGGCAGATTCATCGAGAAGAACGGCTACAAGAAGACACTTATACTGGGTCTCTCCATCCTTGTGGCGGCTTTCGGTCTTTATGAGATCTCTGCTTATGTGTTCGATAAATTCGACATCGTTAACTTCCAAGCCACTCTGGACGAAGCAAGAAGTACGGAAAACTTCAAGTACACAGGGCCTATCGAACTGCCGATGGCTTATTACATCTTCTTGCTTGCAGCGTTCGTGGCAGGGACTGCACTTACTTTCCTTCAAGCCGTAATCAATCCGTACATTGTGGCGTGCGACGTTAAGGGAACATCCGGAGTACAACGCCAGACCATCGCCGGCGTGGGTAACTCCACAATGACCACCATCGGTCCTCTTTTTGTTACCGCTGTGATTTTTGCCAATCAGGATGTCCTCAACATCAACATCACTTCTCTCTATATCCCCATCCTTGTTCTGATGCTTATGGTAGTGGCTATCATCGCTGTGTTGCCACGCCTTAACCTCCCTACTATTGCAAGTACGGAGAAGAAAGCAGGCGAGGTTCTTACAGAGAGTGTATGGAGTTTCCGCCACTTGACATTGGGTGTTATCGCCATCTTTGCATACGTAGGAGTGGAAGTGGCAGCAGGTTCAAACATCAATCTCTACGCTACCGACCTCGGCTTTGACCTTAAAACCGCAGGTAAGATGGCTTCTCTCTACTGGTTCGGTATGCTTGTGGGTCGTCTGCTTGGCAGCTTCCTCAGCAAGGTGAAAGCCAATACTCAGCTCATGGTAACCTCCATAGGTGCCACGCTGTTCATCCTCGCTACGATGATGACCAAGAACCCTTGGTTGCTTGTAGGTGCCGGTCTTTTCCACTCAATCATGTGGCCTGCCATCTTCTCCTTGGCTGTCGAAGGTCTCGGACGCTATACCTCTAAAGGTTCGGGTGCTCTCATGATGGGGGTAGTAGGTGGAGCGGTATTGCCGTTCGTACAAGGCGTGTTGGCAGATAAGATTGGCGGCTGGGACTGGACATGGCTCCTCGTGATAGCCGGTGAGATCTATCTTCTCTACTATGCACTTGTAGGCTATAAGGTACTTAAACGCGACAAGGGTGCGTAACCCTTTTACAATATAAATAAACAATATGAAGCTATGGAATTAGATTTCGTAAGAAGTAGATTCATCAAGCACTTCGATGGATCTACAGGGGAAGTGTTCGCTTCTCCGGGACGTATAAATTTGATAGGAGAACATACAGACTATAACGGGGGCTTTGTATTCCCCGGTGCTATAGATAAAGGCATGATGGCTGAAATAAAGCCAAACGGTACAGATAAAGTGCGCGCCTACTCGATAGACCTTAAAGACTATATCGAGTTCGGGCTCGGTCCGGATGATGCTCCACGTACATCTTGGGCGAAATATATCTATGGTGTCTGCCGTGAACTCATCGAACGCGGTGTGGAAGTAAAGGGATTCAATACCGCTTTTGCGGGTGATGTTCCTCTCGGAGCAGGTATGTCTTCTTCCGCTGCCCTTGAAAGCACTTACGCTTATGCGCTCAACGAAATGTTCGGAGGCGGTAAGATAGATAAGTTTGAGCTTGCAAAGATCGGACAAGCTACCGAACACAAGTATGTGGGAGTGAAGTGCGGCATCATGGATCAGTTTGCCAGCGTATTCGGTAAGAAGGATCACTTGATCCGTTTGGACTGCAAGACGCTTGAACATAAATATTTCCCATTCCATCCGCAAGGTTATAAATTGGTGCTTTTAGACTCTGTCGTGAAGCACGAACTCGCTTCTTCTGCCTACAACAAGCGTAGAGAGTCTTGCGAAAACGTGGTGAAAGCGATACAGAAACGCCATCCGGAGGTGGAGTTTCTACGTGATGCCTCCATGGCGATGCTCGAAGAGGTGAAGAGCGAAGTATCTTCAGAAGATTACATGCGTGCGGAATACGTCATCGAAGAAGTACAACGAGTACTTGATGTTTGTGATGCTCTCGAACGTGACGACTACGAAACCGTAGGACAAAAGATGTATGAGACACACGAGGGAATGAGCAAACTCTACGAGGTGAGCTGCGAAGAGCTGGACTACTTGAACGATATAGCAAAAGAGTGTGGCGTTACCGGCTCTCGTGTTATGGGCGGTGGCTTCGGTGGCTGTACCATCAACCTTGTGAAGGAAGAGCTTTACGAACTCTTTATCGAAAACGCCAAGAAGATGTTCAAAGAGAGATTCGGCTACGAACCTAAGGTGTACAACGTTGTCATCAGCGATGGTTCTCGCAAGATAGACTAAGAGCAACTTACTTCATTTATAAAGAAAGAATCATCTTGGAAAAGCAGTAGCTTACCAAGATGATTCCTTTTTTATGCCCTTTTACAAGAGTTCTTACTTCCCCTTCTTACTGATATTCTCAACGTAGGTACGCAGTTCCGCAGGGTCGGGGATCTGTACACCGTCGAGGCTATTGATGTTTTGGAAGAGATCCAGATCGAAATACTTTACCACGGCAAAGACATGATCGAAGACATCACTGACAATACTTTCGTACTCTACCCATACTACCGTATTCGTAAAGAAGTAAAGCTGTAGAGGCAGACCACGATCTTCCGGATCTCTCTGGCGCACCATCAGCGTGTGATTTTGGTTTATCTTATCATTGTGTTTGAGATACTCCACAATATATCTTCTGAACAGACCAACGTTTGTCAGGCGACGCATACTTAGCGGATCGTTCTCGCTCACCTGTGCATTCTGCTCACGAATTTCATCCGTAACCTTAGAGATATACTCTCCAAGCGCAGCAGTGTTTTGAAGACGGGAGATCAGTTCGTCATCCGCATACCTTATCGTCTTCATATCCACATATACACTTCTCATACATCTACGTGCTCCGGTGTCTTGCATAGCACGCCAATTGATCACCGGATCCGCTACCAACGCATAAGGCGGAATGGTGTACATCGTATTGTCGAAGCCTTTGATCTTCACCGTTGCCAACGAGATCTCCACCACGTCTCCATCTACATTGTGTTTGGGGGATGTGATCCAGTCGCCCACGCGAATCATATCATTGCTCGATAGCTGTATGCTTGCCACAAAGCCCATAAGCGTATCTTTGAAGACCAGAAGCAGTACGGCAGAGAGGGCAGCCAAGCTTCCGAAGACCGTCTTCATGTCTATGTTGAAGATAAGAGAGACGATGTAGAGGACACCGATACAGTACACGATGATCTTAAAAACCTGGAACAGGTTCACGAACGGCGTATTGCGGTACTTCTCCGAAGAGAGCATTCCGCTCCTTATAGCATCGAGTGCGATGTGGAAAATCTGGATGATGAGTATCGCTATGTATATGCTACAAACTATTTCGAGCAGATTTCTGAACATATTGTCCTCCATCGGGAAGGGGAGCGACAGCAGATTGGAGAAGATCGAGACCGAGCAGATGCGTGTGATCTTCGAGAGAAGTTTACGGCTTTCTACCCTCAGGTCTTCCAAAGCAGAGAGTCTGTCCAGTATTTTGGGAAGGAGTCGGACAAAGACTATACGCAGAAGCAGCTCCACCAAAACGGTAAAGAGGAGTATGACACCGATGATCAGCAGAGGACGCAGAATGCTTCCCGTCCCTCCATCTGCCGTATCTGTGGGGATGATATTGAGCTTGGAGATAATCTCGTTCAGGAACAAACGTATTTCATTCATGGATGTTTGGATTTAGTTTCAGTGAAACAAAGATAACACCCCTACCTCTATTGAGCAAACGGAAAGAGTATCGTTTTTACTCCGAACTATTCACTTTTCCCGGCGTGCACTTTTATATAAAAATGGAGTGCGGAGAAGCTCTCCCAAAATCGAATCTCGTGCTCCTGTTTTTAGGGAATAAAATAGATAAATGAACTTAATTCTCTAATATCTAATCAGATACAGAAAATCGCGAATTTGGAAAAAATTTTTTCTCAGTCCGTTTCATGGGGCTTTTTCGCGTTAATAGCTGTAAATTTTAACACCTGTCTCTGTAAACGTTTCTTAATAAAGAAATTTGCCTTTTCAGGCACATTTTGGGGTAGAAATACGTAGATTGTTGATTCTTAGTGTTTTAATGTTTTTGGCTAAACACGTTAATCGAATCCGGTAAACGTGTTCAATGAAATCGGTAAACGTGTTTACTGAAAAATTAAACACGTTAAGCCGAAAGAATATGCTCGTTTACTGTTTTTGCTTAACAGGTATCGGAATTTGTGTTAATAAAACAGCCCGAATTTAACAGTTCGGTCGTGTTCTGAAAACGACCCCTCCGATCAAAATAGAGAGCCGAAAAAAAAGTGAGCATTTTTCGGGATGGAATATATAAAAATGAGGTGCCCGGAAACCTCTTAAAAGAGGATTTCAGGACACCTTCAAGAGTCAAGAAAAATCTCTGATTTCGGCGGAAAGAAACTTTCAAAACTTCCGACCGACAAGACGACTTACAAAAAAGCGAACCGGGAACAGCTCCGACGGTTCGGTTTTTCGTTCCGAATCCATCTGCAAGCTATGCACACCACAGCCCTTTCATGGCTCTCTCCTCTTGTCTGATGCGGACAACAAGGAGACAGAAGTAGAGCGGAAAGCCTATCGCAAGCGTCATCCAGGCGTTGCAGAGCAGTGCTACTCCGACCAGTTCGGGCATGATGTTCAGGAAATAGTTGGGATGGCGCACCGTTCTGAAGAGGAAACTCTTTTCGATACGCTGATTGGGAACGATATAGAGCTTTACCGTCCAAATATCTTTGAGCTTGTAGATGACATAGAAGAGCATGCCGTAAGCAAATGCCATAACGGCTACACCGGCTATCGAAATGGTGTTGAACTCCACTCCGGTAGTGTATGCCTCATATAGTGCAGAGAAATAGTAGGCGATGTGAGCCAGTGTGAGCAGGAGGGAGTTGAGCTTTCCGTGCTGCACTCCTCCTTTTTTCAGCAGGAGCTTTTCGTTACGGATGGAGAAAGATAGAGAGGCAAGTCGTAGTGCAAAAAAGATGATAAATGTAATGATGATGTACTGCATCTGTTCTGTTTTTATGTTGTGTTATAAGATTGTTACCGGATAGGATATTGTTTATCAGCCGATCCGGAGATTGACAATGCGTTGATTGAAACGGCGGAAAAAGTATGGGATCTTGTAGAGCATTCGGAAGATAAACGGAATCCTGCCGTTGTCATGTTGGCTCATATAGTACTCTTTTTCGAGCTTAATCTTAGGATGCCATGTTTCCATCTCTTTTGTTGCGAGCAGAGACCAGTTGAACTCCACATTTTTTCCGAAGTTGCGGAGTGTGTCGTGCCGTTTGGAGTTGCCGACCAATGAGAATGCAAGCATATCGAACAGGACGGTCGCATTGCTGAAACGTTTGCAGATCTCATCGAAAAAGCCTCGAACCTCTTCGGGAGTAAAGTACATCAGAACGCCTTCCAGGATGATAAGAACCGGTTTGCCGTGAGAGTTCACCTTGTCTGCCCAATCGTAGTGAAACATGGAAGAGGCGATGTAGGTGTTTCTCTCGCTTTCGGATAGCAGCTGACGTCTCAGATTGATGGCTTCTTCTAGATCCAGATCGTACCAGTGTGTTATCGCCGGACAGCCCAACCGTTCATATCTGGCATCTATACCTGCTCCCAGCTGCACCACAACGGCATCCGGATGTTTGGCAAAGAACTCCTTCGCCTCTCTGTCTATGAGGCTTGCTCTGATGCAACAGCCTGCTTGGGAAAACTTCCCTTTGCTGAACTTCGAGAAGTCGTACTCTATTTTCTGAATGATCTCCACTGCCTTTTCGTCATAGAGCAGTGCATCCGCCCGTTTTGCCTCTTCCGCCTTAGCCCACAGCGTTATCAGCATGGTTTCCGGAACATCTGTAAGTCTGTTTTGTATCATATTATTTTGTCATTAAAGTTATTCTAATCCTCTCGGAAACAAGAGATAAAAGGAGGCGTTTTCTTCACAAAACACTCAACGTGCATACATAAACGACAAGAAAACGACCTGTAATAAGTGTGGAGAGCCTACAATAGATCTCCATTTTAACAGCGCAAAGGTATTTACTTTCCGAAATGCCTGCAATCACTAAAAATGGCTATTTTTCGCATGAGTGCGCATGAAATCGAAAAGAATAGAGGCTGCACAGGAGGAGGAAAGGGAGCAGCAAAGAGCGGCAAGAAGAAAAGAGGGAGGGTGAAAGTGCGCAAACTGCGATGCTACTTGAGATATTCGGCTTCGGTTGCATATAAGGAGTGTGTTTCTTCCGGTTTCATTCTTTGCTCCTCGTATTTTATGCGTTCTGATGCAACCCAAAAGGGCTGTGCAAAAATGAATTTTGACACAGCCCCAAAAGAGTATTTCTTAAAACGGAAATAGGATAATCTTACCGTATTTCTGCTTCAAAAACAGGTAAAACCTGTTCTAATGCCATGCCGCGAGACCCTTTGATGAGGATGGTAGAGCCGGCAGGCGGAAGAGGTATCTCCCCAAAACGAAGGGAGGAGAGGAGGTCGGCACTTGTCGGGAAGAGATAGACGGAAGAGTCCGTATGGCTGCAAGCCAACCGGTGCCATACCTCGGCAAAAGCATCCCCTACGAGATAGAGAGGAGACAAGCGTGGTATGGATAGAGCCGTTTCGAGTACTTCTGTATGGACGTGGGCAGTCTCTTCTCCCATTTCGAGCATATCGCCAAGTATGGCAGACACGTTCTTCTCCGCACGAGAGAGTAGCTCCAGATTGGAGAGAGCCGCTTTCATGCTGGAGAGATTGGCGTTGTAAGCGTCCAATATGAGTGTATGCTGCGGCAGAGAGAGGAGTTGAGACCGCTTATTGGTGGGGGTATAGGCTTCGATAGCCTTGATTCCCTCTTCAAGAGAGACACCGAGAAGATGCCCCAAAGAGAGTGCCGCCAGTGCGTTGGGCAGATTGTAGCCTCCGACAAGCGAGCTTTTCAGGTGGTATGTTTCCGCATCGAAAGAGATTTTAGCCGAGAGGTAAGGATCATCGGATGGGAGAAGCTCTCCAAAAAGTCTTGCCTGATCCGAGCCTTGAGCGGTATAGGAGAATGTCTCCTGTCCTTTCCACTTTCCGGAGAGAAGCGCATCGTCCAGATTGAGGATGTAGCTCCCCCTCTTCTCCGAACGGGAGAGAAGAAAGTGAGGAAGCTCGCTCTTGGTCTCCAATACACCTTGTAGAGAGCCGAAGCCTTCGAGATGAGCCGCTCCGATATTGGTTACCAGCCCGATGGTCGGCTCGGCTATATTCACCAGCTCTTCTATGTCTCCTTTTTTGCTTGCTCCCATTTCGATGATTGCGACTTCGTGCCGAGGGTTGAGCTTGAGAAGTGTCAGAGGCACACCGATATGGTTATTGAGGTTGCCTTCTGTAGCAAGAACATTGTACTTTGAACGGAGTACGGCAAGGGTCAGTTCCTTAGTGGTGGTTTTGCCATTAGTACCCGTGATGCCCACCACAGGTATATCGAACAACCTGCGATGATAGTGTGCAAGCTCCTGCAACGCACGCAGCGTATCGGGCACGCAGATACATCGGGGATTGTGTTGCAGAGCCTCATCGCTCACAAGAGCGTATGCGGCTCCGGATGCCAAGGCTTGGAGGGCAAAGGTGTTGCCGTCGAAGTGTTCGCCTTTGAGTGCTACGAAGAGCGAACCGGGCGCAATATGCCTGCTGTCCGTAGAGATACCGGAGCATTCCATAAAGCGACTGTGCAGGAGTCTGACCATGGGGAAATAAAAATCTATAAACTTTTTTACCTAAGCACAAATGTAGGGATAACCTCTGATATTTCTCTTATATTTGCTTTCATGATAGGTACAAAAAGATTTTGGTTTATTCTCTTTATCTGTCTTGTCTGTACAGGGTCTGTATGGGGACAGAGAAGCATCAGAAAAGAACAGTGGTACACCCCTCTGGGACAATATATAGAGCTGCATCCATCCTTTAGTAATGTTTCTACCGGACGGGTAGAGGTGAAGTCGGCTTCCGTAGGAGGAGCCATGGTTATCTTGAATCTCAATACGAACGGTCTCAATGTCCCTTACCGGGAAGAGATGGTAAAAGATATATATGCCTACGCTTCGTCTCTTCTTCCCGAAGGGATGCAGGAGTACAAGATAGCCATCAGGGTAGACGGACAGAATATAGAGGATCTTATCCCGGAAGCGTATAAAGGAAAGCACTACCGCTCATCCCGACAGAAGTGGGGCGAAAAGGCGGTGAGAAAGACGGAGTCCCCGTTGGTCCGAAAGACAGGTACGCCATACGCCATAACAGCCGGTCTGCAAGGCAGGCATATTGCGATGTGGCAGAGTCACGGCAGATACTTCGATACACAAAAGAACGAATGGAAGTGGCAACGCCCTTTGGTCTTCGGCACAACGGAAGATCTGTTCACACAAAGCTATATCGTTCCTTATGTGGTACCCATGCTGGAGAAAGCCGGAGCAGTGGTACTCCTGCCACGAGAAAGGGATATGAACAGGGAGGAGTATATTATAGACAACGATGCTTCGGTACTGACGAAAGGTGTCTATGCCGAACGAAATGCTCGTGTAAAGTGGGAAGAGGGTCAGGAGAGCGGTTTTGCCTACACCACTGCCAGATTGAGAGATAATGAGAACCCTTTCTCTCAAGGCAGTTACAGACAGATAGAGAGTAGAACCAAAGGAGATCTGAGCCGTGCCACATGGATACCGGAGATCACGAAAGAGGCAGAATATGCTGTTTATGTCAGCTATAAGTCGCTCCCCAACAGTGTGGAAGATGCTCACTATTCCGTATATCATGCCGGAGGGGTATCTACTTTTGTGGTGAACCAAACAATGGGAGGAGGAACATGGATCTATCTCGGAACATTTCTTTTTAAGCCTGAAAAAGAGGGCGTAGACCAAAACTTTATAACCCTTACCAACGAAAGCGCAACGGCAGGAAAGATAGTAACAGCCGATGCGGTAAAGATAGGTGGAGGCATGGGACACGTAGAGCGTGGATACCCACAGGTGGTAGGACGTGGAAGAAGAAAGCGTACAATCCCTGCTACCTACTCTGTAAGTGGAATGCCGAGGTATGCAGAGAGTGCAAGATACTGGATGCAGTGGGCAGGTGTTCCCGATAGTATATACAACGGAAGCAAGAGCGCAAATGACTATGTGGATGACTATCGTTCTCGCGGACAGTGGGTAAACTATCTGATGGGTGGGCTTCCCACCACTTCTTATTCGGGTGGATTGAACATCCCTATCGACCTCTCTTTTGCGCTACACTCGGATGCCGGCGTGAGGGATGGGGAAGAGACTTTCGGAGTGCTTGGGATATACAACAGCCAGCACGAGGAGGGGCGTTATCCTAATGGTATATCTCGCAGTGCCGCAAGAGATCTTACCGATATTGTGCAGACAACCATCATGGAGGATTTGAGGCGTACCTACCGGAAAGATTGGGTACGGAGGGGAATGTGGGATAAAAACTACTCGGAAGCAACATGGCAACATGCCCCTTCGTTGCTCCTCGAAATGATCTCTCATCAAAATCGTGCAGATATGCAGTATGGTCTTGATCCCGATTTTCGCTTTACCTATTCGAGAGCTATATATAAAGGTATTCTGAAGTTTTTGTCTTACGAGTTTGGTCAGAAGTATGTGGTGCAACCTCTTCCGCCTACCGGTGTCGCAGTAGAGCCTTGGGGGCAAGATTCGGTAGTGCTGACATGGTCGCCTCGACATGATCCTTTGGAACCCTCTGCCTCTCCTCACCATTATATGGTCTATACGAGGAAGAATAATGGCGGGTTTGATAACGGATTGATTGTTGCCGACTCTATTCTGTTTCTCCCTGTGGAGAAGAACAGTATATATTCATTCAAGATTACAGGAGTGAATGACGGAGGAGAGAGCTTCCCTTCAGAGATCGTGTCTGCCGGTATAAGCATTCAGGCACATGGAGATGTACTTGTGGTAAACGGCTTTGACAGGGTGAGTGCACCCTCTCTCTTCGGAGAGTATGACTCCGGCGTGCCCTATCTGAAAGATATATCCGCCGTGGATCATGTTGCCGGAAATAGCTTCGACTACCCCTATACTCACGGTAAGGCTTTGATGGCTTCGGGTTGTTCGTTCTTCTCTTCATCGGTCAGTCGTGTAGAGAAAGAGCCGGAAATGCTCAAGAGATATGCGGTGGTGGATCTTGTTTTGGGCAAGCAACGCAGTACGGTGATAGGTACTCCCTCTTATGGAAAGATGAAGTATAAAAGCATGAGTCCGGATTTGCAGTTTGCCGTAGAGTCTTATCTGATGGGTGGCGGACGATTGATACTGACAGCCGCTCACCTTGTATCGGATCTCTCCACACCTGTTCACTCTCTACCTGACAGCTACGATAGGAATTTCCTTAACACGGTTCTTAATCTTGCGTCTCCCGATTCAGTGCAGACTGTTCCCGTAAACGGGCAGATGATGATCCGAGACTTGACCAATCCGAAAGAAGCAGGAAACTATTACAGTGTACAGGTGCACTCTTTCCCAAATCCGAACCATTACTATATAGATAAGGTAGATGCTCTCTGGCCCTATAACCAAAAAGATGTGAGGATGTTTATTGCCACCCATGATGGGACACCCTTGGGGATAACCACGAAGTCTCCTTATCACATCGTGCTATCGTCCATCCCATTCGAGACAATAAGCTCGGAAGAGGATAGAGCGTGGATTATGAATATCTTTTTGAGGGTGTTGAGGGAGTAGATTATCGGACTACTTCTCCTGCTTTTCTTTTATAATCTCGTGCATCGCAGCCTCGTCTCCACGACGAGAGATGAAGAGAGTTTCAGGGGTATCGACAACCAGCATATCTTCTATGCCATATAATACAAGGCGTTTGTTGGGAGAAGAGGACTTGACAAGCAAATTTCGGCACTCCCGCAGATCTACCTCCTTGGCTTTCGGTGCGGAGACAGCATTCTCTGCATCATCTTTATCCAACTGACGATAAAGGCTTTCCCATGTTCCAAGATCGCTCCATCCAAAATCGGAAGGTGCAACTTTTACATTATGAGCCTTTTCTATAAGCCCATAATCAATAGAGACCGAAGGCGAACGGAGAAAAGCAAGGCGCACATCTGCACTCTCCTGAGGAGTATTATAGGAAGAGATAGGGGCAAACAGAGATGATACTTCAGGCAAGTGAGCCTCTAAAGCAGAGGTAAAAACCGAGGCTTTCCATATAAACATACCGGAATTCCAAAGATAATTGCCCTTAGCCAACATATCCACGGCAACAGGAAGGGAGGGCTTTTCTTTGAATTGAAGTACCGGCTGAGAGCGATTCAGTCTCATGATGCTTTGTTCCACTTCTATATAACCGTAGCCTATGGCTGGATAAGTAGGACGAATGCCGATAGTAAACAGAGCATCCTCTTTTTCAGCATCTTCGAGTTGTTTTGCAATGCAATCACGGAAGCGACCTTCATCTGCAATATAATGATCAGAAGGTGTAACCAATAACAGAGCATTCGGATCCTTTTGCTTCAGCTTATATGCCGCATAGGCTATACATGGAGCGGTGTTGCGTCTTTCCGGTTCCGTGAGGACTTGATGAGCTTTTAGCATGGGCAGTTCTGCCAAAACATCTTCTCGGTAGGCTTCACCGGTCATAACATAAAAGTTCTCTGTCGGGAAGAGAGGAGAGAGTCTGTCGAATGTCATACGTATGAAACTTTTACCAGTTCCCAACACATCTATGAACTGTTTCGGTTGAGACGCTTTGCTCAGTGGCCAGAATCTACTTCCTACTCCACCGGCAAGAATAATGCAGTAGTGGTTACTTCTCATGCTTTTTTTCTCTTTTATTTTCCAGTGCCAAAACATTGCGGATCTCAGTCAGCAATTTAGCTTGAGCATCTGAAGCCATCGCAATCTCCATAGGAACGCAATAACATCGGGCTTGTATTTCCGAAGCTACTGATAGCAGGTGCGGATAGAGTCTTACCGAATCTTTTTCCGTTGTAAGCAGATAGGCATTCGAATGTTTTCTTAGCTGTTCGATGATAGATTCGACCTCTTTCTTCTGAAAGTTATGATGATCCGGGAATGCAAATCTCATCTTTTCTACATAACCTTCTCCCTTTTGGCGAAGAAAGAAAATGTTCGGATTGGCAATACCTGCCACGAGAATTACCTCCGACCCTCTATTGGGAGGAGGAATGGTATGAGAAGAAGAACCTATCTGTTCATCAGTAAGTATCCTCCTTGGAGGCATCATACGCATGGAACTGAAGTATAGAGATTGATGTGCTTGTAGCTCCATCTCTCCTTCCAGCAGTTTCATCTGTATCGGCTTTATACTGTTCGGCGTCCGAGTGATAATCACAGAGTCTGCCCTATACTTGGCTTCCTGAGGCTCTCTCAGATTGCCATAGGGAAGAAGATCATCCTGCGTAAATGGTCTCTGGAATGAGGTAAGAAGAATAGTATATGTAGGCTTGACGTATCTGTGTTGAAAGCCATCGTCCATTAAAATCAATGTCGGACGCTGCTCCTTGGGCATGGCTTCAAAGTGAGCCATAGCCCTGAGTCTGCTGCCATCTACGTAGACATAGACATTGGGGAACTTTTGCTTGATCTGCAAAGGTTCGTCTCCGACCAAATCCACAGTATGCTCCGGAAGAACCTCCATAGGAAGGCTACTCTTTCTTCCATAACCTCTGGAGAGAACGGCTATGCGATAGAGAGGAGAAAGCTGGCGGATCAAAAACTCTATATGAGGCGTTTTCCCCGTACCTCCCACCGCAATATTCCCAACGCAGATTGTCGGAACAGGAGGCTTTTCGGAAAGTAACCAACCATTGTCAAACGCAAAATTGCGCAAAGCAACGCCTACTCCGTACAATACGGAGGGGATCTTTAGCAATATGTTACGTTTAGGTATGGTCATCTTTCCTGCTCAAAAGAGCCCTGTCCAAGGGCTTATTAAGTACACAACCCCGAAAGCACCTGTAAAAGTCCTTTCGGGGTTCTGATTATTTTACTGTTCTGTAATGTCTATTTCCGGCATTGCCAGAATTCCTGTTGTACGCTGAGCCTTACGGATAGCGTTCAGGAACTTCTGCTCTTCCGGAGAGAGAAGCGAGTCGAATAGATTGGCTTTCACATCTGAGTAGCCACCGACAAGCTTCATCCACCACTCTTTTTTATCGCTTTTCGGATAGTAGAGGTAGTACTTGTCCACTTCAGCCAGACGAGCAGCCTCTTCCACGGCATCATCAAAAGTACCCAGTTTGTCTACAAGTCCCAATTCGATGGCTTTTTGTCCCAGCCATACACGACCTTGTCCCACACTATCGACCTGAGCAACGGTCATGCCTCTTCCGTCTGCCACACGCTTCTTGAACAACTCGTAGCCGCGTTCTACCATATTTTGGATTACAGCTTTCTCCTTATCTGTCATAGGACGAAGTGTATTTCCAAGATCTGATAATTCGTGTGTCTTTACCACATCCATTGTCAAATCAATCTTATTGGCTGCTCCTGTGAAGTTCGGGAACTGCCCGAAGATACCAATACTTCCGGTAAGGGTCGTAGGATCTGCGAATATCTTGTTGGCAGCACAAGAGATATAATATCCGCCAGAGGCAGCATAATCTCCCATGGAAACAACAACCGGCTTCTTGGCTTTAAGATCATTGACCTCTTTCCAAATCTGTTCGGAAAGGAATGCAGATCCTCCCGGAGAATTTACTCTCATAACCACCGCCTTGATGTCGTCATCCTCTGCCAATTCTCGCAGTTTCTTTGCAACATCCATATCAATGATGGTGGTATTTTCAAATTCTCCTGCAGATTCTCGAATCTCTCCTTCAGCAATAACGACGCCGATAGCGTCTCCTTTGGATACGTAACGAGCACCTTTGGAGCGGAGATATTGTGAAACCGTTACACCATTATAGCGTTCTTTGTCTCTTTCTCCTGTATAACGCTCCGCCAGCATAGGTTCCACGTCAAGGCTGTACATCAGAGAGTCTACCAAACCATATTCTACAGCCTTTCGGATAGATCCCATGCCGTATCCTCTGTTCACGAATACTTCAAGGCTATCGCGATTGATACCACGAGAGGCAACTATGGCATCAGCTACATTGTCCCAAAGTCCGTTTATATATTCTTGTAGTTGCAATCTGTTCGGCTCACTTAGCTTTTTCAGAACAAAAGGCTCTACGGCACCCTTAAAAGTCCCTACCTTAAAGATTTGCATTTCAACACCAAGCTTTTGAAGAGGTCCTGTGTAGAACATTACTTGTCGACTCAACCCCATCATAGGCAGCATACCTTCAGGATTCATATAGATCTTGTCCGCGACGCTGGCAAGGTAGTAGCTCTTGTCCGATAGTACATCTGCGTACGTAAAGATCATCTTACCGCTTTTCTTGAAGGACTCCAACTCTTGACGGATCTCTTGTGCGGTGGCATAACCCATGCCGACACCTGAGAAGTCGATATAAATTGCTTCAATATTTTGGTCTTCTGCAGCTGAGCGGATTGCCTTCTTTATCTCAGAAAGAGTAAGCATCCCCTCACTATCTCGTTTGCCCGGCAAGAATGCTGCAAAAGGATTATCTGCTTTGCTTTCGGAGATAACTCCTCCCGGAACTATCTCTAATATACTTCCACTTTCAACTTGAAATACAGAAGTATCTTCTCTGCTTGTGAAAGCTGATATGCTGGCTGTTATAGCCGAAACTACCACAAAGAAAAACAGGATCATTGCCACTACGCTTGCTAAGATCACTCCCAAGCAAGAAGCAAAGACCATTTTAATAAATTGTTTCATCTGTTTTGTCTGCCTATTTTTATAAATACTATTATAGTTGCAAATATAAACATATTATTCAAACCGCGCTCGTTCATAGCAAGATAGATTCATCCCATCAGTGAATCGGTTAGGTGCGGATTTTAGAAAGCTATGTGATTGTTCTTTCTGTCTCTAAGACACTATACGGCAGAAAGATTTCTTTTGGCTTTTATGTTAGAGCCACTTGTCGAGCGTAGCGAGTACCTCGTTAAAGTCCGTGAATCTTGCCTTGAGTTCTCCGTCTTTGATTAAGAACATTGTCGGCAACGTGTTCAGATTGTAGAGACCGATATATTTGGAGAAGACACCATCCGTATCTTGTACATTTACCCAAGGATAGTTCTGAATGGTGCTGTACCAAATGTGTCCATCTCTTTCAAGACCGACTTGGTAAATGCGAAGCCCTTTGTTATGATAGTTTTGGTATAAAAGATCAATACTCTCACAGTATGCCGCAGACCATTCTGCGCCCATGGCAGTAAAAGAAAGAAGAGTGATCTCCCCTGTTCCTACAACAGAAGAAAGAGAGATGGTGTCTCCCTTGGCATTCGGAAGACTTACTTCCAGATAGCCTACAACTGCGGCACTGTTCTCAAAGCTTTTTTGTAATTGTTGCTGGTTCTTTTGACTGCGAACTGCAGCAATAGATTGCAGAGCCAGTTTGTGCAGATGCTTAGAGCGTTCAGCGTCCGGATATTCGGCATCGAAAGCCGTAGCGACAATGGCAAACAGCTTTGAGTCTGCCTCTTCATAGATGTTGAAGATGAGGTAACCACCCAACTCTTGGAACAGCGCATAGTATGCTGCCAACGATGCGGGATCTTCGTAGATATATTTGATAGCTACCTCTTTGTACTGCTCTATGTGTTGCTTCTGTTTGGATTGGAATACAGAGTCCGGCATGTGTCCGTCCACATATTCTGCCAAGTCCTTTGATATACCTACATTGGCATCCAGTTGAGCAAGGAATATCTCTTTTACTTTTTCCGATGTGGCAGATCCCTCCACAGTGTATCCGGTGGCAAAGCTGGAGTAATCCGTTTCTACTCTGATGTGTGATATCGTATCTATTGCCAAAGTAATGACTTGATTTTCCACTCTTAGCCTGTAAAACTCGGGAAGTTCTCCAAGTTCTTCGGTGAATTTGAAAGAACCATTAGCGTGGAGTTTGACAGAATCCAAAACCTCTACACCTGATAGTTTTCTCTGCTCCAAGTAGATGGTTTTACCTTCAGCCCCTCTAACATGACCATCGATAATGCTCTTTTTGTTGGAAGTACAAGAGGTAATAAACAAGGCAAGCAGAGAGAGAAGAAATAGCTTGCTACTAAATGCTGTGTGTAGAGAATGTTTCATCTTGGAGTGTGTTTGATGTAGGAATATTGGGATGTCTTATTCTATTTCGGATCTAAAAGGATCTTTTTCGAGTGTTTGTTGCCTTTATCGTCCGTTACGTGAATGATATAAATGCCCGGAGGAAATGATCCAACATTCAGCGTAACGCTTTGAGAACGAGTCTCGCTCTGTATCATTCTCTGCCCTAATAGGGTATAAAGCGTTATGGTGTGTTTGCTAAACATCTCTCCGGATGGATTCTCTTTGAATTGTACGAGTAGATCTCCTCCCGTGTAGCGCAATCTAAAGTAGTCTTTTGCATCAAGAGGCAGATCCTCATAGTCCAGTTTTTCTCCGGTATAGGAAAGTCTTGTGCAGAGCGATATGCCTCTAAATGCTTCCGGCCATTCTGTCCATGATGCAGCATCGGAGGAAGTCCACAGATAATTCTCCCTGCCACGGATCGGAGCTGTAAGCAGAGTGATGCCAGACTGCATCGCATCCACCTGGTAAGCCACAAGTATTTCATTCCCGGAAGACAAGGTGATAGGCTCTGTAAAGCTACTGAACACCTCGACACTTCCACGAGCCACCACATCTTCAGTTGTGTGGATCGCTTGTTTATTGCTGCTAACCACATCATCCAAGCGAACGTCTCCGGATAAAATCTTTTCGACATCTCCCGAAGGCATGCGGCGATAAATCGTGTACGGAACAGCTACTGGAGGAACCTTATTTAAGGATACAGGAATGTGAAGCGTTGTAGTCATCCCATGCAGTGTGATGGGGGATGCCGAAGCAGGAACGCGAAAACGTTCTGCCACTGTCTTGGGAAGAGGATTTATCTTATTGGTATATAGGGAGAGCGACTTGAGAATATCAGCCTTGTAGTTATCCATCACATTAGACCATGTGTTTACCTCCTTTGCTTCTTTGTACAATGGTCTTCCCGCTATCTTTTCCATGCCGGAGCCTGTCGGGTCAAGTATTTGTCCCATTGTCGGCATAGATGGCCTCTTTCTGCTATCCCAGTTGAATCCGATACCCGTATATACATCGTTGAAAGGAGAGTCGCATTCGGATGCTCCGGCAGTAAGGAATCCAATCATATAACCTTCCGCATCATAGAGGGGCGAACCTGAAGATCCCGGCATCGTTACTCCAAGATCCCATTTTTTTACCCACCAATAGTAGAGATTGGGCTCTATGGGATAAGGATAGCTCAAACTCGGAGGCCAACCTTTGACAACCTGCTTTGTGGTCATGCACAAACGTTTGGGCATCCCGTTGGGGTGATGCACACAGACAAAAGGACCATCCGGATTGGAGACAGTCCTGTTCCACCCTCCAAGGTAGGCGTTATATTCTATGGGAGGCTTCTGGTTCAGCTCCAGCAGACACATGTCTCCCGGTTCATAAATCGTGAGGAGTCTTGCCCCTGCAATGGATTGTTGTACGGGAGGAGCTATAAGACCCTCACAGTCGGTAGTTTGATGAGAGAAGTATGCCACGACTGTTTTGGCAAGATGATCATAATCCTTGTCTATGTCGAAGAACGATCTCAGCAAAACGTGAGAGGCTGTGGCTAAAATGGGACGCCCATCTTCTGCCGTGTTGTTGATCATGGCTCCGGATCCTCTTACCGTTCCGTTGACGATAAGACTGACTACCGCTTTGCTCTCTCTGCTATACTGAGGCAGGCAGACAACGTTCGGGGTACATGGCAATGTTTTGGGATTGGATTCGCGAGGTTGAGCGCGAAACTCGGCATTCACCTCTCCGAGATGCAGTTCTGCTTTCTCTTCTAAAGAAAAGGGGAGATCCAATTCGATGAGGACAGTATTTCCTTCGATCGACATGGTGGGAAGAGCCTTGCTTTCCGAGTTGTTTTCATTTCCGAAGGGTCCTATGAATGTTTCCGGATTGTCCAGCGAATAGATGGTGATGTAGCTGTCTTCCGGAAGAAAAAATCTGTCAAAGAAAAAGTTGAGTCCCTTGGCATTGGGAACCTTTACGGCATATCTTATCAATGTTCGTCCATCGGAGGCTTTTTGTCTATGTCCGTCTTGGAGAAGATTTACGCTTACCGGTCTTTTATGAGCAAACAGCTCTGCTCCTCTAAGGTCTTTTGCTCTCTTTTGCGAGACGATAAGCATGGAATCTACATTCAGAGGAGCAAGTTCAAGAGTCGGGATCTGCCCTTGTTGCAGTATGCTCACACCCATCTGTTGCATACTTATGCGAGGGCGTTTGGAGACGATCTGAGCCCCCGCTTGCAAGCATAGTCCGCAACAGAACAGGGCTAAAAAGCCCCAAAGTATTCTACCCCAATACCTGCCTCTATTGCTCATAAGGCGTTGTAGCTTCTTTTATGATTTATTCTGTTTCTTCCACAAAGATAAAACATTGAGTTAAAATAACAGCATAAAACAGCATCCAATAATGCCGTCCGAATTGGTATCTATTCTTTTTCTTCTTCTATTAAAACTCCGAATATTGATTTTACCTCAAGTCAAAGGCACAAATGAGATGTGAAGTTTATAAAATAACTACCTTTGTGTACATAGAATGAGGAATATACAATAAAGTAACAGATATGATAAGAAAAGATTTAGTAGCCTTTTTCTGTGGCTTATTGATGTCAATCTCTTTCCAGTCTTGCGGAGATGCCGATCTTTTTTCTCGGAAGCCGGAAATCCGGATGGAAGAGAAAGGAGATTGGGTACTTCCTTTGGGATATGCCGATGTCGGTATAGGAGAAGTGCTCTTAGGGCATAAGTTGGGAAACGGAGCCTTGAAGATAGACCGAGAGAAGGACAGGTTATTGATCAAGTTGGAAGATCCGAACGCTTTCCGGTGGGATCTCGGCTCTTTTACCGCCCAACAGGTAGAGGATGCTGAATTTACGTTTGTAGCGCCTTCTGCCGGGTACTCTCAGGATATGGTGATACCCGGAAATGATCTGAATAAAATCGGGCAGATCTTTCCTCTGGAGCTTGGTCGATTTACATTCTCACTATCGGACAAGATAAAATCTTCCGAGAGGATCGTTTTGGAAGGAGATATTCGTGTGAAGCTCTCGAACGTTCCCATGAAAGCAACGTTCATCCTTGGACTGGTCAATGCAACCGATGAACAGGGAGAGCCCATCCGTTTGTATTTGAGCTCCAACGGGAAAGATAAAGAGTTGGAAGCCACGTTCCGTTTGCCGGGAGTGAATCTTTTGCCGGGCAACGGTAATACCATCAACATGGGTTATGAGTTTTCCATCATCCCCGAAAACAGTCCTGGAGATGTTGTTTTGAAGAAAGGAGAAGCGATAGAGATAAAGATCGAGATATTGAAAGCAAAGATAAAAGAGTTCAAAGGCGTTGTAGATCCTACGGAAATAATTTTTCGGACGAATACCACCAAGTGGAATTTCGATGAGTGGAGTCGTGCTCAAGCTCTGTGGTTAAAGGGCACGAAGTTTGATCTTACGCTGAAAACCAAGGGCGTGGATATGGGTATGTCTGTTGGTGCCAAGCTGAAATCTCTCAAGAAATCAAGCTCTATTCCTCTTTATATTCCTCCGATAAAAGTTTTTGACATAAAGAGTCTGAAGCAGGAGGACATTCACACCATAAGATATGACGGAGATGCTTTGGAAGCATTCCTTTCCGGTCTGGACAAGTCCGGAATGGAGATAGAATGCAAGGTGATTGTCCCGACGAGAGGAAAGATAGCTTTCAACTCCGGGCTACGCCTTTCCGGAGGATACCATCTCGAGCAGCCTCTTGATCTTCGCGTAGAGAAATTTCCCGTGAAAGTAACGCTTCCTCTCTCTTCTTTGGAAGAACTCAAACGTTTCGACGGGTTGTATGAGACCATCAGCCTGTGCATCGTAGGGCGGAGCAACATTCCTTTCGAGATTGTCTGTGAAAAGCTCATCTTTTTGGATGCCAAAGGGAAAGAGATTCCGGGAGCAACCGTTACAGTAAGTGGTGGTATAACCGGAAGCACGGATGGAAAGAGTTTTGCCGACAGCCGTATAGTTGCGGAGCTGACCGCAGAGCAGAGCCGTCTTATCCGGAATGCGACAAAAGTAAAGGTGCAAGGCTATATCCGCACACTGTCTGAGGAGACTGTTCAGCTGCGTCCTTCTCAAAGCATGGCACTGCATATCTCTGCCGGAATCAACCACAAGTTTTAACCTCACAGCCATTCACTCATGAATACATATATATATAGGACACTTTCTCTCGTTGCTCTTCTTTTCATCTGTGCCGTTTCGGCAAAAGCGCAACAGCCGGATCATACACTGCTGACCACCGATGCGGACTTTGCGCGGATCTCTCAAAATCCTTCTTATATCCCTGATCACGACAGAGTGATTGTGGGGCTGCCTTTCATTTCTCAGGTCAGCTTAGACCTTCGTCTGCCGGTGGCTCCGAGCAGTGTTCTGCATAAAGATGAGAAGGGGACTTATCTGATATTGGATCGGGCACTTAGGAGTGCAGCCGGTCAGCCTTTTATGACGATGGCAAATGCGGATCTGTTCACTTACGGAGAGAAGTTCGGCAGCGGATTCTACTCCATTCAGCTCGGCATTCGTGCGGATGTGGCGATGGCTCTTCCCGCTTCTTTGGCGGACTTTGTAGCCAACGGTAACGCCCACTATATGGGTCGGGATCATTCTCTCGGGCATATTCCGATGGCACACAGACGCTACGTGCAGTTGGCTATCGGGTATGCCAACGACAGGATATTGAAGCGGCGCAATCTCCGCATCGGGGGGCGGCTCAAGCTGCTCACGATGGCATCGGGAGCTTTTTCGGACGGCGGAGATTTTGTTTTTCGCACAGACGAGCAGGGGCGTACTTTGGCGTTGAGCGGCACACAGCATTATGTGGTAAACAGCCCCAAGAAACTTCGGGTAAATTCGGAAGGGGATGTGGACCTGGGTGCGCTCGGCAGAGATATGCTGCACGATAAATCTTTCTCCAACTATGGTCTGGGGATGGATCTGGGCGCGGAGTATCGTCTCGACAGACACTGGTCTTTCGGTCTTTCGATAACCGATCTCGGCTTCATCCGCTGGAATGGCAAGAATCTGAAATCGGTAGAGCTGGATCTCTCCGGGGATAAAGCTCTTGAGTTCAAGGGCGTTGATTTTTCCAACGCTCTCATCAATAAAAATCAGGGGAAAGATCCTTCGTTGGATGCTCTCATCCGACAGCTGGAGTCTGCCGTTACGGCTCGTGATGCAGAACGTTCCTACTTTTCCTCTCTATACACCCGTCTCGGTGCCACGGCAGAATACACTCCGACAGATCCTGTCAAGATAAAGGCTCTTGTCGGTGGGGCATGGGTGAGCGGACTTTTCCACTACGAGGCGGCACTCAGCTCCTCTTACCGTCCGGCACGATTCTTTACGATGGCGGCAAGTGTCAGCTCCATGAAAAGCACCCCTTTCAGTCTCGGTGGAGCCGTTATTTTGGGAGACGGATTTCAGACCATTTTTGCCGTGGATAATCTTTTGGTTTTGGACTATACGGGGGTTCGTCGGGCGGCAGTTCGTCTGGGTATTAGTTTGAGGTTTTAATCTGCTGGTTTTCAATCCGTAAAGCGTGATTGAAAACTTCCTTCCGAAAGCAGCCTAATTTTCGTACGTACGAAAATATTTTTTCGTACGTACGAAAATTTTTTTTTGTACGTACAAAAATTTTTTTTTGTACGTACACAATTTTTTTTCTGTACGTACACAATTTTTTTTCTGTACGTGCGTAAATATTTTTTCGTGCGCATGAAAATATTTTTTTTTGCGCACGAAAATTTTCTTCCATGCGCACGAAAGTTTAGGAGGGTTGCTTGAGGAGTGATTTTTATGAGGTTCTCCCCCGGTATTTCCGAGAGACCTTTTTTGGGGATGTTTGGAGAGAAAAATCGTTACCGCCGTTAAACCTGCATCGGGGAACAGGCATCCAATAGAGGAAAAACAGTAAAAAACATACACGATTATGTCTTCAAAACGGGAAAGCAAGGGTCGACGGAGCTGTCTCCTTGCTCTATTTATCACTTTATTTTCAGGTTGGGCGGCTGTGCCCGGCACGCTTCATGCCCAGGGCAAGAAGCAGTACACCATTCAGGCAACCATCGTAGAGAAGGAGAGCGGACGCTTGGCTTCGGGAGCTTCGGCGCGTCTGCTGCATGCCAAAGACAGCTCTTTCTATAAGGGCAATGCCGCAAACACGCAAGGGAACATAACGATAGGCGATGTCTCGGAAGGGAAGTATGTCTTCCGGGTTACCTATATGGGTTTTCAGACGAAAGACAGCATCATCACGGTTGCGGGGGACAGGTACAAGCTGGACTTCGGGAAGATATTCATCGTGGAAGAGACGCAGAACCTCACCGATGTGGTGGTAACGAAGTATCTCGCACCGGTTACGGTGAAGAAAGATACGACCGAGTTCAACGCTTCTTCCTTTAAGGTGCGCGACGGAGCCAGCGTCGAGGAGCTGATCAAGAAGCTTCCGGGCATGGAGGTCTCGGACGATGGAGCCATCAAGTACAACGGCGAGAGCATCGAGGGTCTCCAGCTGGACGGCAGGGATTTCTTTACCGACAACATCACGATGGGAACCAAAAATCTGCTTTCGGACATGATAGACAAGCTCCAAGTGGTGGATAAAAAGAGCGACGAGAGCCGTCTGACCGGAATGAGCGACGGGGAGAACAAGAAGATCATCAACCTTGTCGTCAAAAAAGAGAGAAAGAAAGGATTGATGGGAAATCTCTCCGGCGGATACGGCACGGAGAACAGATATGAGGCAAATGCGATGATCAACGCCTTTATGGACAACACAAGGGTAACGTTTCTGGGTAATTCCAACAATCTGCCCAAGGGTGGCAACATGAACGGAATGCCTACGGAACACTCTTTCGGACTTAATCTGGATCAGAACATCAGCAAGAAGCTGAGCTTTGTTACCGACATCTCTTATGACGATAACCGAAATCGCAGAACCGGCTACAACCTCAACACCGAACTTTTGGGCGGAAACAACAAATCCCAGCAGAACAATCAGCACTTCGACAACCTCTCCGGAGATCGCACTTTCCATGCCAACACTCGCATGGAATGGCATCCGGATACTCTCACGACCATCTATGTGCGTCCGGCTGTGAGGTACTCCTCCAACATGCGCGACTTCTCGCAGAAGCACAATACCTTCCTCCCGGATGGCACAAAGATCAACGACGGAGAGCGGACGGAGGTATCGGAGTCGGACAACCTGCGTGCGAATATCGGCTTCCATGCGGCAAGAAGACTCAACAGCGCCGGACGGAATATTCTCGTGGGAGGTATGCTGAATTACAGCAACGGTACCGAGAACAGCAATGTCATATCAAAGACCCTCTTTTATAACCAGGCTGGAAACGAGATCAATCTCGATCAGAACATCATCCAAGCCAATAGCGGTGTCAGTGCGCGCTTTCGTACATCTTGGGTCGAACCTCTTGCGAAAAGATTTTATCTCCAGCTGGAATACAACCCCTCGCTATCCTTTTCCGGCAGCGACAGACAGGCGTACAACAAAGATGCGCAGGGAGGATACACGGTACAAGACCCTCTTTACTCGAAGAATACCGAGTACAGCATGATCTCTAATAACTTCGGCTTTAATCTTCGGTACAATACCGGAAAAGGGCTCAATACACAGCTCGGCTTCTCGTGGATACCGACAAGCACGGAGAGCAGATACGGCCTCGGAAACGGGACATCGGATTCTCGAACACGATTTGTCTGGGACTACTCTCCGACGCTAAGAGTGGAGTACAGCAAGGAACGCAGCAACCGTCTCTTCTTCGAGTATCGGGGAAACACCTATCAGCCCTCCATGAACCAGCTGATGCCTATTGCCGACCTTCGCGATCCTCTCAACAAAGTGATCGGTAATCCGGATCTTCTGCCGAGCTTTTCGCATGACCTGTATGGCGGATTCTCTTTCAGCAACAACAAAACGAGGTCGTTTGTCAACTTTCATACTTTCGGAAATTATAACCAACGCAGCATCGTGAGCAAGAGCACCATTGATCCTGCGACGGGAGCGCGGGAGTCCACTTACGTCAATGCGGATGGAGACTACGGTCTCAATGCCAACCTCAGATATTCTCAAGGGATAGGGAAGATGCCTCTTACATTGGATTTGGGTGCCGGGTATGGTGCTTCTTCCAATCAGGGCTATATCAACGGAGTGCTCGGCGAGACCACTTCGCAGCGTCCAAGCGCATCGCTCTCTTTCCGATGGAATAAAGAGCCTCTATCCATATCGCTCGGCAGCCGTGCCAACTGGAATACCGCCCGAAACAATATCTCTTCGCAGCTCGATAGAGACACAAGAATCTTGCAGTTTCATGGCGATGTGAGCCTCTCTCTGCCCTGGAACATGATGCTGACTGCCGACTATAACTTTACCAACCGGACAGGGTTCAACGAAGCTCTCAACGGCAACTACCATCTTCTCAATGCGAGACTTTCAAAAAGTTTCTTGAAGAACAATGCCGCAACGGTCGAGTTGTCTTGGTTCGATATACTCGGACAGCGCACCGCATATTCGTTCACCCAGACTGCGAGGAATATCACAGACAGCTATGTGGCAACGGTTACGACCTATGCCATGGTTACTTTCAAGTACAACTTCAACTTCTTTGGCGGAGGCAGCTCTTCCAATGCCGATGCTCAGAGAACAGGCAGACGATACGGCGGCTATGGTGGCTACGGCTACGGCGGAGGTCGTCCAAGATAACAGCCCGACGGCTCTTTCTGACAATCGCATAGAAAATCTTTCTCATGGCAATGATGTAAACCCTAAAGCGTTAGAATAGAGCATTCGTAGGTTGATGGGAAGAGCCGGAGCATTTTGCTTCGGCTCTTTTGTTTTTCATCTTCTTTCCGTAAAGTTATATTTCTTTACACCCGAAAAAATAGCTATCTTCGGACGGATAATACAAACTCAACTTTCAGTATGAAAAAATTATTACTCAGCCTTGCAGCACTGGTGGTTCTTGCCACTGCCTGCGAAAAGAAACAATCGGAATCCGTGAAAGATAATCCTCTTGTAGCCGGAAGCACATTGGAACAGGGTGCTCCGGAGTTTGACAAAATCTACAACCGCCACTATATGCCTGCATTCAAGGCAGGTATGGAACAGCAGAGAGAGGAGATCGAAAGCATCGTCAACAGCAGCGAAGCTCCCTCTTTCGAGAACACCATCCTTGCATACGAGCGTTCCGGAGCGGTACTGCGCCGCACATCCAACGTCTTCTTCGCTCTTGCCAACGCCAACAGCTCGGACAGCATTTTGGCAATAGAGCAGGAGGTAACTCCTCTTCTTGCAGAGCATCAAAACTTTATCAGCCTCAACGACAAGCTTTTCGAGCGCATCCGTGTCGTGTATGAAAACTCTTACGAAACCTTGGAGGGAGAAGACAAGAAGCTCCTGAAAGAGATCTACGACGGCTTCGTACGCGAAGGTGCAGCCCTTGAAGCAGACAAGAAGGCAGAGTTGGAAAAGATTAACACCCGCCTTGCATCGCTCCAACAAGAGTTCGAGTCGAAAGTAACGAAAGGTACCAACGCGGCAGGTGTGTGGGTTGCCACAGCGGAAGAGCTATCGGGTCTTTCCGAAGCCCAACTCAAACAAGCCGAAGCGGATGCACAGGCAGCAGGAGGGAAAGAGAAATATTTCCTTGTGGTTTCCAATACTACACAGCAACCTCTTCTTGCTTCGTTGGACAACAGAGAGGTGCGCAGAAAACTGTTTGAAGCCTCTGTCTCCAGAACATCTCCCGATAGCGGCTTCAACACAGAGCCTATCGCCCTTGAGATCATCCGTCTTCGTGCCAAGAAAGCAGAGCTTTTAGGCTTCAGAACATTTGCAGACTGGAGATTGCAGGACGCTATGGCAAAAGAGCCTCAAAACGTCTACACATTCTTCCAAGACCTTATCATTCCTTACATCCCTAAGATCAACGCAGAGACCGCCGAGATCGAAGCCTACGCTCGTAAGACCGAAGGAGCCGACTTCTCTCTTGAACCATACGACAGATTCTACTTCTCTGCCAAGATGAAGAGAGAAAAGTTTGCCTTCGATGAGGCTGAAGTGATGCAGTATTTCGAGCTTAACAACGTATTGAACAATGGTGTTTTCTATGCTGCAAACGCAATCTTCGGCATTACATTTGAAGAGCGCAACGACCTTCCGGTTTATCATCCCGATGTAGAGGTGTACAACGTAAAGGATGCAGACGGTACTCTCCTTGCGATATTCTATACAGACTTCTTCCGCAGAGACTCTAAGAGAGGCGGTGCATGGATGGACGCTTTCGCAAAACAGAGTTCATACTTCGGTCAGCTGCCTATCATCTACAATGTTTGCAACTATGCAAAACCTGCCGAAGGACAGCCGGCTCTTCTCTCCATAGACGATGTAGAAACCATGTTCCACGAGTTCGGACACGCCATACACGGTATGCTCTCCAACTGTAAATACAATACACTTTCCGGAACAGCCGTGAGCAGAGACTTCGTGGAATACCCTTCTCAGTTCAACGAATACTTCATCACCGTGGACGCTGTCTTCGACAACTTTGCGAAACACTACGCTACCGGTGAGCCGATGCCTGCCGAACTTAAGAAGAAAGTGAGAGAATCCGAAAACTTCCACTCCGCATACTCTCTCGGAGAAAACATGAGTGCCGTGCTGGTAGACATGGGATGGCATATCCTTTCATCGGAAAGTGCCGAAAAGATAACCTCCATCAAGGAGAAAGAAGATGAGATCTTGTCAAATCTTAAGCTCTACAACAAGCAAGTGCCTCCGCGCTATCACTCACTCTACTTCCGTCATGTCTTCGGCGGCGGATATGCAGCAGGATACTACTCTTACCTCTGGTCGGAAGTGTTGGCAGTGAATACCGGAGACCTCTTCTCGGCAAACGGCGGTCTTAGCAGAGAACTGGGACAAAAGTACAGAGACTTGATCGTCTCTATTGGTAATACCAAAGATTTGGAAAAGCAGTTCACAGAGCTTACCGGACTCGAAGCTCCGGACTCTAAAGCTCTTCTAAGAGCCAAAGGTCTCTAATCTCACAGAGCCTTACACACAGACGGCAGAGGCGGCATCCCTATCTTCGGGTGTCGCCTCTGCTGTTTATGGCTTCCGTCATCCGGCGTCTGAAATCTTCTTGCAACCTTTGAAAAAGGGATCTTTTTGGGCAAAGCTATCTTGTTAGAAGAGATTTTGAAGAGAGATTCAGAGATAAAATGCAGAGAGCACGAACGAGAAAGACATCTCAGGTACGGGGGCAAGTCCGAAGCTCAAAAGCAATGCAGAAGATGAGAAGCTATGCAAAAATCTCTTCTTGAAATTCTGCTTCGGAAGAGCAACAATAAACCCTGAAATTTTACACCCCAAACAGCCCTCTCCGGAGGGCTGTTTATATATATTTCATACCGAAAAATGCTCACTTTTTTCGGTCTCTCTATTTTGATCGGAGGGGTCATTTTCAGAGCACGACCGAACTGTTAAATTCGGACGGTTTTATTAACACGATTTTTGATACAGGTTCACCCAAAACGGTAAACGAGCATATTCTTTCGGCTTAACGTGTTTAATTTTTCAACGAACACGTTTAGTGATTTCATTAAACACGTTTACCGGATTCGATTAACGTGTTTAGAAATTTTGCTTATAGTGTTGATAGATAGCATCTTAAACTTTTCGACCCCTTTTTAGCTGTTTTGGGGTGCAAAATTGCATTAGGATTTGTTTATAGATAGAGTTGTTGAAATTCACACCTATTAACGCAAAAAAGCCCCATGAAACGGACTGAGAAAAAATTTTCCCCAAATTCGCGTTCTTTTGTATCTCTCTTATTATAAATCTCTTACCGGCTTTCCTCCAAACTCTCTTCCCAATTTCGCTTCAAATCCGACCTCATTTCTACCGATTTTTGGACTTCCATTTTTATATAAAAGTTCACGGCAAAAGAGGCTTATCTTACCCCTCTGTTTCGGCAAGATAAACCCCTCTATTTTGCGCTATCCGCTCTCCTCTTTTTCACCAAAGAGAGCGGCAAAAAGTTGCCGACTGTTTACCTTCTTTATATCCCAAATACAAAACTATCTGACATATTTATCCTTTTATTAAGTTTATCCACCATTGGTGTTAACTATAAGTTTCAAGGGAAAATAAGAAACGGATTTATGATAAGCCATACTAAAATGCATTATCAAACTTGCTTACACCAAAACAAAAAAGATAAATCATCAATTAGAGAGGGAAAGAGTGATGAAACAATGATTTATAAGCAGAGAAAAGATTGTTTTATTATCGGAAATTCTATTTTAACATAGGTCTTGCTCTCCAAGAGTTTCCCATAATAAAAACAGCGTCCGCAATCTTGAAAGATGCGGACGCTGAAGTATGAAAGTCGGTATATCTGAATGTGAAATTACATTGCGATGAAAGGATAGGTCTGAACGAAGCGATAAGCATCTTCTATCTGTTGGTACATCACAACGTCATCTTCCACTCTCGGTACTACGGTACGGAACTCTTTGAGAAGAGCTTCGAGAACAGGGGAAGTAGTAGCCGGACGGCGGAACTCAAAGGCTTGTGCCGCATTCATAAGCTCTATACCGAAGATGCGATAGAGGTTGTCTATGAGCGGTAGAAGCTTTGTGGCTGCATTGGCACCCATGGAGACATGATCTTCTTGATTGTTCGAGCTGACGATGGAGTCGGATGCAGCGTTGAAGCAGTACATCTTGTTCTGACTCACCATAGAGGCTGCGGCGTATTGCGGAATCATGAAACCGGAGTTGAGTCCCGGCTTTGCCACAAGAAATTCGGGCAGATCGCGCAGACCGAAGATGAGTTGAGCCACACGGCGTTCGGAGATATTTCCCAGCTCGGCAAGTGCAAGAGCAAGGAAGTCGTATACGATAGCCAACGGCTGACCATGGAAGTTGCCTCCCGAAAGGATCATATCCTGATCGGGGAATATGGTCGGGTTGTCCGTTACGCCATTGATCTCCTCTTCCACAACACGGCGAACGTGTGCGATGGCATCGTATGATGCTCCGTGTACTTGAGGAATACAGCGGAAAGAGTACGGATCTTGCACGTATGGTTTCGGCTCACGGATGTGAGTGCTGCCTTCGAGAATCTTTCTCATGTGGCGTGCGATCTCCACTTGTCCCTTATGGTTGCGGATGGTGTGCAGCTCTTCCGTGAAAGGAGCATCCAGTCCGTTGAATCCTTCAAGAGATAGAGCCGCTATACCGGTAGCCATGGTGAGAATCTTTTTTGCCTGTATGAGGGCATAGACTCCATGGGAAGACATGAACTGCGTACCATTGAGCAGGGCGAGTCCTTCCTTACTTTTGAGCGTAACAAGGGCGATACCTGCCTCTGCCAGTGCTTCTTTCGCCGGTACTCTTGCGCCTTTGTAGAACACTTCTCCGTATCCGATCATCGGCAAGAAGAGGTTGGCAAGAGGAGCGAGGTCGCCTGATGCTCCGAGAGAACCTCTGTCGAACACCACCGGAGTGATGTCTTTGTTGAGCATCTCCACGATCCACTCTACCGTACAAAGCTGTACGCCGCTATGCCCGAAGGATAGTGCGTGTGCTTTAAGAAGCATCATCAAGCGGACGATCTCTTTTTTGACCTCTTTCCCGGTACTGCAGGCGTGGCTCTTGATGAGGTTTTCTTGCAGTGTGGTAAGGTCTTCGGAAGAGATACTTCTGTTACAAAGAGAGCCAAATCCGGTAGTGATACCATACAACGGACGGTCTGAAGTGGCAACCTTTCGGTCGAGATACTCCCGACAATGCTCTATCTTCTGAATGGCTTCCGGTGCCAACTCCACCACATGAGGGTAGAGGATGAACTCCTCCAACTGCTCGATGGTAAGGTCTGCACCGCCTACAATAATCTTTCTTTCCATAACAAATGGGGTTGTCTGTATCTCTATTATTGTAGAGATACCTTTGTTTTCTCAAAGATGACCTTCTCTCTTGCGATGGCATCGGCTTCCAAGCGATCTGCTTCTTCTGCCAAAGCACGCACAAACTCCTGATCGGTGATAGAGGTGAGGTTAATACGAACATTGAGGAGTGCGCCCAAGACTGCGGTGCGAGCACACATCATTGCCACACAACCATCGGTAATGGCGTTGTTGTTACCCTTTGCCACAACAGTCTCGGCAAGGGTTAGCAGTTCGTATGCACGTCTTGCCACCGCCATCGGGATATTGGCTGCAAGTTTGGTACGCTCCTGTATCTGTTCGGTACGATAGGCTTTCTCTTCGTCTGTTTCCTTGGGAAGCTTGAATGCTTCAAATACCAAGCGGTAAGCATCGCTGTCTCTGTCGATGTCTGCGATGAGTTCTTGGCGAAGAGCTTCAGCCTTGACAGCCAACTCTTTCATCTCCTCTTCTACATCCACATAACGCTTCTTGCCAATGGTGAGATTGGCAACCATCTGAGCGAGTGCACCTGCTATGGCACCATTCAGAGCAGAGATACTGCCACCTCCGGGTACAGGTTCCGAACCTGCGGTTTCAAGTATAAATTCTTGTATGTTTAAGTCTTTAAGCATTGTCTTAGGGGAATAAATTAGTTTGAGTTTTGTATAGAAATCAGATTACAGGGTAACGAACACCACTCTTGATGGTGTCTCGTACCAGATTCATACCGAAGTGGTAGGAGAGGAACTTGTATGAGGGGAAGCGGATGATAGCCATGTCGGCTTGCTTGCCTACCTGAATACTGCCCACTTGATCGGCACGACCTATTGCCGCAGCACCATTGATGGTAAGAGCGGTAATGGCTTCCTCTACTGTCATATTCATGTATATGGTGGCAAGAGCGATCATAAGAGGAACGGAAGAGGAGAAACAGCTGCCCGGATTGAGGTCTGAAGCCATTGCCACAGCACAGCCGGCATCTATCATCTTGCGGGCTGGTGCATACTCTGCTTTCAAGGAGAATGCCGTACAAGGCAGTACGGTGGCTACGGTGTTGCTGTCTGCCATTGCGGCAATACCTTTATCCGAGATTTGAAGCAGGTGGTCTGCCGACAAGCATCCCAGCTCTGCAGCAACTTCCGCTCCTCCAAAAGGTACAATCTCATCGGCGTGCATCTTTACCGCAAAGCCCATCTTCTTGGCTCCATTGAGCAGTACACGCGTCTGTTCGTGATCGAATACTCCTTTTTCTGTGAAGATGTCGCAACACTCTGCAAGGTTGCGTTCTTTTACCACAGGCATGACCTTGTCAAGCAGGAAGTGGATAAACTCCATCTCTTTCCCCTTGTATTCGGGAGGAGTATCGTGTGCCCCCATGAATGTAGAGTAGAGAGAGACCGGATGTGTACGCTCCAACTCTGCTACGGCTTCAAGCTGACGGATCTCTGTCTCCAGGTCCATACCGTAGCCGCTCTTGGCTTCTACAGTGGTAACACCTTGTCTGAGCATGGCATCGAGATGCGATCTGCCGGAAGCGGTAAGCTCTTCAATGGTCGCATTGCGAGTGGCTCGCATAGTGCTGGCAATACCACCACCGCGCTCCATGATGCTCATATAGCTGTCTCCTGCAAGTCTCCACTGAAACTCGTCTTCTCTATACCCGCCAAAGACAAGATGGGTATGGCTATCGACAAATCCGGGAAGGACGCAACACCCCGAAGCATCTACTTCATGACAGCCACGGGTCTCCTCTTCGGAGACACCCGCCATGCTGCCAACGTATGTTACGATGCCGTCGCGAGCTATGATGGCAGCAGGACCTTCGATGACACCGATGGCATTCATCTCTTGCGCTCCTCGCTTTGCCTTGTTTCCCTCGCAGGTTACAATCTGAGCAATGTTCTTGATAAAAATATTGCCGATGGGTTTCATCGTTTATTCCATTATTTTGTTTTCCAATACTTGGTCGATGGAGAACTGTTCAAGACCAAGATAGTACTCTGCCACATCTATAAGAGCAGCCATAGGTACAAGACCTACAATCTCAGCACCTACGATCTCCACACCATATCTGCGAGCTTCCATACGTACCATTTCGTGTGCACGGTAAACAGCGGTCTTTGTGTAGTCGGTAAGGTTCATGGAGACTTGAGTGATACCTCTGTCTGTGAGCTCTACACCCATAGCCTTACAGAAACGAAGACCTCCGCCGATGAAGCGAACCTTCTTTGCGATGGCAGATGCAATCTCAAGATCGGAAGTGTTGAGGTTTACATTGTATGCAACAAGAGGCATACGTGCACCTACGGCCACTGTTCCGCTGGTTGGGTGACGTTCTGCCGGACCAAAGTCAGGCTTCCACTCTTCTTGTTTGATCTTTTCTGCCATTCCTTCAAACTCGCCCTTACGGATAGCTGCAAGGTTTTCTCTATGAGGCGCAGAGGCAGACTTTTCATAAAGGAATACAGGAATATTGTAGCGGCTTGCTATTTCTGCTCCTACCTCTTTGGATAGAGCTATGGCATCGTCCACAGTGACATTTTTGATAGGAATGAACGGCACAACATCCACAGCACCCATACGAGGGTGTTGTCCTTCATGTTTTGTAAGGTCTATATGTTGTTGAGCTATGCCGATAGCTTCCAAAACAGCAGCTTTTAGGGGTTCGGGATCTCCAACAACGGTAACTACCGTGCGATTGTGATCCTCATCGCTGCTATAATCAAGAAGTCTGACACCATCCGTAGCACGGAATGGTTGAACGATCTTTTCTATAATCTCTTTGTTGCGACCTTCACTGAAGTTAGGCACGCACTCCATAAGTCTTTTTACAGTTGCCATCTTAAATTGTGGTTGAATGTGAAAATTGTTTGTATTTAGTTTTATAGGTTTTATTTCAGAAGATTGTCGAGGAGAGTATCATCAACAAGATAAGGAATGGTGATATGGTATCCCTCTCCGGCATGTGTGCGGTTGAACTCTTCGGAGGTACTCATGGCATTCTCATTGCGAGCCCATGAACGTCTGGCTACACCACCCATAACGTCCCACAACATTGCTGTGCGGAGAATGGTATCGACACGTTCGGAGCCGTCCAAGACCATACCAAATCCGCCGTTGATACTTTTACCGATACCAACGCCACCGCCATTGTGAAGAGCGATAAGGCTCATACCACGAGCTGCATTCCCTGCAAAGCACTGCACTGCCATGTCTGCCATCACGTTTGAACCATCTTTGATGTTCGATGTCTCACGGAAAGGAGAGTCTGTTCCGGCAGTATCGTGGTGATCTCGTCCCAACATGATAGGACCGACTTTGCCTTCACGCACCATCTGATTGAAGCGTAAAGCTATCTGCTGTCTGCCTACCGCATCCTGATAGAGGATACGAGCCTTTGTCCCAACTACAAGAGCATTCTTTTCTGCATCTCGTATCCAGATATAGTTGTCTCGGTCTTGCTCTCTGCGATCCGGATTTATACACTCCATGGCAGCGTGGTCTGTTGCACGAAGATCTTCTTCTTTTCCGGACAAACATACCCAACGGAACGGGCCATAACCATAGTCGAACAGCTCCGGACCCATTATGTCTTCAACATAGCTTGGCCATATAAAGCCGTCTTTATCGTCAATGCCGTTTTTGGAGATCTCTTGCACTCCGCTGTCGTAGATTGCTTTCATGAACGCATTACCATAGTCGAAGAAGTATGTGCCCTTTGCCACCAATCCTTTGATCACTTCATAGTGGCGTCTTAGGCTTCTATCCACCGCAGCGGCAAAAGCATCCCGATCTTCTTTTAGAAGTTTTGTGCGCTCTTCAAAAGAGAGTTCCACCGGGCAATATCCTCCTTCATACACGGCATGACAGCTGGTTTGGTCGGAGAGCAGATCTATATGTATGTTCTCTTTAAGAGCATACTCCAACAGATCTACGATATTTCCATGAAATGCAATAGAGATCGGCTCTTTGCTTTCGATACCTTTTCGTGCGATCTCAAATGCTTCTTGTATGGAGTGAGCAATATATTTAACCCATCCTTGAGAGTGGCGTGTAATGATACGTGAATAGTCCACTTCTGCCGTGATGGATACTGCTCCTGCAATGTCAGCAGCTTTCGGTTGAGCTCCACTCATGCCTCCCAATCCGGAAGAGATAAAGAGTTTTCCTGCAAGATTGCCTCCTGTCGGGATGTTGAGACGTTGGCGACCTGCATTCAAAAGTGTGTTGAAGGTACCATGTACAATACCTTGAGGACCTATATACATCCATCCTCCGGCTGTCATCTGTCCGTAGTTTGCCACACCCATTTGTGCTGCAATTTCCCAATCTTTGATGTTATCGAACAATCCGATCATCATCGAGTTGGTAATGATTACACGCGGAGCATCCGGCTTGGATGCAAACAATCCAAGAGGATGCCCACTCTCGATGACCAGTGTTTGGTCTTGGGTGAGTTCCTCAAGATATTTCATGATGAGGCGGTACTGCATCCAGTTTTGGCAGACTTGTCCTGTCTCTCCGTAGGTAACAAGTTCGTATGGATACAGCGCAACATCAAAACAGAGATTATTATCTATCATCACTTGGAAAGCCTTCCCTTCCAAGCATTTTCCTTTATACTCATCTACAGATTTTGCTTTCAGATCTCCCTGTGGACGGAAACGATATCCATAAATTTTACCTCTGGTCTTCAACTCTTCCAGAAATTCCGGAGCAAGTTTTTCATGAAGTTCTACGGGAATATATCTTAAAGCATTTTGAAGTGCCACTCTCGTCTGAGCAGGAGTCAGGCGGTAACCACGGTCCGGAGCTCGACGAATGCCTTCTTCAAAAGTCGGATATTGAGGCAGAGAAGCCTCTAACGTAAAAATTTTGGCATCCATATTATGTATTAGGTTATATGTGATTTATTCCATTTTACAAGTATAAGATCCGCTCTTTATGGGGTAAATGGGATCTCAAAAATGTCTCGCAAGATACGAAAAATATAGCACCCCTACAAAAGAAAGGGATGTCAAAGATCTGCTACTCAAAAGCCTTTTTCTTCTTTCTTGAAGAATGGTAATATTTTAGTGGAAACAGCAGAAAAATTACCCATAGATTGGTATTGGGATACTCTTTACTATTGATGATATTTGCACAGATAAAACGGAAATATTACCAAAAACATAAGAACAAACAACAGACAACATTATGAACAAACATTTAAGCAGGATTTTTCTTCCTCTTCTTCTATTTATTATTGCTCCGGTAGCAAGTGCACACACCATGTGGTTGGAGTCCAAAACGACAGGAGTTGTCGGAGAAGCGCACAAGGTAGAGCTTTTCTTCGGAGAGTTCTCCATGAGTGATAAAACCCCGACAAAGGATTGGTTGAAGGGACTGTGGAGCGGAGAGTTTAAGGTTACTACTCCTTCCGGAGCTGTTATAGATCTGAAGGCAGAGGCGGAAGAAATCTGCTATTCCGCATCTTTCACTCCTACTGAAGAGGGTTGGTACAGAGTACACTACGACTGTTTCTCTCCTACAAAGTGGCAAGGATCGGAGCTGCACTATCTCTCTGTTTTCTGGATCAAGGTAGGAAGCCCTAAAGCATCACCTATGGAGAGGAGTCCTTTCGAGAATGGGCTCTCTCTTCTTCCTCCTACACGTTCTGAACTGAATGGCTCTCAAGTCATCAAGTTCCCTATTTTCAAGAATAATGAAGTACCCAAAAGAATTGCTCTGAATATCTTGGCAGACAATGGTTGGAGGAAAAACTATTATAGACTTAACGAAGGCATGCTTGAGATGTTGCCTTTGTGGAAAGGACGATATCTGCTCAACGAGGTGATACGTAAGACTTATACCCCGGAAGAGTCTGCTGCAAAGGATGGAGCCAAAGGACTTTACTCCAATATTACTTACTTCTTCGAAGTGCAATAACAGGTAGATGTACTGATTGTTGATATAGAAAAAGGTGTCCCTTAGAACTCGAAAGAGTTTGAAGAGACACCTTTTCTATCTTGTAAAGAGAGTTTGAAGGCTCCGGGTTTTCATATTGGCATTACACGCTCGCACCATTTGAAGAGCTTTTGGTATACCTCCTCTCTGACCTCTTTTGGAGACAATACCAAGTCATGTATGGCATTAGCAATGGGGGAGAAAGTGATGTCTCCGCTTAGTCGCTTGGTGTAAGCCCGAATGTGTTCTACATTCAGGATAATATCGGAGGTCATTATTCGACTATCCCATTGTACCGGAGTGAAAGATTTATCCGAACACATTACCAGCATAGGGACTTTTATCTCCGTATGTTTATCCAGATAGCGATGCGCCTTTTCTACTGCTGATACAAAAGCCAGCTTGGTATCACTTGGAACGTGAGGCTTAAGTCTGAGATCATATTTCCACTCTCCATGCTCCGATATGTGTAGAGCTTTTCCATAAAAGTCGGTAAAGGGAACAACGGGTAATGGTAGCTCCGGATATCTGTTGCCGATCTTACTGACCACCGGTAGTACTTTTTGAGCCAAAGCACTTATCTGAAAGCCATAAAACGGGCTGTTGCAGAATAGAGCATGAAACAGATCACTATCCGGATGGCGAAGAGCGTAATAGGTTATAAGCAGCCCTCCTGTGGAGTGCCCGCACAATAGCACTTTTTTATTGCCCTCGCTTCGGATCTGCTCCAATGCCCACTGCATATCTTCATCGTACTCCTTAAGATCGCGAACATTATTGAATAGCTGGTGAGGCATCCAAGAACGACCATATTTTCGGAGGTCTATCGCATAAAAATGGTATCCCTTAGAGCAAAATCGCTCTGCCATCTCGGTTTGGAAGAAATAGTCGTTGAAGCCATGGATATACAGCACGGCTTTTTGAGAGAGGGCGTTTGTTTTTTTTCGGACTAAAGTGCAGACGACTTTGCCTTCATAGTCTTCCGGTTGAGTTGTTTGGAGCTGTTCAAACTTTTCTCCCAGAATATCTTTTTGGTAAGAAGCTGTCTGTCTCATGCTCTTGAGGAGAAAGATTTGAATAGTTGTAGCATCAAATCAAAGAAAATCATCTTTGCACTGACATTCTGCATCAGCTCTTTTCGTGCCGTATCTATGGCATCGGAAATCTGTTCCACATTTCTTTCCGAAATCACAGAGGAGAGCTGGCGTACTATCCTAATATTATCTTTTCGGGAATATAGGAGAGCCTCCTGATCTTGTTTGGTAGAAGTTAAGCCGCATATAAATGCTTCTCGCACGGCATCTGCCAACTCTTTGCAGAGAGCCGTGAGATATTCTCTACTTTCCGTATGCAGCTCTTCGCTTTCCTGCTTCATCTCTTTGGCATTTCCTCGCATGGATAGGGTAAGTATCTTGTAAGCTCTAAGAGCCTCTTCCGTTGTCTTTTCTCCACTTTCCAAAAGCATTTTAGCCAAGACCATACTACCGGATGAGAGGTGAGCTATACGCTTTCCCGTTTCTTCGGTAATGTCATAGTTTTTCACAAGCCATTGAGACATCATTTCGGGCATAATGGGATGCACCGGAATGCGCTGCACTCTGCTGATGATGGTGGATAAGAGCAGCTCGGGAGCTGTTGTAACAAAGAGAAACTGCACTCCCTTGGGAGGTTCTTCCAATAGTTTTAGAAGTTTGTTGGCGCACGAGACATTCATCTTCTCCGGAAGCCAGCAGAGGACTATCCGATAGTCTGCTTCATAAGGACGGTAGGATAGTTTCTCTTCGAGATACTCTGCCTCTTTCACAGATATGGACAGCTGGGTGTTTTGCAGAGAAAGGGCATCGCCCCACTCTTTATAGGTTATGCGTGGCTCCTTTGAGAGTTGTTCTCGGAAGAGAGGAAGATAATCTTCGGAGGTTTCAAGTTTTTCCTTTTTTACGATAGGGTAGAGCGGTAGTAGGTCGGGATGAGAAAGAGTGTCTACTCTCTCGTAAATTGTGCTTTTTTCTTCTTCGCTTCGTCCACGTGCAAGCAAAACCTTTGCGGTGGCAAGAGCGAGAGGCAGTCCTTCTCCTCCATCCTTGTCATAAAAAAGAAGGGCATGAGGAAGAGTGCCGGAAGCAATATTTTGCTTCAAATAGGCGACACTCTTCTCCTGCCCTATGATATTCTCAAAAGGATCTATCATAAAGATCAATGAGGTGTCCGAACCCGATTAGTTCGGTTTATGATTAGAGTAGTACTTCATGAACTGTGTACGAAGATACATTGCAGACAACTCATCATCCTTAGCGGAAAGATGTCCCATAAACTCTTTGATGTTATAGTATTTGTGTCTATCCATCCATCGTATCAGTTCACCCAGTACATGAGTGATCAATCCCTCTCCATCTCTGTAGATACTGCTACACATCTGTACCGCAGAAGCACCGGCAAGAAGACCTTTAAGGACACCTTGAGTATCGTGTGCTCCGGAAGAGAGAGCTACATCCATGTCCGGTATGGCGCCGTGTACCAATGCCGTGTAACGCAGAGGATCTTCTATATCTTCAGGACGAGTGAAGATGTTTCCTGACTTTACTCTCATGCTTTCGACCTCTATATCCATCGCATAGCTGCGATTAAAGAGAACAACGCCGGCGGCTCCAACCTTTTTAAGGTCGTGTACAAGACGAACAATGTTGGAGAAGTACTTCGGCAGTTTTACGATTACAGGAAGTTTGGTCTGCTTGCATAGTGCATCTACCATCTCTATACACTCTGTCTCCATAGCACCGTAAGGAGAAGAGAAAGAGGTATCTATGCTCATGTAGTTTAGCTCTATGGCATCTGCTCCGGCAGCTTCGATCTCTTTGGCAAAAGAGATCCAGGAGTCTTTTTTGAAGCAGTTGATGCTTGCGATGACCGGAATGGAAAGCACCTGCTTGGCTTCTCGAAGTAGAGTCAGATGGTTTTCCAGGGCGTTATCTCTGACATAAGCCATAAGATAGTCCATGGCTTCCGGAGAGTCTGCTCCTCCATACAAGTGTTTTATATCGCTATCTATCTGCTCTTCAAAGAGAGACTTTAGTACCAGAGCACCTGCTCCTGCTTGTTCGTAGCGAAGCAGATTATGACTTTTAGAGGTAAGTCCGGAGCTGGAGACTATAATGGGGGAAGATAATTGAAGTCCTGCAAAGGTCGTAGATAACTTATCCATACGCTTTATTAGTGTGATTATTTAGATTTCAAGTCCTATATGTTAGTGCAGTCTTGCCGACTATTCTGTCCTTTTGAACTACACACAACCTCTCTTTTTACTTTAAGATAGGTCGTTACAGAAAACAAAGATAACGAAGATAGGCGAACTATCAAACAAAAAGCCTGCAAAAGCATTGCTTTTACAGGCTTTCATTTTCACCTTTTGTGCGGCTGAAGGGACTCGAACCCCCACGTCTCTCGACACTAGATCCTAAGTCTAGCGTGGCTACCAATTACACCACAGCCGCATTTTAGAATCGCACTCAGATGTTCTTCTTTCGTGAGTGCAAAGATAGAGAGGATATTTTAATCTCGCAAGCGTTTGAGCAATATTTTTTCAATTTATTCTTCACTCAGTCTCTTTTGCAAATCTCTTCTGCAGCTCTTTCGGAGGCATCGCTCTCGCCTAATTTTTCGGACACGTTTTCGTATCCGGTCAGCATGGCGTGCATATAGTTCTTGTTTTTCAATATCTTTTCGATCTCCTCTTTAACCCTCTTTGTCGTGAACTTTCCTCCGAAAAGTTCTTGTACCACAGGGCGATCCGCTATAAGATTTACGAGTGAGATAAAGGGAACCGAAAAGAATCTTTTGAATACGAAGTTGGCAAGATAGCCTGCTCCATGCGCATAACAGACCACCTGAGGCGTGCCAAGCAGACAGGTTTCAAGTGTTGCCGTGCCGGAGGTAACCATGGCGACATGAGAGCGGGAGAGAATATCGAAAGTGTGTCCAAACAAGATAGGATACCCTTTTGCTTCGGGAATAGAAGCGTACAGATCCTCTTTTTGTCCGGGTGCTCCGGCTATAATAATATGGCATCCGCCCTCCACCTCTTCTGCCGCACGTATCATTACCGGCAGGTTGGCACGTATCTCTGCTGTCCTGCTACCGCACAAGATTGCGCAGACAGGCTTCCTGTTTATCGTATCACGCTCTTCGGGATGGATGTTTTTCCCGTTAAGGTGCGGTTTCTCTTGTAGAAAACGCTTTACGCCGGCGAGGGTCGGATTTCCCACATATACAGCCTGGTGCAGGTCGTGTTTCTTAAAGAAATCTACCTCAAAAGGCAGGATGCAAAGGACTTTGTCCGTTTGGGTGCGCAGCTTGGCAATACGTTTCTTCTTCCATGCCCACACCTTCGGAGAGATATAATAGTAGAGCCTTGCAGAGGGGAGTTGTTCCTTTACAAATGGGAGGATGTAACGAAAGTTGAATCCCGGATAGTCCACCGGTATCACAACATCAGGCGAAAACTCCAGCAGTGCCTGCTGAACCTTTTTTGCATACTTCCTTATCGTACCCAAGTGTTTCAGCACCTCCCATACACCCATGAATGCCATACCGGAGTAGTGTACTATTGGGGCTTCTCCCGTAGCTTCCGAGAGAGCTTCTCCGCCTACGAATGCAAAGGAAGCGTTGCCGTCTCCCTTTTTTATGGCTCTTACCAGATCTGCCGCATGTGTATCTCCGCTGGCTTCTCCGGCTATTATAAAATACTTCATCTCGGATCTCTGTGCGCTCTTTAGATCTCCCAGTGTTTGAGTTCCCTCATCGCTTCGTAGTCTGTAACGTCTATCTTGCAGGGAACAAGTGTTGCAAAGCCTTTTTCAGCTACGGAAAGATCGCAGCCGAGATTGTGCGGCTCATGACTCATCAACGCTCCTGCCATCCAATAGACCTCTTTGCCCATCGGAGTGGTCTGCTTGACGTACTCGTCATAAAACTTCCCGTCTGCCTGGCTGCACAGCCTCATCCCTCTCACTATGGGTACATTAGGGACATTCAGATTGAGATAAGTCCCTTTTGGCAACCCGTCTTTGAGAAGACGGCGAGCCACTGCACGAGCATAGCGACAGCTTTGAAGATAGTCGGAGTCCTGCGTTCCCTCTATGAGAGATACGGCAAAAGAGGGGATGTCGAATATCGTTCCCTCTATCGCTGCTCCAAGTGTACCGGAATAGTTTACACATATACTCTGATTGCCCCCATGATTTATACCGGCGACCACCATATCGGGTCTTTCGGGCAGGATGACGTTTAGAGCCAGCTTGACACAGTCTGCAGGCGTTCCGCTACAACTATATATCGTGATCCCGGGATCTCTTCGGACGCAGGAGTAATGGATAGGAACGGAAGAGGTTATTGCGCTCGAATAACCGCTGCGAGGCCCATCGGGAGCCACAACCACAATGTCTCCAAGATCTTTCAGGGCGATGATCAACTCCATTAACCCCTTGGCGAAGACGCCGTCATCGTTGGAGATAAGAATACAAGGACGCTTTTGCATATCGGTTTACTCTCGAAGAATATCTACCAACTCCAAATCGAAGATAAGGGCAGAGCGGGCAGGAATTTCCGAAACGGCTCTGTCCCCATAAGCGAGCTGCCAAGGGATCACGACCGTACCCTTCTCTCCGATAGACATATACTGTAAAGCCACCTGCATACCCATGATGACGCTACCTTGTACCTGCATATTGGGGCGGACAGCCATGATTTCCATTGCTATCGGTTTCTGCTTAGGCACGTAGTTCGGATCCGTATTCATCACATCCTCGACGTAGCTGGCATTGTCGAATATGGTACCATCCACCAGCTTGCCCACGTATCGGATGCTCACTTTGCTGTTTTGTTTCGGCTTCTTATCCTTTATCTTCGGCGCCATGCGCTGCTTGTAGTAAACGGGATATACCGCAAACGGGAAAGGAATGGCATGGTAAGAAGGATCTTTAGAGATCTTCTCCACATACGCTTCGCTCTTCTTTTGGTTCTCTGTCTGTATCTCTTGAGTGGTGGAAGTCTCACAACCCACGGAGAGGAAAGAGATCAGAGCAACCAGCAACAGGCTGTATATCTTCTTTGTCATAAGCGTTAGGTTTATTATTTAAGTTTTTTGAGCAGGCTCTTCATGCTTACTTTTTCCGCGATGATGCCGTGAAGTCGTTCTATTGCAACACGTTCCTGCGTCATATCGTCTCTGTAACGAATGGTTACGGTATTGTCTTCCAGGCTCTGATGATCGAGTGTGATGCAGAACGGAGTACCTATTGCATCCTGGCGACGGTAGCGTTTGCCGATGGAGTCTTTCTCATCGTATCGGCAGGCGAAGTCGTACTTGAGCATCTCCATCACCTCTTGCGCCTTTTCGGGTAAGCCGTCCTTGCGTACCAAAGGAAGCACTGCGAGCTTCACCGGAGCCAGTGCAGCCGGCAGGCGAAGCACCACTCTTGTGTCTCCCTCTCCGCAATCCTCTTCCGCATAAGAGGCTGCAAGGATGCTCAAAAACATTCTATCCACACCGATGGAGGTCTCCACAACGTAGGGGATATAGCTGTCGTTCAGCTCCGGATCGAAGTAGCGCAGCTTCTTCTTGCTGAACTCCTCGTGGCGAGAAAGGTCGAAGTCGGTACGGGAATGGATACCCTCCACCTCCTTAAACCCGAACGGCATCTTAAACTCGATGTCCGAAGCGGCGTTGGCATAGTGTGCCAGCTTTTCGTGATCGTGGAAACGATAATTTTCTGCACCGAATCCTAAAGCCTGATGCCACTTCATTCGGATATCTTTCCACTTTTCATACCACTCCAGTTCCGTGCCGGGACGAACGAAGAACTGCATTTCCATCTGCTCGAATTCCCTCATGCGGAAGATGAACTGACGTGCTACGATCTCGTTGCGGAACGCCTTACCGATCTGTGCTATCCCGAAAGGAATCTTCATCCGTCCGGTCTTTTGCACGCTGAGATAGTTCACGAAGATACCCTGAGCTGTTTCCGGGCGCAGATAAACCTTGAATGAGCTGTCTGCCGTAGAGCCCATTTCGGTGGCAAACATGAGGTTGAACTGGCGTATTTCCGTCCAGTTTTTGGTCCCGGATATGGGGCAGACGATGTCCAGCTCCAGTATAAGGTTACGAAGAGCCTCGTAGTCGGAGTCGTTCAGATAGGTAGAGAAGCGTTCGTGTATCGCATTGCGCTGCTCTATGTATCCCATCACACGAGGATTGGTCTGCTTGTACATCTCCTCGTCAAAGCTGTCGCCGAAGCGTTTTGCCGCTTTTTCGACCTCTTTTGCAATCTTATCGTCTATCTTGGCAAGGTGATCTTCGATAAGCACATCCGCTCTGTATCTCTTCTTCGAGTCTTTATTGTCTATGAGAGGATCGTTGAACGCATCCACGTGACCGGAGGCTTTCCAGATCTCCGGGTGCATAAAGATGGCAGAGTCTATCCCTACGACGTTGTCGTGAAGCAGGGTCATGCTTTCCCACCAATATCTTTTGATGTTGTTCTTTAGCTCGACCCCGTTTTGAGCGTAGTCGTACACCGCGCCCAGTCCGTCATATATCTCGGACGAGGGGAAGACGAATGCGTACTCTTTGCAGTGCGATATGAGTTTCTTGAATACCTCTTCTTGTTTTGCCATGTCTACTGTTTATCTTGTTTTTAGTTGTTCTCGAAATCTTTGTGAGATCGCATACGAATCTCAACCTACAAAGATAACCATTTCTTGTAACAAGGGGATACATTTTCTTTTTCAATCTCCTCCGTTTCATTTTAAGGTGTAATTCCTTGCTAAAATATCTTATCGAACGCAATTTTCAGCCCTTCGTTTTTATATATTCCATCTCGAAAAATGTTCTCTTTTTTCGGCTCTCTATTTTGATCGAATGGGTCGTTTTCAGAGCGTGAACGAATTGTTAAATTTGGGCTGTTTTATTAACACAAATTCCGATACCTGTTAAGCCAAAATGCTAAACTAGCATATTCTTTCGGCTTAACGTGTTTAATTTTTCAGTAAACACGTTTACCGATTTCAGTAAACACGTTTACCGGATTCGATTAACGTGTTTAGCCAAAATCATTAAAATGTTAATAATCAGCAGACTACGCGTTTTTGCCCTAAAATACCCCTGAAAAGTCAGATTTCTTTATTAGGAAATGTTTACAGGCGAGGGTGTTAAAATTTACACCTATTAACGCGAAAATGAGCCCTGAAAGCGATCGAGAGGAGTGCTGAGTGCAAATTCGCGATTTCTTGTATCTTGTTGTTTGTGAGATTGTTATTGTTGGTTGGTCCCTTTCGGCTACTCAACCTTATCTTCCGGACGGGGTTCTGCCCGACCCCCATTAGGACTCTGTTTTTATATAAAAGCTCCCACCGAAATGCCTTATATATTTCCCTGCGGATTGTATGGGGAAGAGCGAAGGATAAAATAAAAGAGAGACAGAACCATGTGGCGGTTCTGCCTCTCTTTTCGTTATTTTTCTTCGTAGCGGACTAAAAGATCTTCTTATAGCCGTGACAGTATGGAGTGGTGCCTTTTCTATCGTAATAGCCTTGGTGATACTCCTCTGCTTTCCAGAATTTGCTTGCTTTCCGGAGCGTTGTAGCCGGTTTGTACCCTTTCTCTTTCAGGATCTCCAGATACTTCTTGCCTGTCTCCTCTTCTGCTTTGTCCGAACAGAATATGGCGGAAAGGTATTGAGAGCCTATATCGGGACCTTGTCCGTCGGGCTGCGTAAAGTCGTGCGTCTCGAAAAACAGCCGTACAAGCTCCTCGTAAGACACTTTTGTAGGATCGTATTCTACCTCCACGCACTCCAAGTGTCCGGTAGTGCCGGTGCAGACATCCTCGTATGAGGGATGCTCCAAAGTGCCTCCCATAAATCCGACAGCTGTCCGCTTCACGCCCTCTTTCTTGCTGAAAAAGTACTCTGTTCCCCAAAAACATCCGGAGGCAAAGTAGGCACGGCGAAGCTCTTTAGCCGAATCGGGGATGAACTCCATGGATATAGAGTTGACGCAATGGCGGGTATCTTTCGACGTGAAGCCCTCTCCCTCGAATACATGACCCAGATGGGCATGGCAGTTGGCGCAGATGATCTCCACTCTGTATCCGTCGGCATCGGGCACTCTTCGTACTGCCCCTTCGATCTCATCATCGAATGACGGCCAACCGCAACCGCTATCAAACTTGTCTTCCGAGCGGTACAGCGCAGCGCCGCATCGCTTGCAGACATACGTTCCGGAGCGTTTCTCATCCAGCAGTTTGCCGGTGAAAGGAGTTTCCGTTCCCTTTCCCACGATCACCGCCTCCTCTTCCGGAGTCAGCTTCTTATACTTGTTCATTTTATCTGTATTGGTATTAGGTTTTACGGCAGACGGGCTCTTACAGCCGGACAAGCCGATAAAGATTAGTAGTAGAAAGCCCCAAAACAGAGGCACGATACTTAATTTCTGACAATAGTAATTCGTTCTCATGGTAATAAAATGGTTAGTAGGATTGATCCCAATCTGGATTGTTCAAAAAAGACCCTACGCTCACGATCTTTCTCATACAAATATGTGTGAGCCTTGATCGTGAGACAAGGGTCTTATCTATCGTTATAAAAACAGATTTATTCCTCTACGCCACGGGGAAAGAAGTCGAAGTTGTCTCCTCTCTCTTCTCTCATTATTTTGAGCGCATAGTCCAAGATAGTGGTGTCATCCAGTTTAACGATTCCTCCATCAGGACCCGGCTCGATGTGTATACCGGTGCTTCTTCCTTCTCTGAAGTTAGCTCCTCCAAAATAGTTGCGGACTGTTTCAGGCTTTAATCCCAACTCATCCGCTATACGTTGAATAGTGCCGTCAGGCAACATATCTTTTAGTCTTCTCAGTTCGTTGAATGTAAAAGTTCTCGACATAATTAAGAGTGGTTCTTTATAGAGTTTATGACTAAAGACGATTATGTACTCATAATTGTCTCTGTTGACTTGTCGCCAAATTAGTGATAATTTTCCCAACGTGCAAGTTTTCTTCTGCTTTTCTGCTTCTACAAAAAACGTATCTTTGTGTGTATAAGAAAAGACAAAAGAGTAAATGAACAGATTCCTTACCTCTGCCCCTTTCCTGATCATCGGAGCTACCGGACACATCGGAAGTGCACTGGCTTTTATGTCGGTGGCAATGCGTTTTTCTTCTCACCTGATTCTCTTCGGACGGGATGAGAAAAAGCTGTTGGGAATGCGGGAAGAGCTTTACGAATGTGGCGTCTATCCTATTCAGGTAGATATCATAACAGAACCGGAACAGCTGACAACTCTGCCTCCGGTTGCATTTGTGGCATATACGGTGAGTGTTCCTTTTCGGAAAGAGACAACACGTGAAGAGCTTCTTCTCTCCAATGGAGAGCTTACAGCCCGGCTTGCCACTGCTTTTGCTCCGTATATCCAAAGCGCAAAGCTGTTGGTCTGTGTCTCCAATCCGGCAGATGCCATGGGTTTGGTTCTGCAACAGCAGACCGGTCTTGCTCCCGAAAAAGTGTGTTCGCTCTCGGCATTGGATACCACTCGCTATCGGAAACATCTGAGCAGAGCGTTGCATATTCCGCTTGAAGAGACCGGAGAAGTCTATACACTGGGAAGCCATGACGATAAAATGGTGGTGGCTTTCGAGGGTAGCCGTGTGCACGGTATACCTTTGTCTCAGCTTGTCGGAGAGGGTAAGGGTTTTTCGTATGAAGACTTTGAGAGTGTGGAAGATATTGTTGTTCGAGGAGGACGATTCATTATCCGTCATCGTGGATATATGGCTTTTGAAAGTCCTGCCCTGCTTATGTTGGAGATGTTCAAGGCAACGTTGGAAGGGCAGAAACCTTTCACGATTCCTGCTTCACGACTTAGCGAACACCCTCTGTTCCCGAATGTTTTTATGGCATTGCCGTCTTGCATAGACACTAAAGGGGTACACCAAAACCGCGAGTACGCACCGGAAGGACGAGATTTAGAGAAACTCACGATAAGCTATAACTGGTTGAAGGATCAGCGAGAGGAGCTTATAAGAGCCGGGTATCTCAATTCTTTATAGTACTGATGTTATTCTTCTCTGCAATGGGCTTTGATCAAACACCATATTATGCACCTCTCTACCATCAGCTCCATGCTCTGTTTGGGGAGTGGTTGCCTTTGCTTTCTGCTGTTTTACTGCTGATAGCCATCGTGATGCTTCCGTTTGAACCGAAACGGAGGCTGCTTATCTTTGGTACTGCTGCTATCTTTCTGCCTGCGGCATACTTGAGAAGCGATATCAATATCCTGACGGTGGCTTCTCTTCTTTTGGTTTACACCGGTGTGAAAAGAGGGAAAGATGGCATTGCACCTCTATTCATCTGGTTGAGTGGTGGAGTCAATCTGATCGGATTATCCGGTCTGGTCTATTTCTTTTTCTCTTCCCGGAAAAAGAGTTTTCTGCTGTACACGCTCCTGTGTGGCGCTCTTTTCCTTATTTCCCAGCTGATCATCTGCGGAGGTATTCAGGGTATGACAGAGACCTATACAGAATGGTATGCTCTTTGGGAGCAGAAAAACAAGATCAATCTTCAGGATGATACCTTGAACCTTTCGTGGTTGGGGCTGCAACGTGAACTCGTACAACCGTTTTTTGGAGAGAGCTATCGGGATCGTTTCTTTTTTATCACCGCAATGCACATGCTCTTGTTGCCGATTCTCAAGACTCGCCACATGAGGGCGTATTCCCGTATGCCGGAGCTTTTTCTCGGCTCCATCCTGATGTTTTTGTCGCTTTTCAATACGGGAAATACGGTATCGTCTCTCATTATGCCTGCTGTCGGAGTTATGGTCTGGACGCTTTTCTCCGCACATCGAAGCGGTATCAAGGTCTTTCTCTTCATACTGTTCATGCTCTCCTACATCCTGAGATTTGCTTTGCCGTATCTGCTTTTGTACGACAGATTGCTACTGATACCTCTCTGCATCATCTTCGTATTGAGTACCATCGAAATATGGAAGCTCTGCTACGATAAAAGCCTGTGGCGAGATGAAACAAAGGGAGGAAACATATTGAAAAAACTGGTGGATCATCTTTGATAAACGATATAAATATGAAAAGAAACAGAGTGAAAAGGAGTAAACAACGCTCTCCTCGTGCAAGAAAGGTACGTTACATCATTCTTCTTGTCATTATTTTAGGACTTGGTATTTGGGCTAAGTCTCGTTGGCGTGCGTGGTTTGTCTCTCCTCCCGAAGAGCCTTTCACACTCTCCGAAAAGATCCAACGTGTTACGCTGACACCGGGAGAAGATGGTGTGGAAGAGCGTACCATCTCTTGGATAACGGCTGTAGATGGAGAGGGGAACCCGAAAGAATTCGAGGTTTTACTCTATCGCATCCCCACCGATACTCTTCCGTTCCGGACGGAAAAGCCGGTCTCTCGTGTGGTGGATACCCGTGGAGGCTCTACCGCAATGTATAGCGTGTCATGGAAAGACCTTGATACAGGAAAGTATCTCTACGAGATAGCCGGCAGCGGAGATGTTTTCAGAGATAGCTTTGAGATACGCTCGATAGATGCTTTAGAGGATACACTCATCTACATCGGTGATATTCAGGAAAAACATGAAGGCTGGGCAAAAGAGATTTTCGACTCTATTTCCAAGAAAGTACCAACTGTTTCGCTCTGGTGCTTTGGTGGGGATGCCATAGAGCGCGGACATCAAAAATATTGGGATATTTGGTACAACTCTGTCTCGGATTTTGCTTCCAATAAACCGATGGTCGCCGTTCCCGGAAATCATGAATACAACAAAGGGATCTTCAAAGCGATAGATGCTCGTTGGCCCTATGCGTTCAATTTCCCTCAAAACGGACCGGATAGAAGTATCGGACGCAGCTACTATATAGACTATCCCAACTTCAGATTTATAGGTATAGACAGTCAGGGGATAGAGTTGAACAGTCAGTTTTTCTCTTCTCGCCGTTGGCTCAAAGAGGTTTTGGTGTCTCGTGGAGATCGTTTTGCCATTGTGATGTTTCACCATGCCATATACAGCGTGAGAGAGGGACGTCTCAATCCGTTCATGCGTTATGGTTTCCGCTCCATATTGGAAGATAAAACCGACGGAGCGGATCTCGTTTTGCAAGCTCATGACCACGCTTACTCTCGAATCATCAACAAGAAGAAAGGAGGAGATCTTACAACTCCGGTCTATGTCATAAGTGTCTGTTCTCAAAAAGTTTATCGTAACGGCTTTGATGAGATACACGATAAGATAGCTTCCGGAATACCTCTGTATCAAACCATCAGAGTGGGCAAAGATTCGCTTTTCTATGCTTCGTATACCACTTCACACGAGTTGTACGACTCGGTGATCATATCCAAGGAAGGAAAGGTGGCGGATCTCGGACAAGATATTCCGGAACAGTTCAACTTCCAATTCCCCGACACACCGAAAGGAGAGAAGAAAAAAGCAAAATATGTGGCAAAAGTGGAGAAGAGAAAGGCGATGAAGCAGCAAAAATAGAATAAATGGCTTCATGAAAAATCTCTCTCTTTACTCTTGATTTTTAGTATTCCGTTATCCGATGAATATGTCAAAACAAAATCTATATCTCTTGGATGCGTATGCTCTTATATATAGGGCATACTTCGCATTCATATCCAGACCCCGTATCAACAGCAAGCAGCAGAACACGTCAGCCATTTACGGCTTCCTGCTTAGCTTTCGAGAAATTCTCAATCGCCCCGATGCTTCTTACATAGCAGTGGCTTTTGACACTTCGGAAGATACGTTCCGACACAAGATTTATCCGGAATACAAAGCAACCCGTGAGGCATCGCCGGAAGCGATACGCTTTGCCATCCCATACATCAAAAAGATTGTCCAAGCCTACGGAGTAAAGATCTACGAAAAACCGGGCTATGAAGCGGATGACATTGTTGGTACCATCGCACACCGCATGGAGCATGAGAAAGGAACACGTCCGGATAGAGTCTTTCTGGTGTCTCCCGATAAAGACTATGCCCAGCTTGTTACGGACTATTCTCATCTGATGAGACCGATTCAGGGAGGAGGGTTCGAGATACTTTCTCCAAACGATGTCAAGGAGAAGTATGGCTTTTCGGAACCATCTCGAATGATAGACTATCTGGCACTTATGGGGGATAGCAGCGATAACATTCCGGGTTGTGCCGGAGTGGGAGAGAAGTCTGCCGCAAAGCTTTTAGCCGAATATCCCGAAGGCATAGAGCAGATATACGAACATCTCGATGAGATAAAGGGAGCATTGAAGAAGAAGTTGGAGGCCGGGAAAGATATGGTTGCTCTTTCCAAAACATTGGTTACCATAGATAAAAATGTACCCATAGACGTTGTGGCGGAAGAGTGTCTGGTAAAAGAGAAAGATGTCGAGACTTTGCGAGAAATCTTCTCGGAGCTGGAGTTCAGAAGTTTCATGGACACCCTTTCTCCTGCCGAATCCGGAGGAGATATTGCTTCATCCGGAATGCCGATGATGCGAAGCCTTTTCGACAGAGCCGAAGAGCCGGCTCCTTCGGAAGATCCGGCTGCTCCCGGAATGAAAGGAAAGTATCTCCGACTCACTTCCGAAGAGGAGTGCAAAGCCCTTGTGGAGGAGATCCGAAAGGCAGGACTTTTTGCGTTTGATACCGAAACGGACGGACTGGACTCGCAATCCGCAGGGATTGTAGGCGCATCTTTTGCCTGCAAAGAGGGAGAAGGCTACTATCTGCCCCTGCCTGAAGATCAAGAGGAGGCAGAAAAAGAGTTGGCAGTATTCCGTCCGCTGTTTGAAGATCCTGAAATCCTTAAAATAGGGCAGAACATAAAGTTTGATCTCGGAATCCTTCGTCGTTACGGTATTACCTCTCACGGCAGACAGTTTGATACCATGGTCGCTCACTATCTTATAGATCCGGAGCTGAGTCATGGTATGGATTATCTTTCATCCGTCTATCTCAACTATAAGCCCCAACCTATAACCGAACTCATTGGAGAGCGAGGAAAAAAGCAGCTATCCATGAGGGATGTAGAAGTAGATAAGGTGGTGCAATACGCTGCAGAAGATGCGGATGTAGCGTTAAGACTTTATCATGTCTTGCGAAAGAAGATAGAAGCAGATGCCGCACTGAAAAAACTCTTTTACGATCTGGAGATGCCTCTCACGATGGTGCTGGTCGATATGGAAGCGGAAGGGGTTACCATCTCTACCGAGACCCTGTCCAAGGCAAAGAAAGGTCTCGAAGAGCGTCTGTACGATATAGAGAAAAGCATTCACGAACTGGCAGGTCTTCCGTTCAATATCAACTCTCCCAAAGAGGTGGGAGCCATTCTTTTTGAACATCTTCGCTTGGTGGAAAAACCGAAAAAAACGAAGACCGGAGCCTATGAAACGCGTGAAGAGACCTTGCAGAAGCTAAAGAGCAAGCATCCGATTATAGAACAAATCTTGCAATATCGCGGTATAAGAAAACTTCTTTCCACTTATGTGGATGCGTTGCCGGAGCTTATAAACCCGAAGACAGGGCGCATACACACCAGCTTCAATCAGACCGTTACGGCAACGGGAAGGCTCTCCAGCACCAATCCCAACCTGCAAAACATTCCCGTCAGAGACGATGATGGCAAAGAGATTCGCCGGGCATTCATTGCCAACTATACGGATTCTGTATTCCTTTCTGCGGATTATTCGCAGATCGAGTTGCGTCTCATGGCGCATCTGAGTCAGGATCCTGCCATGATAGAGGCTTTCAAGAATGGTATGGATATCCATACGGCTACCGCTGCCAAAGTGTTCCACACCACAACGGAAGAGGTTACAAGCGACATGAGACGCAAGGCAAAAACGGCAAACTTCGGTATCATATACGGCATTACTCCTTTTGGTCTCAGCGAGCGTCTCGGTATCCCTCCCAAAGAAGCCAAAGAGATTATAGACGGTTACTTCGCATCTTTCCCGCAGGTAAAGGCATACATGGACAAGTCCATAGAGAATGCCGCAGAGAAAGGCTATGTCGAGACCATCATGGGAAGACGGAGATACCTCAAGGATATCCATTCCGGCAACTCCGTTGTGAGAGGTTTTGCCGAGCGTAATGCCATAAACGCTCCCATACAAGGCTCGGCAGCGGACATCATTAAGCTTGCAATGGTGCGGATTGCAGAGCGTTTCCGGAGAGAGCGGATACGTAGCACCATGATGCTTCAAGTGCATGACGAACTGAACTTTTCGGTTTTTAAGGATGAGCTGGACAGGGTGAAGCAGATTGTCCGAGAGGAGATGGAGCAGGTCTATCCGGAGATAACCATCCCTTTGACGGTGGATATAGGTGTGGGCAAAAACTGGCTTGAAGCGCACTAAACGGTTTTTCGGGGTGAGACCGATACTGTTTCTCCTGCTGCTCTTAGGATACTTTGCCACCACCTATGGGCAATCTTCCGTTGCGGGAGAGCTTCTTTTGGAAAGACTCAGAGAGTATAGCTACACCGATGAGGAGATCGAACTCTTTGTGCAACACCTTGAAACGCTCCGCTCTACTCCTCTTAATCTCAACACGGCTACCTCCGAGGAGCTTGCCCGAATCCCCTTTTTTGACGACTTTTTTATACGCAACTTTTTGCAGTATCGCAGTCGGCATGGTGCTTTTGTCTCTATTTACGATCTCAAAAATGTACCTGGAGCAAGGGTCGAATATATCTCTCTTTTAGAGCCGTTCTTTTCCACTGAAACGCTTACTGCTCCGGTGGAACAGAGTATTCGGGTAGAACTTTTTGAGTCTCTCTCCATTCCCCGATATGCTCATCGGCAACGTCTTTCGCTCCATAGAGGAAAGGCGTGGATGATGAGCTGGAATGCCGAACGAGATGCCGGAGAAAAATGGCTTCCTTTCAAGCAAGGGCTCTGGACGCATCACAATATATTTCTCTCTTATAACGCTCATCCGACATCCTCTTCTCCCGTTCGCCGCTTCATTTTAGGCGATTACCGGCTGCACACTGCACTTGGTGTGATGAACGGCATGGGTATCTCTTTTTATGCCAAACAGGAGACAGGGTATCGTCTTGCCCTGCCTCGCCAATCCGAAATATCGCCACACAACTCATTCCAAGAGTGGAACTATCTGCGAGGATTGGCTCTCACTCTCACCTCCGCACCATTCTCTTTTACGCCTTATCTCGGCTACACACCTTTGCAGGTATCGTTATGGTCAGGAGAAGATCGCATCAGAACCATCTACAAAGATGGTAAGCAGCGTCTCTCTTCCGACCAAGTGCATTTGCTCACCTTGGGAGGTTATTTCAAGTTTGCTCCTTCGCCACTTTTCCATGCCGGTTTTCAGGCTCTCAACAACAGATTTACAGGGCTTTCCGACAACAGACGTCTCTACCCTCCGGCTGCTTATCTGCAAGAGTTATCCCCCACTCGCTTCGCCATAGATATGGCATGGAGAGGGGCAAATGCCTCTGCTCTCGCGGAGGTTGTACTGCCTCATCGGGGAGCTTACGGCAGTGAAGCGGCTGTTGCGGTACTTACTTACAGAAACGACTATTGGGGTATGTTCTCTCTTGTAGCCCGTCACTTGGGAGAGCGATTTGCGATGCTGCACACCTCCACATACGGACACTTCTCTTCCCAAAAGAATGAACAGGGCATACGTATCGCTTGGAACGGAGAGCTTTTCCGCGGGTGGAGAGGAAGTCTGAGTACTGACTTTTACCGCTCTATCAGGCACGAGGAGCGGAGACCATCGCAAGCAGGCTCGGAAGTGATCCTGCGAATGGAGAAAGCCGTTGCCGAAACGGAGACGATGCTTTCTTTGAAGTTTGCCAAAAGAGATACGGGGAGCAAGCTCTCTTTCAGATTCAGAGAGAACCGGGAGATAGGAAAAGGGCATCATCTTTCTTCCTACTTTTTCGGCTCTTATACCGGAAACAAGAAGTATGGATGGAGTCTTGCCGCCAAACTGATGGGGAACATCGGAGAGGAGTGGTACTATCGTGCCTCGCTCCAGTATTATGATACCCCCACATGGTTACAGGCAGTGAGAAGTGTGGAGAGTAACTCTCCTCTTCACTACTATACTCCGATGCTTTATGGCAAGGGTTTGAGCGGTGCTTTGATTGCAGGTTACCGCCGGAAAAACAGCTTCTCCGTTTCCCTGAAAACATCTTACAACCACATCTTCCATAATCCTACGGAGCAGAAATCTGATCCTGTTGCGGAAGTAACACTTAAACTTTTTCTCTGAACAGATAGAAAACATCTTCTATACGGCTTTATATCTTGCGCTAAACAGATATAAAAGTAGCAGTCGAGGCTTGGTGTGTGCAAATCACGATTTGATATCTGCAAACCAAGCCTTGAAAACCAAAAAACAAGCCTTGATTTGAAGCTGTGAAAAGGTTCATACAAACTTCTTAATCTGTTTACAGTAGTTTGTGAACCGCTTCGGAAAAAGAATCATAAGGCATCTTGCCGCGGAGAGATACGGAGCAGAGAGCCGATAAACAGAAAAAGCGGGTACGACAGAGCGACCCTCTGCCGTACCCGCTGCTATTGTTGTAAAGAGATCACAGATCTTTTCGGATCTGTTCCAATGTCCGGCGAAGAAGATAGTCGTCTTGGCTGTGCATTTCGGCAAGAGAAATGGGGATCTCTATATCCGGAATCACTCCTCGTCCTTTAGGGAAACGATCATTCACGGTCTCGTCAAAGACACAACGTACCATCGGTATCGTGCAGGTGAATTTACTGTGATCCAGCTCGATGTTGGCAAACTTCACAGCCGTGAAGCAGTGATAGGTGGTAGCCGTTTCTCGTCCGATGACGGTGCCTCTCCTGTTATATTTTACTCTACCCGCAAACTCGGTGGAAGCGGAAGCCGATTTTGCATCGGTCAGAACATAGAGACGACCCTTGTAGATACTTCTTGTGGAGTCCGACGGATTCGGATCTTCTTTCGGCATAAGGTATAAACCTTTTTTGCCGGGAATGGGATGGTAGCCGGTGAAAAGGCTGTCGGACGGGATGAGGTTCATGGTAGGAGTCTTGAACAAGTGCGCATTGACCATACTGTAAGACTTTCTTGGCGGAGTGTCGTCCCTTATCACTTCTCTTGTAATGGCATATAACACCTCTATTGATCCTCCGGGATTGTTGCGAAGGTCGAAGATGATGCAGGGCTTCTCTTTATCTCTCATTTTACGGATAAAGGCAACGATTTCGTCTGTCTCTACTTCGCTCAGCTCGAATGTGGAAAGACCTATGTAGGCAGTAGTATCATTCAGCTCTTCCAACTTGAACTGTGTTTTGTGTCTGTTGGCTCCCCAGATATTAAAGAAGCCTGCCGCCTCTCTGCCGTAAGGGATGCTGTTGCCCTGCTTGAACATTGGAACGGTAACCTCTTTCCCATCTGCAAAAGTGAGAGTAGTACCGGGCTTTTTGCTGTTCTTGTTGGCTTGAGGGTGGAGAACCGGATAGTTTAGAGCCAAAACTCTATCGAGATATGAAGCGACCTGTCCGTCGTAAACAAGATGGCTCGGAGAGATATAAAGTTCTAAGCTGTCGATAGCCTGACCATTGATTTTGACAATCTCTTTGCCTATATATGAACGATATTTTGCCGTAGCCATTATTGCCATCACTTTCCCTTCGAGCTTTCCATAGAATATTTCAGGAAGCATGGGGAGATCTACTTTCGTATGGGTGTGAGTGCTTATGAACAGATGAGAGTCGTGTATCTTCCGGTTGAAAGCAGCGATTCTCCTGCCAAACTCTTTGCGGCTGATCTTTTCGGGCAGGCGGGCAATCTCGGATGAGACAAAGGTATCGTACTCTTCGATACTCATCAAGTCCGTCAGAGATGGGTATATCTCCTTTATGGCATCGGCAAGTCTGCGGTAGTCTGCTTCTGCTTCTGCCTTGGTCAGAACAGCCTTAGGCTTCACGATTGTGGAAGCTCTGAAGGTGGACTTGAGCCCGAAAGGAGCCATCGGATCGCTTGGTGTGCCTTTTGAGGAAGATATAGATAAACCGACGGAGCTTGTCGCGATCTTTTTGTAGGAGTAGTGGGCTGTTCCCAATACCTCTCCACGACGGATCTTCTCTCCCGTGCGAAATAGTTTTTTGAGCTTTATGCCTGAAAGGTTAATCTTATCTCCGTTGGCAAGTTTTATGGTTACCGTTCCGGTCAGATACCGGGAGGATCCATACTTTTCCTCGATAGCTTTCTTATTCTTCTCTATGGCCTTATCGAAATCGCCATCATAGGTGAAAAATAAAACGTAAGAGAGAGATATATTGTAAGATACCCCGGCAGAGATAACTATACCATCCGCCGGAGCCAATACCTCCGTGCTTTCGGTTGTGGAGATGAAGATATGCTCGGTATTGAGTTCTTCACCTATTTTATCCTGTGGCTTAAAAAGAATATCAATCCCTGCGGCTTTATTTTTGATAGGCCAAAGGAGTGATGTCTGTGCGTTAAGGGTGGCTGCGCCAAGTAAAAAGAGGCAGAGTAGAGCACAAAGCTTTCCTCCGAGAAGTCGGGTTGTTCTCATTTTATTTTTGATTATTGGTTGTTCTAAGAGAGGATCGCTTATTCGAGAAGAAGCTTTCTCAGCTTCATTCTGTCTTCAAACGACAGTCCGTACATCTCTTTCAAGTATTCGTCTATGGAGCTGTATCGGCTGATGATCTCTTGATAGATTGCCACTATATTCTCATCCGTTGTAACATAGTAGTACATCAGATTTTCCTGTATCTGCGGATCCAGTGTGTTGATGTTGGGTACGAGGGTCCGAATGTCCAGCATTTGGTTGCTCAGCAGACAGTCTTCTATCACAGCATTTGCGGGAATACCTATTGCGGAGTGTACGATGAGAAAGAAGAATGCAACACGATCTTTTCCGAGATTGTCCGTTATCAGAATCGGGTAATTGGACTCATTAAGAAGAAACTGAAACGCTTTGGTAAACTGTTTGCGACTCTCAAAAGCAAAATTTCTGGACGCATTCATCTTGAAGTTTCTAATCTCTTCCGTTACTGCATTTCCCTTATACACTTCGGAGAGAAACTCCGAATAGTTGACCGGCTTATCTGCCTTAAGGCTTAAGGTCTGTATCCCTGTCGGTAAAAGTCTTGGGCGTTTGCTGTAAGATGGAACATCTTCGTCTAAAGAGAGAATACTTCTGACGCCCAACCTCTTTAGAAAGAGAGAGTCTGTGGAAGATAGAGAGCGTAATCTGCCGGAGCGGAAAAGCCTTCCCCATCTCATATTGAATCCCTCTTCGGAAATGTATCCTCCTGCGTCTCTAAAGTTCGGGGTGGCTCCCATAGGCAGGTGTCTCATTGCTGCAACCGTGCTGATCTTTCCTTCAAATTCCAACAGGAAGTATTTTTGACTGAAGTTGTCCGTTGTTACAAACGTTGCGGTGTTCTCTCCGATAGGCATCACCATCGCAGGACTATTCGGGAAAAACTCCGGTCTGTCCGATACATATATATTGACTTTGCCGGGCATTGCCGGTGTAACTTCCCATTTGATGACGTAGTTACCCACTTGATTTTTGTCGCAATTGGTTGCAACATTATAGGCAGACTTGGCACATCCTCCCGCTATAAAGAGAGAGGATAAAAACAGAGCGATAAGAAAAATATGAGATACTTTCATAGGTTCTAATGTCTTGCACTATTATATGATAATGCTTCGGTGTCGTGGAACACTTTAAGCACGACAGCCCTTCAGCAGCCGGCTGTTGGTTGGATTGTGAAAACCATTTGATACAAATATAACCGAGTAAAATTGATTATAGAAGCGATTTAGCATAAATTTAGTGGGTTATATAGTTTATTATGGGTTCATAGCTCTAATTCCCCCAATTGGAACGGTCCAAATTGCGATAGTTTACAGCTTCTCCGATATGCTTGGTCGTGATCGACTCGGAGCCATCCAGATCGGCTATTGTCCTTGCTACTTTGAGTATGCGATCGTAAGCCCTTGCCGAAAGAGAGAATCTGTCCATGGCACGTTTCAGTATGGCGGTGCACTGTTCGTCCAGTCTTGCATATTTCTGAAGCAGTTCGGGTGTCATCTGTGCATTGGTGTATATACCCGAACAGCCTTCAAATCTGTCCTGTTGTATCTTTCGTGCCTTTAGTACACGTGCTCTGACGTCTTCGCTACTCTCTCCACTTTCTCGTTTGGAGAGGGCTTCAAACGGGACAGGAGCTATTTCTATCTGTATATCTATTCTGTCCAGCAGAGGACCAGACACTTTGTTCAGGTACTTGGACACCGCTCCCGGAGGGCATTGGCAACGGACATCGGGATGATTATAGTAACCGCAAGGGCAGGGATTCATACTTGCGACAAGCATGAATGATGACGGGTAGCGGGCAGATGCTTTTGTGCGAGAAATGGAAACCTCACGATCTTCCAAAGGTTGGCGGAGCACTTCCAACACGTTACGAGAGTACTCCGGAAGTTCATCCAGAAAGAGTACTCCGTTATGCGCCAAACTTACCTCGCCCGGAAGAGGATTGGCGCCCCCTCCGACCATGGCAGTGGAGGAGAGTGTATGGTGTGGCGCTCTAAAAGGACGATGCTTCAGTAGAGAGATGCCATGCGGTAATGTGCCTGCCACAGAGTGTATGGAGGTTGTCTCCAATGCTTCATTGAGAGTGAAAGGCGGTAAAATACCGGGCAGACGTTTCGCTATCATGGATTTTCCACTGCCCGGAGGACCTATGAGGATAATGTTGTGCCCTCCCGCTGCAGCCACTTCCATTGCTCGCTTGACATTCTCCTGCCCTTTGACATCGGCAAAGTCCGAACCGATATGAGTGTAGACGTTGGCAAACTGATCCTCTATACAGAGAGAAACAGGAGATAATCCCTCTTCTTTATTGCGTAGAAGGGTTACTACATCAGAGAGTGTTTCTGCTCCATAGACATTAAGACCGGATACGACAGCGGCTTCGAGGGCATTCTGCTTGGGTACAATGATGCCGGAAAAACCTTCTCCATGAGCATGAAGAGCCATAGGTAAAATACCTTTTACGGGTTGGAGAGAACCATCGAGAGATAGTTCGCCCATGATCATAAACTTTCCTGGAGCATCTTCAGGTATCTGACCCGTGCAGGCAAGTATGGCAATGGCTATCGGTAAGTCGAACAGTGTACCTTCTTTTCTGATATCCGCAGGAGAGAGATTGACCAGATAACGCAATCCTATTTTGTAATCGAACCCACTCTGTTTTATGGCACAAACCACTCGTCGATAGCTTTCTTTTACGGCAGTGTCGGGTAATCCGACAAGCGTAAAGGAACTCCCTCGTTCGGCTTCTACTTCCACGCTTATTGTTGTGGCATGTATTCCGCAAACGGTAGCAGCAAAGGTTTTTACAAGCTTAGATTTAGGTAGATCCATTGAGGTGGTTACTTTTTGAGGATTATCTCTCTTAATTTCTGTTCAAATATCTTTGCCTCCTTCTCTTGATAGCGTGCCACATAAGTGGAATCGAATAGCATATAATAAGGCTCCTCGTAAATGTGGAGCTGCTCGGCTATACGTGTTGCCAAGGCTATGCTATCCGCTATGGGGATATAGGCAAGCTTGTGTCGTCTTTTCTTTAGCAGGTCTTTGGGTATGGTATCAGAGTTGGTGAAGAGAGCAATTACAGGAACCTGAAGACTGTCTGCAAGAGAGATCCAACTCTTTTCATTTGCCCTGCCGATGCTGTCTGTACTCCAGTTTTGCATTGCTGTAACCACAAAATAGGGATGTTTACCCCAGCGATCGGAAATCTTTTTTTTCTTCTCTTTACCGGGATCTTTGGTAAAAGTATATAGCATGTTGTCCGCAAAAAAAGTGAAGCTCAGATCTTTTCGGTAGGACATGTCTGTACGAAGAGGAAATAGTCTGTCGGCAATATAGAGGTATCCGGATTCGGACGGACCACCCAAAAGTGTGTCTGCAACGAGAGAACTGCCCGAAAGTTCCTTAAGAAAATCGTTGTAGGTAAGGGCTGCAATGCTGTTCGGATCCTCTTGTACAAGTGAAATAAACTTTTTCATCATGACGCTATCCACGTCTGCAAGCGGAAATGACAGAGCTTGAGCGTAGGAGGCAAAGTCCTTATTCGGACTCTTTTTTCCTGTTTTGATGGATTGCTTGTCGAGGTCTATTAAAATTTTATCCTTGCTGTTCTCCGGCAAGATCGGCATGATCAGCTCCCCCTCTGAAGTATAAAGGACATGAATGAGCACGGTATCTACTCCGAGTGTATCGGACAAGATAAAGGATGTCCCGTATTCATGGCTGCGAAGAGCCGTGTTGGTGGAGGAGAAGGTATATGCCCAAAGGGAATCCTTTTCCGGAGTCGTGCGTATCACTTTTACTTCCACTCCGGAATGTCTCTCTTTAGAATGTCCGGAGCAAGCACTTACGGCGATAAGAGAGAGAAGCAGTAGGATGGATTTATAGACAGATCTATTCATGATAAAGGCTTATTGAAAATCAAAAGAGTCGTAAAGCAGTCCCCATTCGGTCTCCGTAAAAATGTTGTTTATAGGCTCTATGTAGTATTGCTGCCACTGAAGGATACTTTCGTTATCGTCATATCCTCTCCATTTTTTGTAAGATTCCATCGCTTCGGGAACTTGATTCAAGTAGATAAGAGCGTGTCCTTTATATATATAGTCCGACTTCTTCATTTCACTTTCAGGTATCAGCTCCCATTTTTCAATGGCATCCTTATAGCGTTCCATTTTGTATAGTTGTAACGCCAGCCTGCGAAGAATGGAGTAGTTCGGGCTTTCTGTCAGAACATAAGCCTTATAGTATATGTCAAGAGCCTTTGCGTTGTCTCCGGTCTTGGCATAAAGTTGAGCAAGTTTGGACAAAGCCGGAATGTTTGAATCTACTACCCGCTCAGCTTCATCCAAGTATTGAAGCGCTTCGTTATAGGTCTTAGGAGTCAAACTCATTAGATCACCCAATTTAAGTAGAGTACCTACATGAAGAGGATCCAAGCGGTGAGCTTCCAGAAGATACTCTTCCACATCTTTGCTTGAAACGGCATCTGATCCGAACAAACTCTCCTCCGATATTTTCTCAGCCAACAGAGCGGCTAAACGAAAGTCGGATGCCGAGATCAACGAACGTTTCAGAACCATGAGAGAGTACGACTTATATCCTGACTCCAACAGGAGAGAGGACAAAGTGCGATTCTGTTCCGCAGTAAGAGGGATATTTTGTGAGGGGGAAGTGTCTATAATGAACGCTTTGTGAAAGAATACGTGGGAGGTGAAGTTGTAACTTCTTTCCAGATGGAAAAATCGGTAAGTCGTATAAACAAAGTCTCTAATACCCTCACCAATAGAACCTTCGAGAAGATCTTCTGCCTCTATCGGTTTGATAGAAGATAGAGCTTCTGAAGGAATTTCAGACATCTTTGCTATCTGAGACCAATTCCCCATACAAGCATAAGCATACAAGTCGCCGGAGCAGAGTCTCCCGCCGGGAGAAATGAAAGGAAGCAGCTTGAGAAAATAAGTCATCTCTTCGCTTGCCAGTCTAAAATGGGTAAGGTCAAAAGGCATCAGCCAGTTTACAGGCTCGTAAAAGAATGGAAATCGGCGGAGTTCTGTTGTGGTGTGATAGTGTATATCTTTTGTTTTGGCGAATGATGTTTGCAGTTCGTTCGTTGCTTGCATTAGCTCAGCATCCTCACCCGACTCCTTTATGCGCTCTAAAAACTCTTCCGTATTTCCGACACCGCCGAAGATATTCATCTTACGAGCCATATCTTCAAGGCGGGAAGATATTTCACTCTTATATCGTTCGTGATCTTCTTGAGTCGTAAAGGTAGGATAGTAAGCAAGAAGAAACTCCATAAGCCTGTTTTGCCACTCTTCTGTTTGGAACTCTTCCTCTTCTCCTATGACGAGAGCGAGCTGCTCCTTGCCCAGTAAGGATATTCTTTTAGAGTGATGAGCCGTTAAAAGGAACAACGCAGCCGTAGCCCATCCTGCAACTTTGGTGTGAGGGTCTTGTGTCAAATCTTTTATCAAACGAAACTTGAGCGGGCAGAAAAAAGCATTAAGCCCCAAGAACAGGCTGCTAACAATAAGTCCGGCAGTAATTATTTGAGTCTGATCTCTTTCGCTTCCGGATAGAACAGGGCAGTTTACGATAACATCATAGAGACCGGACGTAAGAGGTGGTGAGCAAGATAGAAAGCGGAATATCCGGTTACGAGATTTCCAAACCTCTTCTCTACTTGTGGAGTCATTTATGGAAAGATCATTAAGAACAGACTCAATGTTCTCCACATCTCCTCCCCACTCTGATGCCAGCTTCATTATGGGATGATCAAAGCTATGGTTCGAGGATCTTGTTGCAAAGTAGTAGAAACGATCGACCTGTTCAGCCAGCTTACGGCGCAGATCTTCAAGGATGTTCACTCTTTCGGGATCCGCCACACCTGTATGGAGATACTGCTTCATGGGAGAAAGAACCTGGAGAGCAGATCTGTATGTACTTGTCCACTTGTTGTAGCCATAATGTTCCTCTATGGACTCCATCTCCTTACAGACAGCTCCTAATCTGTTTTGCTCAAGCAGGAGGATAAGATTGTCGTAATATTGTTTGGTTAGATTGTAGTCTATCTGTTCCATCAACTGAACTATTAACTATCTGGTTGTCGTATCTTAAATGGTATTGTCGGTATCAGAGCATATCTTCTGCATGAATCCAACCCCATAAACCGCATCCTAAAAGAAGGACTCCGAGGGTGGCATAAAGTAGTCTTGCTCCGCTCTTTCCCAAGTTTTGTCTCGCATATTTCGTGCCGTGGCTGTTGAAAAACCACTTACTCCCCAGTATGCTAACCGAAAGGGCTAATATACCGGGCAGGATAAACATGATCGCAAGAGCCAGACGGACGAAAGAGAGTGGGGACATCGGACACTAACTGAAAAAAGGAAATGCACGCATTACACGAGTACCATCGGCAGAGGATTCTATCTCCACTTTTATGGTACCATCTGGCATAAATGGCTCTAACACTTCGGGCCATTCTATAAAACAGTATCTGCCACTCTCCAGATAATCTTCTGCCCCTACGTTGAAAGCATCATTGCTGGTTTCTAACCGGTAGCAGTCGAAGTGGTAAACCGATTCAAATCCGACACCACCCTTATATTCATTGACAATTGCAAAGGTCGGGCTTGCGGTGGTCTCTTCCACTCCCAAGAGTGAGCAGATAGATTTGATGAGAGTCGTCTTTCCCACACCCATGTTAGCATAGAAAGCAAAAACGCGGGCTTCGGGAAAAGAATCTATAAGCTCTTTTGCCACTTCCGAAAGCTGTTCTAATTTATATCTTTTATGAAAGGTCATAAGTGTTATTCCTACGTGTTGATATCTCGCTTTATCCTACAAATATAACCCAATTTTCGGGTGCTTGCAAAAACTGATTTACTCTGTTACAGGGACGATTTCGTCCAACAAAACATACCAGACATAGCCGGTTATCTTCTTAAATACGATAGACCGATAGAGGGAGCAGTAGTACTCAACCTGCTTTACGTGTTTTTTGCTGACCTGCTCTCCAAACTTATAGTCTATGATCGTGATTCTGCCATCCGGATGAAGGACTACTCTGTCTGGTCTTTGCGTTGTCTCGTGGAGCAATATCGCTCGTTCGTTCAACACCTCCGCATCATCTGAGAACCAATCCGAAGAAACAGGATCATTGTTCCGCTTTTCTATCAGAGAGCGAAGCTGTTCGGACTCTTGCTCCGTAAGGCTTCTTTTTTCTTGAGCTTCTTTCAAAAGGTCATCAAGTTCTGATATGCTCTTCAAGGCAGAGAGTGTAAAGTGCATTCTCACCCCTTTTGCTCTTTCGGTTTCCTGTTCCAAATAGATCGCATAGTCGGGAGCTTTTATGTTTAAGTCCCCAAATCGGGGAGTAGTAGAAAGCTTCTCCAACTCTATGGTATCGCTCTCCTCTTCCACTTCATTTGCATTGTCGGAAACGATGTATGGAGATCCATAAGAGAAGAACATAGTTGTACTGCTTTGTCCTTCTTCATCGCACTCTATCAATGGACACTCTTGCTGTTTTAGAATACCTTTATCTTGCAGTTTCTCTATGGTGTTGAATACCACACTTGAGATAGAAAACGGTGCCGGCTCTTCTTTTCCTTTGCTGTCTTCTTTCTTTACAATCTTCGAGAGTACATGTAGCTCTTTCTCTGCACGAGTATAGGCAACGTACAGCAGATTAAGCTCATCTTCATAGAGTTCAAGCATCTTTTTATTGTACAACTCTCGGAAGTGTGTGTGCGCACATTTGTTCTGTAGTGGCACTATATAGAGAGGAAGAGCGGCAAACTCACTTGGAAGAGATTGAGAGGATACGAAAATTTTATTCTGTTTCCTTGCCATCTTCCAAGATACGAACGGAAGAATGACGACCGGATACTCCAAACCTTTTGCACTATGGATGGTTCCCACCTTGATTGTAGAGTTTGCTATGCTCTCCGGCATCGGTATTTTTGTCTTATATCCCTGTTCCTCCCACCATTCGTAGAACAATCGGTAGGTTGAGACTTGCTCTTTGGTGTATTGAAACAGAATGTCAAGAAAAGTGTTCAGATAGATCTCCTCTCTTTTATCTATCGGTTTAAGCAGCTCTACTGCCAGTGTTATGGTCTCAAAAATAGAGCGTCCGTAGGCAGCCATGTCCATCATTTGGCGATATAGCTCATCTTTTTCGATCTGTGATGAAGAGATGATCCAAAGACGGTCGAGATGCAGAAAGAACTCCTGCTTATAGCTGTCCGAACTTGGAAATGCGAGGTGTTTGATATAGGCAATCAGAAGAAGGACTATTGGAGAGGCATCTGCGGTAAGAGCTTCATTGGAGAAGAAGTCGAACCGGAACTTAGGATTATCCTTGTAGGTCTCTTTCAGGTAGCCCAACAGCAGGGCTACTCTTGCTGCCTCGCTGTTGTCTCTCACAAGGATGGCAATATCTCCCGGTTTGTATCCTCTCTCAAAAAGATCTATTAAGTACACCTCCAATAAATCTTCTTCGGTTATCTGCGGTTGTTTTTCCGTTTGTTCTTCCGGCTGTTTTTTCGATTGTTCTTTTTCTTTCAGGAACAGGTGAGTAATATAACCCGGCTTTTCGGTATCATGACACTCTTTATCCCATTTCGGAGCGGTCTGTTGGGAGACCTCTTCTTCTGTATAGACTTTGTGAGAGATAGAGTTTGCGCTGCTTTCATAAAGTCCTCCCTCTTCCGTTCCGAAGATCGAAAAATCTACGGCATTACTGAAAAAATTGTTGTTGAAATCTACAACATTGGGAAGACTTCTCCAGTTGATCTCCAGCCTTTTGCTGTTTGTTACTCTTTTCAGATCCGGATCGCCGGGTACTTTTGTGGCAAGAAGAGAGCTTTCAGAGCCTCTGAATCGGTATATACTCTGCTTCAGATCTCCCACGAGAAGATTTTCATTGTCATACGCGAGGCTTTCCATGAGAAGAGGCTTAAAGTTCAGCCACTGCACTTTAGAGGTGTCTTGAAACTCATCTATCATGTAGTGCTTGATTCTCGATCCCACTTTTTCGTAAACAAAAGGTACTTTGGCTCCGGATATGATTCTGTGAAGAAGTTGGGAAATATCGGATATGATAAGACAGTTGTTCTCTTGCCTGTATTTTTCGATGTACGCATATAGCTTTACCAGTATGGGCAGTGTGTCCAGATTACTCTGCAATACGATTGCCGTAACCACATCTTTCTCTACCTCATCGTACAGCTCCACTGTCTTTTCCAGCAGAGGAGCGATGTCTTCATGGAGCGCATTGATCTCCTCCTTGCGTTCTTTTCTCACCTTAGATGCAGCAAGGTTGCTTGTCTCATCCTCCCAAAGTTTCATGAATGTGGATCTGGACTTCGGATTCATCTTGCCATACTCCTCGTCCCAAAACTTTGTCCCAAGTTTTCCCAGCCTGTCCACGACCCTCACGAGCTCGTTTTTTAGAGCGACTGTTACTTCATCTCTTCTGATGCCTGCGCTATCCAATATCTCGACAACATGTGTAAGAGGATCCACGTATTGCTCTATCCTCTCTTTGGCTATGGCTGTCAATTCTTTCTTCGCTTCCTTGATCTTTTCAGGAGAGAAGCTCATCCTCTGATCGGCAAAAATCTCTGCAAACTCTTCCACGAACAGCAAAGGAGCCAAATCAGATAGCTTTTTCGGTATGGAGACTATCTGATCCTTTTGCAGAGACTCCTTGAGCATGCTTCCGATCCAATCCAAAACAACTTTATTCTCTTCCGTGTCGAGAGAGCCGAAAAGGCTGTCCATGGCTTTTTTCTGAACCACATCGGTATCCATTTCCACCTCATAGTTGTTCATCACATCTATCTCTATGGCGAAAGATCGGACAATCTCTTGAAAAAAGGAGTCTATTGTCTGTACCCTGAAATCGCCATAGCCGTCGAGGATAGCCTCTAATGAAGACTTGGCTCTCTGCTGTATGAGTTCGGGCGAAAGGCTTAGCTCCTCTTGCAGAGCCTCCATGAGGGGCGACTCTTCCGGTGTATGGGTAAGAGTGTGTAGCTCTCTCAGTATTCGATCTTTCATTTCCCCCGTTGCTTTGGTTGTAAAAGTAACGGCAAGGATATGCTTGAACGCCTTCGGGGAGCTCTCTTTCAGGATCAGCTTGATATACTCCAACGTTAGCCGGAATGTTTTACCGCTTCCGGCAGAGGCAGTATAGATGGTCAGAGGAGTGTGGTTACTGTCTTTCTGCATCTTCTTTCTTCATGTCGGCAAGGAGTGTTTCTATCTGGGCGACCCGATCTCCTTGAATAATGATAAGGTCATCCTTTACCGAACCACCCACTCCGCATTTCACTTTTAATATCTTGCCAAGCTCTTTGAGGTCTTCCTCTTTTCCGACAAACCCCTCTACGACGGTAACGATCTTGCCTTTTCTCTGCCGGGCATCCTTATACACACGCAGGCGTTGGCGGTGCAAGGGCAGAGTGTCGGGCTTTTCTATCTGCAGTGTTTCGTATTTGAAGTCGGGATTTGTGGAGTAACATATCCCCACTCTCTCCTCTCGCTCTTTGCGTGAACTCATACCGGTCTCTCTTTTATTTCTTTGGGAAAAGGATTTTGTTGTACTCTTTCGGGTTGCTCAGTATCTCTATCGCTTTTGTAACCGTAGGGTCTGTTTCCATGTTTACCGCATATTGCGCCTCCATGCCGAAGTAATAGGCAGCCAGAAACTCTTTGAGATAGGCGGAGATCAACTTTTTGTGCGGCACAATGTCTCTTTTAAGATTGGGTTCCACCTGCTTCTTGAGAGCCTCGAAAGCCTCTTTGCTCGACTCCGAATAGCCTTCAAACTCTATCAATCTTTCCAATGCGGATACCACTTTCCGGCTTTGCTCGCCGTATCTGAACTTCTTTTCTTCCAAGAAGTTTACCAGCCCTTCAAACTCCTCATCCGTTATTTTGATCTCTTTAATGGACTGCACTTTCGGGTTTTTCAGGAACAACCTGCCGGCATACTCGAACAGAGAGCCGTCTCTCAGCATGTAGATCACTATGCCGGGCAGTATTTCGTCTTTGATTTCTATGTCCGGACGAATGCCTCCACCGTCTCTCACCTCTCTTCCGTTCGTTGTCTTGAACAGTGTTGTAAGGCTGTCCGGAACAGCGGCAACCGATCCGTCCGGTTGCTTATGAGAGTAGTCTATCTGCTGTATGCACCTTCCACTCGGGATGTGGTAGCGTGCAGTGGTTACCTTCAACAGCCCTTTGTAGGGGAGAGGGCGTGTGGTCTGCACCAATCCTTTGCCAAAACTTTTACTTCCGATAAGTACTGCTCTGTCCAGATCCTGCATTGCTCCGGCTACGATCTCTGAAGAGGAAGCACTGTTGCCGTTGATAAGGACAGCGATAGGTATTTTCGTGTCCAAAACCTTACCGGAAGTGTAATATTTTTGAGACGTTCCCACCTGACGTCCTTTGGTTTCGACCACCAATGTTTTCTCCGGAACGAACATGCTCAATATCTCTATCGCTCCTCCCATGACGCCTCCGGTATTGCCCCGAAGGTCTAAGATGAGGCTTTTCATCTTCTTGGTGTCTCGGAGTTGGGTGAACGCATCCATCACATTCTGCGCACTTTTATCCGTGAAAGAGGATAGACGGATGTAGCCGACACCATCGCCGTATATGCCACGATGAACTACCTGATCCACTATCACTTTTTCTCTCACAAGCGTAACCTCTCTCTCCTTATCTTCTCCCAGCCTTCGGATGGTTACTTTTACCGATGTCCCGACCGGACCTTTGAGCAGATTGCTCACTCTGGCATTGGTGCTCGGTATGACGGAAAGGGTATCTATCTTCACGAACATGTCTCCCACTTTCAGTCCGGCGCGTTCAGCCGGAGTGTTGGGCATCGGATTGGAGACGTAGACAACGGAGTCGCGCTGCTGGATGAATGCACCTATTCCGCCATACTCACCTGTTGCCATAAACTTGAAATCTTCTGTTTCGGACTGCTCCAGGTAGTTCGTGTAGGGGTCTAACCCTGCCAGCATGCTGTTCATCCCCTCCGAGAAGATGCTCTTCATATCTATGGTATCCACATAGAGGATGGAGAGATTGTTGAGCAGAGCCGAGAAGATCTCCTTCGATCTGCTCATCTCCAACTGTGTTTTTCTGTCTCTCTCTTTCAGCTTTTGTACATCTGTTTGCGCATGAAGAGATAGGGAAGCTCCCAGTAGCAGGATTATGCCTGTAAGTATTCGTTTTATCATGATTTCGGAATGCTCTTTTTATATATTCTCAATATGGTATTATAAGTAACGAAGATAGCTATTTTTCGTAGAATACCCGTTATCCGGCACTCTTGTAGAGGGCACGATGAGGCGGGGGATAGAGCCTCGTATTTCCCCGCATACTCTTTCCGCTCATTCTCCAATGGCGATTTCCGGAGCCGGTTTTGGGCACTCTTCGGAGGCTCTATCTTGCTCTCCGGGCACGTTTGAAGGGTATCGTTTTAGAATAAAAGTGTATCTTTGAGCCGGATAACAAACTAATCTGAAGCAAACAATGAGATCAAATATATCCATAAGGAGTGTGCAGTCTCTCTTCTTGCTGCTCTTTCTGCTTTTTGCTTCCGGCACTGCGTTGAGTGCTCAAACCGATGCGCCGATGCCTCAAAAGGATATTTTCGAGGTTTTGGCAAGGATTGAGATGGGAAGGGGAGTAGTAACTATCCGCCAGTCTCCTGCCATCAAGGCTCTTGTCGGAACGGGGCTCTCTTTGGACAGCAAGGTGTATTCGGAAGAGATTATGGCTGTCGGGGCGGTTACCTCAGAGCAGAAAGTGGTCGGGTATAGAGTGCAAATCTATAACGGTAACGGTACTAAGGGGAGAAGCACAGCGGCATACAGAGAAAAGGTGATACAGGAAGCTCATCCGGAGCTTGCCACTTACTTGCAGTTTCAAGCCCCATCTTGGAAGCTGCGTGTAGGTAACTTCCTGACGCAAGCAGAGGCAAGAGACGCCATGGTGAAGCTGAAAAAAGATTTTCCTGCATTTGCAAGAGATATGTACGTAGTCCGGGATGCGGTCTACCGTTTTTAACTGATCTATAATCTATGAGTTCTGAAAAAAAAGGAGTAGAACATGGTGTGGACATAGACATACTGATGCCACACTATAAGGAAGTACTGATACACTTGGGAGAAGATCCCGATAGAGAGGGGTTGCAAAAGACCCCTTTGAGAGTTGCGAGAGCAATGGCATTTTTGACGCAAGGGATGCGTCAGGATCCGGCAGCGGTGTTGAAGAGTGCAATGTTCAGGGAAGACTATCGCCAGATGGTTGTTGTGAAAGACATCGACTTCTATTCGCTCTGCGAGCATCATATGTTGCCCTTCTTTGGTAAGGCGCATATCGCATACATCCCGAACGGATATATCACGGGTCTGAGCAAGCTGCCTCGTGTGGTGGATATCTTTGCTCGCAGGCTTCAAGTACAGGAACGTCTCACGACACAAATTAAAGAGTGCATACAGAATACGCTGAATCCGCTCGGCGTGATGGTGGTCATCGAAGCCCAACACATGTGTATGCAGATGAGGGGAGTGGAGAAGCAGAACTCCATAACCATGACCAGCGACTTTACCGGAGCTTTCGAGTCTCAAAAGACACGTGAGGAGTTCATGGCTCTCATCCATAAAAGATAAAAAAGAGAAACGGCTGCGGATAAATTTCCGGCTGAAAAATAAAAATACAGAGTATAAAAAAGCTCCCTTTTCGGGGAGCTTTTTTATAAATATGAGGTGCGAAAAATTGCTCAGGAAATCTTCTTGGGGAGGGGGACGGAGGTGGTCTGTTTTTGTGCCAGTCTCTCTAACTGGCTTGCCGATAGGAAGATATGAAAAATCGCGAATTTGGAAAAAATTTTTTCTCAGTCCGTTTCATGGGGCTTTTTCGCGTTAATTGGTGTGAATTTTAATACCCATTCCTGTAAATGTTTCCTAATAAAGAAATTTGCCTTTTCAGGTGCTTTTTAGGGCGAAAATATGTAAGTGGTTGGTGTTTAGTGTTTTAATGGTTTTGGCTGAACACTTTAATCGAATCCGGTAAACGTATTAAATGAAATCGGTAAACGTGTTCATTGAAAAATTAAACACGTTAAGCCGACAAAATATGCTCGTTTACCGTTTTTGCTCAATAGATGTCGAAATTTGTGTTAATAAATCGGTCTGATTTAACAAATTCGGCACCTCTCTGAAAACAACCCCTCTGATCAAAATAGAGAGACCGAAAAAAATGAGCATTTTTCGGGATGAAATATATAAAAACGGAGGCTGGACGGGGCGGTGAACCGAAAGAGAAAATGTCTTAAAACTTCCCGGCTCTCGCTTAGGAAGTGTCTTTTTGTTCAACGAGGTCTGTTAAGGGCTTCTGTCATAATCCTATCCGGAGTGTTTTGGAGGGTTTGAGGTGAGAAGGGATGCTTTCCGGCTCTTCGGGTGGAGCGGTGGATGAAAAGGGTGAATCGGGATTTTGATTTTACAGCATCGGGCAAGCTCTCTTTTCTTTCCTCTTATGGTGATTTAGCTCCCACTTCTTTTTTGTATCTTTGACCCTCAAACAGATTGAGATAGACTCCCGGCATGAGCAAAGAAACCCTACAAGATCACAATTATACCGACGATAAAGTTGTTACATTAGACCCTATGGAGCATATCCGGAGGCGTCCGGGAATGTATATAGGTAAGCTCGGAGATGGAACGAGTCCGGATGACGGAATATATGTCCTCCTCAAGGAGGTGATAGACAACGCCATAGACGAGTACTCCATGGGGTATGGCAACCGAATAGAGATTACCATAGATGAGGACGGGCTTGTTGTCGTAAGAGACTTCGGGCGTGGCGTGCCGCAAGGATCGCTGAGAGACATCGCCGGAAAGATGAACACCGGAGCGAAGTATGACGATGAGGTGTTCAAAAAAGTGGTCGGACTCAATGGAGTAGGGCTTAAAGCCGTGAATGCTCTCAGTGATCGGATGGAGCTTTCATCGTTCCGCTCAGGAAAAGGGAAGAGCGTGGTGTTTGAAAAAGGGATATTCGTCTCCGAAACAGACTTCTTCGACTGCGAGGATGAGAAGGATGGCACCAAAGTGTTGTTCCATCCCGACCCTACGCTGTTTAAGGAGTACCATTATATTAAAGACTATGTGGAGCAGATGCTGAAGATGTACTGCTATCTTCACACCTCGCTTACCATCTCGTTCAATGGCAAAAGATTCAGCTCGAAAAGAGGGTTGCAGGATCTGTTGGAAGATACCATGACGGGAGAAGCACTCTATCCGATCATCCATCTCAGCGGTAAAGATATAGAGATAGCCATGACCCACTCTTCGCAGTATGGGGAAGAGTACTACTCTTTTGTGAATGGACAGAATACGATTCACGGGGGTACGCACCTCTCTGCATTCAAAGAGCATGTGGCTAAAACCATAAAAGAGTATTATGGTAAAAACTTCGATGTGGGCGATGTACGCTCCGGAATAGTGGCGGCAATAAGCATCAGGATTCAGGAACCACTCTTTGAGAGTCAGACCAAAACGAAGTTGGGCTCCAGAGATATAGCGGAGGGCGGAATCTCTTTGGGTAAATTCGTCGGAGATTTTCTCAAGGTGGAGCTGGACAACTATCTGCATAAAAACTCCGAGACAAGCGACATCCTTTACAAAAAGATACTTGAGAGCGAAAAGGAGCGTAAGAGCATTGCCGGCATTACCAAGCTTGCAAAAGAGAGGGCAAAGAAGTCTTCCATCCACAACAAAAAGCTCCGCGACTGCACCTACCATTATAATAACCCGAAAACACCCCGTCCGGACGATACGTCAATCTTTATCACCGAGGGACTTTCGGCAAGCGGTTCTATCACGCAAAGCCGGGATGCGGAGTATCAGGCTGTGTTTTCTCTTCGGGGAAAACCGCTCAACTGCTACGGACTTTCCAAGCGAGTGGTGTATGAGAACGAGGAGTTCAATCTCCTTCAAGCCGCTCTTAATATAGAAGATGGTATAGACAACCTCAGATATAATAAGGTCATCGTGGCAACCGATGCCGATGTGGACGGTATGCATATCCGTCTCCTCATCATAACGTTCTTCTTGCAGTTTTTCCCCGATCTGGTTCGCCAAAAACACGTATATATATTACAGACACCTCTTTTCCGGGTGAGAGATAAGGGCGAAAAGCAGACCATCTACTGCTATGACGAGAAAGAACGGGACGAAGCCGTGGTAAAGCTGGGGTCTAATGCCTCTATCACCAGATTTAAGGGCTTGGGAGAGATCACGGCAGAGGAGTTTAAGCACTTTATCGGAGCGGATATCCGACTCGATCCTGTGGTTATGAGGAAAGAGGATAGCATAAAGGAGCTGCTCGACTTCTATATGGGGAAGAATACACCGGACCGTCAAGAGTTCATCGTATCCAATCTTGAGGTGGAAGATGATGTATTATAAGCCATTCGGAAGTAGGAAATGAAAAAATATTTGCTCGCTACTTGCACAATCGAAAAATAGTACTTAAATTTGCACCCGAAAGCACTTGAAAGAACGACAGAGGTTGTTTGGGTGTTTGAATAAGCCTCTTTAGCTCAGTTGGCCAGAGCACGTGATTTGTAATCTCGGGGTCGTTGGTTCGAATCCGACAAGAGGCTCACCTTAAAAAGAAAACATGGAAGGGCAGTTTCCAGAGTGGCCAAATGGGGCTGACTGTAACTCAGCTGACGTTCGTCTTCGGTGGTTCGAATCCATCACTGCCCACTTAAATAAAATCTACAGGTCTATAATAGGTCTGAATGCGGAAGTAGCTCAGTCGATAGAGCATTAGCCTTCCAAGCTAAGGGTCGCGGGTTTGAGCCCCGTCTTCCGCTCTCTTTTTTTTCGCCTATGTAGCTCAGGGGTAGAGCACTTCCTTGGTAAGGAAGAGGTCCCGGGTTCAAATCCCGGCATCGGCTCTGAGAAACAAGTAAGAAATTTAACCCATATATAACATTTTAAATTATGGCAAAAGAACATTTTAATAGGAGTAAGCCCCACGTAAATATCGGTACTATCGGTCACGTGGACCACGGTAAGACTACTTTGACTGCCGCTATTACTACAGTATTGGCAAAGAAGGGTCTTTCTGAATTGCGTTCTTTCGACTCTATCGACAACGCACCAGAAGAAAAGGAAAGAGGTATCACTATCAATACTTCTCACGTTGAGTATGAAACTGCTAACCGTCACTATGCTCACGTTGACTGTCCTGGTCACGCCGACTATGTGAAGAACATGGTTACCGGTGCCGCTCAAATGGACGGTGCTATTATCGTTGTGGCTGCTACAGATGGTCCTATGCCTCAAACAAGAGAGCACATCCTTCTTGCACGTCAGGTAAACGTTCCTCGTCTTGTTGTGTTTATGAACAAGTGCGACTCTGTTGATGACCAAGAAATGCTTGAACTTGTGGAAATGGAAATGAGAGAACTTCTTTCATTCTATGACTTCGATGGTGATAACACTCCTGTTATCCAAGGTTCTGCTCTTGGTGCTCTTAATGGAGATGCAAAATGGGAAGATAAGGTTATGGAGCTTATGGATGCAGTAGATAACTGGATTCCACTTCCTCCACGTGATATCGACAAACCATTCTTGATGCCGGTTGAAGACGTATTCTCTATCACAGGTCGTGGTACTGTTGCTACCGGTCGTATTGAGACAGGTATCATTAAGACAGGTGAAGAAGTTCAAATTATCGGTCTTGGTGCTGCTGGCTTGAAATCAGTTGTTACAGGTGTGGAAATGTTCCGCAAGATTCTTGACGAAGGTCAAGCCGGTGATAACGTAGGTCTTCTTCTTCGTGGTATCGATAAGAACGAAATCAAGCGTGGTATGGTTATCACTCACCCTGGAAAGGTTACTCCTCACAAGAGATTTAAGGCTGAGGTGTATATCTTGAAGAAAGAAGAAGGTGGTCGCCACACTCCATTCCACAACAAGTATCGTCCTCAGTTCTACATCCGTACTCTTGACGTTACAGGTGAAATCACTCTTCCTGAAGGAACAGAAATGGTAATGCCTGGTGATAACGTAACTATTACTGTCGAACTTATCTATCCGGTAGCATGTAGCGTAGGTCTTCGCTTCGCAATCCGTGAAGGTGGTCGTACAGTAGGTGCCGGTCAGATTACAGAACTTCTCGACTAATACGAGTGATCAGACCTTGAGAGTAAAAATTTTGCCACTCTCCCTAAAGGTCTCATAAAATAACAGTGAGAGGTGCTTCCCCTCCGTGAAACACAGATGATAGCACCTCTCACTTTTTTATACGGGTTTAGCTCAGTTGGTAGAGCACTGGTCTCCAAAACCAGGTGTCGGGAGTTCGAGTCTCTCAACCCGTGCTAAAAATCTTAAGATTACGATGGCAAAATCAAATACTAATGCGGTTGCAAAACCGAATATATTTGTGCGCATGGCAAATTACCTCAAAGAGGTATATGAAGAATTGCGCTACAAGGTTTCATGGCCTACTAAAGCCGAATTGGCAAACAGTGCAGTAATAGTCCTTATTGCTTCCATCATTATTGCTGTTTTTGTTTTCTTAGTAGATAAGAGCTTTGAAACTATTATCTCCGAACTATACAAGTTGATCACGCGTTAAGAAGATTCTGAGCAATGCAAGGGAATTCTGACGTTAAGTATTATGTCCTTCGCGCTGTAAGTGGCAAAGAGGTAAAGGTAAAGGAGTACATAGAAGCTGAGTGTAAGCATACAGATCTCGGCCGCTATGTACACAACGTGCTTATACCTATGGAAAAGACATTTATAGTGCGTGGAGGTAAGAAGATCGCAAGAGAGAGACCGTACTTTCCGGGCTATGTCTTTGTGCAGGCTGAGCTTGTGGGCGAGGTGCAGCACAGACTTCGAGTAACTCCTAACGTGCTGGGCTTCTTGGAAGCGCATCCGGACCCTGTCCCTTTGCGTGAAGATGAAGTTAAGCGTATGCTTGGGATTGCCGATGAGCTTACCGAAAGGATTGCCGACATGGATCTGGAATTCTATGTGGGAGATAAGGTCAAGTTGGCCTTTGATCCTTTTACCGGTTTCTATGGTGAGGTGATAGAAGTCTATCCCGAGAAGCAGAAGCTGAAGATCTTGGTTAAGGTCTTTGGTAATCCGACTCCTATGGAGGTAGGCTATTTACAGGTAGTGAAAGAGTAGTTTTTAGGAGTACGTGTTACGGTATTCCGATGATTTCTACTTTTTCTCATTCGATTTTTTAATACACAAAAATGTTCAAAAATGGCAAAAGAAGTTGCTGGACAATTAAAGTTGCAAATTAAGGGTGGCGCAGCTAACCCTTCACCTCCTGTGGGTCCTGCACTAGGTGCAAAGGGTCTTAACATTATGGAGTTTTGCAAGCAATTCAATGCCAGAACCCAAGACAGCGCAGGTAAAATTCTTCCTGTCGTAATTACCTATTACGCAGATAAGAGTTTTGACTTCGTTGTTAAGACTCCCCCTGTGGCTATTCAACTACTTGAAGCAGCTAAGATTAAGTCTGGCTCTGCAGAACCTAATAGAAAGAAGGTGGCAGAAATCACTTGGGAACAAGTGAGAGCCATTGCTACGGATAAGTTGGTGGACCTAAACTGTTTTACTATCGAATCTGCAATGAGATTGGTAGCAGGAACAGCAAGGAGTATGGGTATTTCAGTTAAGGGTGAATTCCCGGAAAATAATTAAATTCGATTAGACAATGAGTAAACTTACAAAGAATCAGAAGTTGGCTTTGAGCAAGGTCGAACCCGGGAAAATGTACACATTGAAGGAAGCATGTGCTTTGGTTAAAGAGATTACAACCACCAAGTTTGATGCTTCTGTGGACATTGATATTCGCCTTGGCGTTGACCCACGTAAAGCAAACCAGATGGTAAGAGGTGTAGTTTCTCTACCACATGGTACAGGTAAGGAAATTAGGGTTTTGGCTCTGTGTACACCCGACAAAGAGGCAGAAGCTAAAGAAGCTGGAGCCGACTATGTAGGGCTTGATGAATATATTGAAAAGATAAAAGGTGGCTGGACAGACATTGACGTAATCATTACTATGCCTGCTATTATGGGTAAGATTGGTGCGTTGGGTCGTGTTCTCGGACCTCGTGGTCTTATGCCTAACCCAAAGAGTGGTACCGTAACCAACGATATCGCTCAAGCTGTAAAAGAGGTTAAGCAAGGTAAGATAGACTTTAAGGTGGATAAAGCCGGTATTGTTCACACATCTATTGGCAAGGTATCTTTCTCTGAAGATAAGATCCGTGACAATGCTAAGGAGTTTGTTGCTACCATCCAAAAGCTTAAACCTGCTGCAGCTAAGGGAACATATGTTAAGAGTATCTTTCTATCGAGTACCATGAGTTTGGGTATCAAAGTAGATCCTAAATCTGTGGAAGAAATTTAAATTTGTGAACTATGAGAAAGGAAGATAAAGTAACAGTTGTAGCCTCTCTGAAAGAGGCAATAGAGGCATATCCTCATTTTTATCTGACAGACGTTGAAGCACTGGACGCAAAGAAAACAAGCGAACTCAGAAGAGAGTGTTTTAAGAGAAATATCAAGCTTGTTGTTGCTAAGAACAAGCTTTTGATGCGTGCTCTTAGTGAAGTGAATGAAGAGCTTTATGCTCCTTTGTTCGCTACTCTAAAGGGAAGCACAGCTGTGATGTTCTCTGAGAATGCTAACGCTCCTGCAAAGCTTATAAAGGATTTTACTAAGGGCTCTAAGGGCGAAGGCAAACCTCAATTGAAGTCTGCTTATGCTCAAGAGGGTATTTATATTGGCGCAAATCAGCTTTCTACTCTTGAAACAATTAAGAGTCGTGAAGAGCTTATCGCTGATGTAGTAGCTCTTCTTGAATCTCCTATCAAGAACGTTCTTTCTTCACTTCAGTCTGGAGGAAATACTATTCATGGAGTGCTTGAAACTCTCCAAAAAAAATAATAATCAAGTCAAATACAACTAAAAAATTATACTGAAATGGCAGATATCAAAGCTATTGCTGAACAACTAGTGAACCTAACGGTTAAAGAAGTTAGCGAACTCGCTACTATCCTTAAAGAAGAATACGGCATTGAGCCTGCTGCAGCTGCTGTTGCTGTTGCTGCTGGTCCTGCTGCTGGTGCAGCTGAAGCTGTAGAAGAAAAGACATCTTTTGATATTGTTCTTAAGTCTGCAGGCGCAGCTAAGCTTCAAGTGGTTAAGGCTGTTAAGGAACAATGCGGCCTTGGTCTTAAGGAAGCAAAAGACATCGTAGATGGAGCTCCTTCTACTGTTAAGGAAGGTGTAGATAAAGCTACTGCTGAGGCTCTTAAGAAAGCTCTAGAAGAAGCAGGTGCTGAAGTAGAAATTAAATAATCTACGCTTGTAAGCCCTGTTTTTAACAGGATATGGTTAAGATCCCACTGCAAAGTGGGTTCTTAACCTTTTCGTGTCTTATTTCCTTTTTTACCTTATTTGCTTCATATGTCCAAACAAAATCGTACGCAAAGAGTCAATTTTGCATCCATAAAAAATCCATTTCCTTTTCCGGACTTCTTGGATGTTCAGCTGAAGTCGTTTAAGGACTTCTTGCAATTAGATACTCCTCCGGAGAAGAGAAAAAAGGAGGGCTTGTATAAGGTGTTTGCTGAAAACTTCCCTATACATGATACCAGAAATAACTTTGTACTTGAATTTTTGGACTATTATATAGATCCTCCGAGATACACAATAGATGAGTGTATCACACGTGGTCTTACTTATAATGTTCCTCTCAAGGCTAAGATGAAACTTTACTGTACAGATCCGGATCATGAGGATTTTGATACAGTGACTCAGGATGTCTATTTGGGTGCCATACCCTATATGACAAATAGTGGTACATTCATAATAAACGGAGCAGAACGTGTTGTCGTTTCCCAGATGCACCGCTCTCCGGGTGTTTTCTTCAGTGAAAGTATGCATGCCAACCGCACCAAACTCTATTCGGCAAGGATTATTCCTTTCAAAGGATCCTGGATAGAGTTTGCTACGGATATTTCTAACGTGATGTATGCATACATTGACCGTAAAAAGAAATTACCCGTAACCACTCTACTAAGAGCTATTGGTTTTGAAACGGATAAGGCTATTCTGGACATTTTTGGAATGGCAGAAGAGGTTAAGGTTACTAAGACTAATCTCAAAAAATATCTTGGGAGAAAAGTTGCAGCACGTCTTTTGAAGACATGGTTAGAGGACTTTGTTGATTCTGAAACAGGTGAAGTCGTTTCTCTGGAGAGATATGAGGTCATTCTGGATCGTGAACAAGAGTTGACGGAGGACAATATGCAACATGTTTTGGATTCCGGAGTATCATCTATTCTTCTTCATAAGGAGGATGAAGGAGGATTGGACTTCTCAATCATTTCCAATACATTCCAAAAAGACCAATCTAACTCCGAGAAAGAAGCTATAGATCATATCTATAAGCAGTTGCGTAATCAAGATCCTGTGGACGAAGCTTCTGCTCGTGAGGTGATTACCAACCTTTTCTTCTCTGAAAAAAGGTATGACCTTGGAGACGTTGGTCGTTACAGAATAAATAAGAAACTCAATCTGGATATAGATCCGGATGTCAAGATATTGACCAAAGAGGATATTATTGCTATTATCCGATACTTGGTCGAACTCAAGAATAACAAACAGACAATAGACGATATAGACCACTTGTCTAATCGTCGTGTCCGTACAGTGGGAGAACAGCTGTACAACCAGTTTGGTGTTGGTCTTGCAAGAATGGCTCGCACTGTAAGAGAGCGTATGAACGTGAGAGATAATGAAGTCTTTACTCCTATAGACCTTATCAACGCAAAGACAATCTCTTCAGTTGTTAACTCATTCTTCGGAACAAACGCACTGTCTCAGTTTATGGACCAAACCAATCCTCTTGCCGAGATTACTCACAAGAGAAGATTGTCTGCTTTAGGTCCCGGAGGTCTTAGCCGTGATAGAGCCGGATTTGAGGTTCGAGACGTTCACTACACACACTATGGTCGCCTCTGTCCTATTGAGACACCGGAAGGGCCAAACATTGGTCTTATCTCTTCTCTGTGTGTATATGCTAAAATCAATGAACTTGGATTTATTTCCACTCCTTACAGAAAGGTTGTAAACGGAAAGGTAGATTTCTCTCCGGAGGGCATTGAGTATTTTACTGCAGAAGCAGAAGAGGACAAGACAGTGGCTCAAGGTAATGCTCCACTGAACGAAGATGGCAAGTTTATCAATCCAATGGTAAAGTCTCGTTATGCGTCAGACTTCCCCGTTGTATCTCCTGATAAAGTTGACCTTATGGACGTATCTCCCACTCAGATTGCATCTATTGCTGCATCTCTTATTCCTTTCTTGGAACATGACGATGCTAACCGTGCTTTGATGGGTTCTAACATGATGCGTCAGGCTGTACCTCTTATTCAGCCGGATGCTCCTATTGTGGGTACGGGTATCGAAAGCCAGTTGGTAAGAGACTCTCGTTCGCAAGTTGTTGCAGAGCGTGATGGTGTTATCGAATATGTAGATGCTACCGTAATAAAGATACGCTATGATAGAACAGAAGATGAAGCCTTTGTTTCGTTTGATGATCCTATTACAGAATATAGGCTACCGAAGTTCCGTAAAACGAACCAAAGTACAACTATAGACCTTCGTCCTATCTGCCGAAAAGGACAGAAGGTTAAGAAAGGAGATATCCTCACAGAAGGATACTCTACCCAACAAGGTGAAATTGCTTTGGGACGCAATGTGCTTGTTGCATATATGCCTTGGAAGGGGTACAACTATGAGGATGCTATTGTATTGAATGAGCGTCTTGTTCGTGAAGATATATTTACATCTGTTCATGTTGATGAGTATATCTTGGAAGTGCGTGAGACAAAACGAGGATTGGAAGAGTTGACTTCTGATATCCCGAATGTTTCCGAAGATGCTACAAAGGATCTTGACGAACGAGGCATTATCCGAATAGGAGCCCATGTAACACCGGGAGATATTTTGGTCGGAAAGATCACTCCAAAGGGAGAATCGGACCCAACTCCGGAAGAAAAACTTCTTCATGCAATCTTTGGGGATAAAGCCGGAGACGTTAAGGATGCTTCTCTTAAAGCTACACCATCTCTCTCCGGAACCGTTATCCAAACCTGTCTATTCTCTCGTGCTATGATGACGAGAAAGGATAAAGCGGCGACACGTGATGTCTTAAAAGAAATGGATAAGGAGTTTGAGAGAGTATGTGAAGACCTCAAGGAGGTTGCAATACAAAAGCTCATTAAGATTATTCAAGATAAGGTTTCAGCCGGAGTGATGAATTATCACGGTGCTGAGGTCGTATCTAAAGGAACAAAATTTACTCCTATCGTTCTTTCTCAGATACAGTATGACGAAGTACAACTTAATGGTTGGACCAATGATGAGCATACCAATGACCTTATCCGTGCTTTAGTTCAGAACTATTTACGTAAGGTTAAGGAGCAGGAATCCGAACTTCGCCGACGCAAATATGATCTGACTATTGGAGACGAGCTACCTAATGGTATCGTTCAAATAGCTAAGGTGTATATTGCGAAGAAGAGAAAGATTCAGGTTGGAGATAAGATGGCAGGACGTCACGGTAACAAGGGTATTGTTTCTAAGATTGTTCGTTATGAAGATATGCCGTTTATGGATGATGGTACTGCTGTTGATTTGTGTTTGAATCCGCTTGGTGTACCTTCCCGTATGAACCTTGGACAGATCTTTGAAGCAGTGCTTGGTTGGGCAGGAAAAACTCTTGATACTAAGTTTGCCACCCCTATCTTTGATGGCGCCAAGTTAGAAGATTTGGACTATTGGACAGATAAAGCTTCTCTGCCTCGTTATGGAGCAACACGCTTGAGAGACGGAGGAACCGGAGAATATTTTGACCAGCCGGCAACAGTCGGAGTAACCTACTTCTTGAAGTTGGGACACATGGTTGATGATAAGATGCACGCACGTTCTATCGGTCCATACTCTTTGATAACTCAACAACCTCTTGGAGGTAAGGCTCAGTTTGGTGGTCAGCGTTTCGGAGAAATGGAGGTTTGGGCTCTTGAAGCTTATGGCGCAGCACACATCTTGCAAGAAATCTTGACCATAAAGAGTGATGATGTGGTAGGCCGTTCTAAAGCCTATGAAGCTATTGTCAAAGGAACTCCAATGCCTACACCGGGTATCCCGGAATCTTTGAATGTATTGTTGCATGAACTCAAAGGTCTTGGCTTGAGTTTTACATTGGATTAAAAAGAATCGAACTTCACATACGCATTTACACATGGCTTTTAAAAGAGACAATAAGATAAGGAGTAATTTTACCAAGATAACAATTGGTATTGCCTCACCGGAAGAGATTCTTGAAAACTCAAGTGGAGAGGTCCTAAAACCCGAAACAATAAATTATAGAACGTATAAGCCGGAACGAGATGGCCTTTTCTGTGAGCGCACCTTTGGTCCTGTTAAGGATTATGAGTGTCATTGCGGAAAGTACAAGCGTATTCGTTACAAAGGAATTGTTTGTGATCGCTGTGGTGTAGAGGTTACAGAAAAGAAGGTTCGCCGTGAGCGTATGGGACATATCTCTCTGGAAGTCCCTGTTGTTCATATTTGGTATTTCCGTTCAAATCCTAACAAGATATCATATCTTCTCGGCATTCCTGCCAAGAAGCTGGAGTCTGTAATTTACTACGAAAAATATGCTGTTATTCAGCCGGGTATTGTAGAGTCTGTAGAGGTTAATGACCTGCTGACAGAGGATGAATACCTGGAAATTTTGGCTTCTCTGCCCAAAGAGAACCAATATTTGGATGATAGTGATCCCAATAAATTTATAGCAAAAATAGGAGCAGAAGCTATCTATGACCTACTTGCACGTGTCGATCTTGACAAACTCTCTTACGAACTTAGAGACAGAGCGTCTAAGGACTCTTCTCAGCAACGAAAGAAAGATGCTTTGAAGCGTCTTCAAGTAGTGGAAAGTTTCAGAGCAAGTCAAGGACAAAATCGTCCCGAATGGATGGTTCTAAAGGTTGTTCCTGTGATTCCACCGGAATTGAGACCTTTGGTGCCTCTTGATGGTGGTCGCTTTGCAACATCTGACCTGAACGAGTTGTATCGTAGAGTTATCATACGTAACAATCGTCTTAAAAGACTTCTTGAGCAGAGAGCTCCTCAGGTAATCCTTCGTAATGAGAAGCGGATGCTTCAGGAAGCAGTGGATAGCCTTTTTGATAACTCTCGTAAGTCAAGCGCAGTCAAGAGCGAAAGCAATCGTCCATTGAAGTCTCTAACAGACTCTCTAAAGGGAAAGCAAGGACGTTTCCGTCAGAACCTGCTTGGTAAGCGTGTCGATTATTCTGCACGTTCCGTTATTGTGGTTGGTCCTGAGCTTAAGATGCACGAGTGTGGTTTGCCAAAATACATGGCAGCAGAGCTTTACAAGCCATTTATCATACGTAAGTTGATAGAGCGTGGCATTGTTAAGACCGTTAAGAGTGCTAAAAAGATTGTGGATCGTAAAGAGCCGGTCGTTTGGGATATTTTGGAACACGTGATCAAAGGACACCCTGTTCTTCTCAACCGTGCTCCTACACTTCACCGTCTCGGTATTCAGGCCTTCCAACCTAAGCTTATAGAAGGAAAAGCTATTCAGCTGCACCCTCTTGCTTGTACGGCATTTAATGCCGACTTTGACGGGGACCAGATGGCTGTTCACCTTCCTTTGTCCAATGAGGCTATCTTGGAAGCACAGATCCTTATGCTGGCTTCTCACAATATCCTTAACCCTGCAAATGGAGCGCCTATTACCGTACCATCACAAGATATGGTACTTGGACTTTATTACATCACCAAGATCCGTAAGAACAGCAAGGGTGCAGGTCTTGTATTTTATGGACCGGAAGAAGCTTTCATTGCTTATAACGAAGGAAAGGTTGGTATCCATGCACCGATTAAAGTCGTGGTAGACGATTTGGATGAAAGTGGCAACGAAATTTCACACATGGTTGAAACTTCCGTTGGACGACTTTTATTCAACGAATGTGTCCCCGAAAAGATAGGCTATGTCAATGCCCTTCTTGGAAAGAATGCTCTTCGAGATATTATTGGTTATGTCATAAAGAAGAGAGGTGTTGCAGCAACGGCACACTTCCTTGACCACATAAAGGATCTCGGTTATAATATGGCATTTAAGGCAGGTCTTTCATTCAACCTTTCAGATGTTCTTATCCCACAGGAGAAAGAGCAGCTTATTCAAGAGGGATATGAGGAGATAAATGCCATTACTGCCAATTATAGTATGGGTTTTATCACCAATAACGAAAGATACAACCAGATCATAGATGCTTGGACACATATCAATACAAGACTGTCCAATATCTTGATGAAACAGCTCAGCCAGGATAACGAAGGATTTAATCCGATCTTTATGATGATGGACTCCGGAGCGCGTGGTTCTAAGAGTCAGATCAATCAGCTTTCAGGTATTCGTGGTCTTATGGCTAAACCGCAGAAGAGTGGTGCGGATGCAGCCCCGACTATGGAGAACCCTATTCTTTCTAACTTTAAGGAAGGGCTATCTGTTCTTGAGTATTTTATCTCTACTCACGGTGCTCGTAAAGGTCTTTCCGATACGGCTCTTAAGACAGCCGATGCCGGTTACCTTACTCGTCGTCTTGTGGATGTTTCCCAAGATGTTATTGTGACAGAAGATGATTGTGAAACACTTCGTGGCTTGGAGATTTCGGAAATAAAAGAGAACGATATTGTTGTTTCTTCTCTTTATGAACGTATTCTTGGTCGTGTTTCAGTTCATGATATAATCCATCCTAATACGGGAGAGACTCTCGTTTATGCCGGAGAAGAGATTACAGAAGATGCTGCACAACGGATACAAGATTCTCCTATTAAGAGTGTAGAGATCCGTTCTGTTCTTACTTGTGAGTCCAAGAAAGGTGTCTGTGCAAAGTGCTATGGTCGAAATCTTGCCGTTGGTACTATGGTCCAGATCGGAGAGGTTGTCGGCGTTATTGCGGCTCAATCCATTGGTGAGCCGGGTACACAGCTTACACTTCGTACTTTCCACGCCGGAGGTATTGCATCCAATGCTACACAACAGAACTCTTACAAAGCCAAGTATGATGGTATTTTGGAGATTGATGAGCTTCGTACAGTGGATTTCGTAGAAGAAGACGGAAGTATTACCAAAATAGTGGTGAGCCGTCTTGCCGAATTGCGTCTTATTGATCCAAATACTCGAATGGTTCTTGTCAATAACCATATCCCTTATGGAGCACGTTTGTTCTTCAACATTGGGGATAAGATACAGAAGGATGCTGTCCTTTACGAGTTTGATCCATTCAATACCGTTATTATATCCGAAGCTGCGGGTACACTTGCATACAATGGCATTGTTGAGAATGTTACTTTCAAAGTAGAGCATGACTCTAACGTGGAGGTCGGACACACAGACAACGTCATCATTGAATCTAAGGATAAGAATCTTTCACCGGAATTCCGTATTTTGGATAAGGATGGCAATATAGATCGTACTTACAACCTTCCGGTAGGTGCTCGTTTTAGCAAGAAAGAAGGTGAACGAGTAAATCTGGGAGATATCCTTGTAAAGATTCCTCGTACAAGCAACTCCGGAGGGGACATCACGGGAGGTCTTCCTCGTGTAACCGAGCTGTTTGAAGCACGTAATCCGAATAATCCTGCGGTTGTTTCCGAAATTGATGGAGAAGTATCTTTAGGTAAGATTCGTCGAGGTCATCGGGAGGTAACTGTTACTTCCAAGCTTGGAGAAGAGAGAAAGTATCAGGTGCCATTGTCAAAGCAACTGCTTATTCAAGAGAAAGAGTATGTCCGTGCAGGAACACCTCTCTCTGATGGTGCGATAACTCCTGCAGATATTCTTGCCATACAAGGCCCAAATGCTGTGCAGGACTACATTGTTAATGGTATCCAGCATGTCTATCGCCAACAAGGGGTAAAGATCAACGATAAGCACTTTGAAGTTATTGTGCGTCAAATGATGCGTAAGGTTGAGATCGTTGAGCCGGGAGACACACGATTCTTGGAACAACAACTCGTAGACCGTATAGAGGTTCAGGAAGAGAATGATCGCATATGGGGCAAGAAGGTTGTGGTAGATGCGGGAGACTCGGAAATTTACAGTCCCGGGCAGATCATCACCGTTCGCAGACTGAGAGACGAGAACAGTTCATTGAAGCGAAGAGACTTGCGACTTGTTCAAGTAAGAGATGCTCAACCTGCTACGGCAAATCAAGTATTGCAAGGAATTACTCGTGCTGCGCTTCAAACCAATAGCTTTATGTCTGCCGCATCATTCCAAGAGACACCTAAGGTCCTCAATGATGCTGCAATCCAAGGCAAGGTAGACTATTTGGAGGCTCTCAAAGAGAACGTTATCTGTGGACACTTGATACCTGCCGGTACCGGTTTCCGTATGTACGACAAACTTATAGTTGGTTCTAAAGAGGAGTTGGAAGCCCATAAAGTCGCTACTCTTGCAGGACCGGTGATTATGCCGGAAGACTAACTTTATTTAGCATAAATATTATTTCACGGAAAGTCCCGCCATACAGCTGTATGGCGGGACTTCTTTATTCTCCCTCTTGTTAGCACATTCTCACACAACTTAGGAGGCCTAATGCCAAAAAGGAAGGAGTGGTTTTTTGAACTTCCAAAGGCAGTTCTCCAAACCACTCCTAATCTCGCATACGGCACCCTGATACTACCTTTGATCAATGCTATCTGAAGCAACTTGTCTCTTTCGTATCAACCGTACTATTACTTCCGTCCACTGGTAGTCTGAATATTTTCTTCTCAACCCTTGTTAGAAAAATTCTAATAGTAGATCAAGATCACAAATAGAACACAGATAAACTCATCCCTCAAGACTACAAACTGTTGTAATCTCATCAATCCCGAACGTTCGCCTCTGATCCAAGGCTATCTCCACCTCTCCTACTTTCGACTACTCATAATACCCCAAAGAAACAATCTTATCTTTTACTAAGCCTCATTGACCAAAAACAAATTGTTGCTTTTGATACAATTACTACAAAGTTCGGATTCAAAAGTTTACAATAAGGTACTACTTTCATCAATTTCAGATCGGCTTCAAGCCTTGTGCTTCTATTTAAGGATAGACATGATAGCGATCAATTACAGAAACCGCATTGATGCAACTACCCGATGAAAGTATACCAAATTACTGTTCACATTGCATATCATTCAAAGACCTCCTATACGCCACAGCCTCCCACAATCTATACCACGATCAAACTCAAAGTTTGAAAAGAGATATAAACCATAGCAGACTATCGTCCGTATTTGCAAGTTTCACTCTTTCGGCGTCTGCATTGGTAGTCCGAGTATAGAAGCCAGAGTCTGCCGAAGCATCTCTTGCTCGTTAAGCTGCATGAGCAGATTAACATACCCGCCAACTTGGGTAATATTCATAGGTGCAGGAATGCGAGAAGGTTTTATATCGCTTTCCGAAGCTATTCTGCGAAGTATCATCTTTTTTATTTCCAATACTTCCGGCGAAACTTCGTGTTCCAACAACTTCGCCACTAATGCTTGTATATCTATATTTTCTGACATATCAATCTTTTTTGAGATTTTGGTTTGACAACTGCTTATAGAATTCACTCTCCCTGATTACTTACAGACAGACAATCAAATTGTTTATAGCTCCTTCTTATTTCTTTTCAGTCCCTCCGTTTTTCGGAGTTTCCTTCTTATTGTTATCTCCCTCCTTCTTTTCCTCGTCATCTATCTTATTGGCGGAGAAAAATTGTAAGGCAGCCTTTGCCATTTTTTCAGAAGATTCTATCGCCCTGTCTCGACCGGAAGATGCACTCTTGGTACCCTCATTAAGTATCTCCTTGAGTTGGTCTAAGCCGGTTATATTGTCAAAGATTGGAGGCTTTTTGTTTACCAAAGCAGTTAGTAGATCTGCTGTCGTAACCGGAGTTGCAGCGGATGCCTCTTGTAAGTTGAGAGGAGTTATACCCTTTGTCGTTTTACCTGCCAAGCAATCTGTAGAGTTAAGACCTTTATGATCAATCTCCATCTTATCAATTGGAGAGTCTTGCCAGTTCCAGAAACGAGTAAGGTCAATCTTTTCGCTCACATTTGTTTCTCCTAACACCGCTTCACCTATCATGCCACTTGTCGGTAGAGATATTGTAGTTGTTGGTGCACGGAAGTTGTTGCTATGGTATCGGCATATTGCATCCTGCATTTCTGCGGCAGTACAGCCCAGTAGTTTTGCCAAGCTTTGAGGATATGTAAACGGCAATAGCATACAGTTGCCATAGAATCCAAGAAGCTTTTTAACATTAACACAGTTGAGCAGTGGAATGTTGACATTGTTTCTATTGGAATTTCTTATATCCTCTTCTTCCGTTTGAACATTCGCATTCACGATAGCCTCTTCAAAGTCCATCTTTATGGTGTACTGTTCCAACATCATTGCTCTTTCGTCATCAGAAAGACCCCTCCAAACTATTTGAGAGTAACGTAGAGTTTCCGATGCCAGATATTGCAGTAAGGCTTCCATCTGTTGAAACTCAGTACGACGCAACGTATGGGAACTTGTCGAAACGCCCACATAAACATCTCCTTCTAATGATGAGTTGGATAGTACAAGTTGGAATTTCACCGGTTTGTCGATCAGCTCAATTTCCGGATAGCCGAGACTATTCATTTCTCTTGATGATATCCACACATTGGGAGATATGTATGCCTCAGGCAAGACATTTCTGTAGTACTCAATTTTTCTAAGATCATCCGAAGTATTGTCGGTATCCTTCATCGAGTCCCAATATTTGTCCATCATACTCTTATATTCCTCATCTGCGTAGACGCCGGAAGCTGCCTTTGCTTTAGGATTCTTATACAATGTATAATGCAGAGGTTCGCAAGAGTAGCGGATAGTTACATGTGAGATATCTTCATCAATAACTCCAATGGGGAGATTAAAGGAAAGTATCGCCCTTTTCTTTGGGTATTTTCCATTAGAAGTGTTTGAATTTCTGATATCCCTTATCGCCCGTTTCAGGTCATTGCTTGTTTCATATTCGCTTCCTAACCGGACTCTTTCATAACTCACCGTTCCGGCGACTGTTCCCTTGCCATTCTTCAGAACAAGATAAGCCTTAATATCATCACATGAAAGGAATATACCTTGTATTGAGAATGAAAAGTGAGATGGTTGACCACCTGTTTTTTCCATTGTCCATTGTGGTAAGGCTGCATATTTCTGAATGAGGTTTACTCCTGCCCAATGCTTATAAGGTAAGTAGTATTTCAGAGAGTTTGCATACTTCAATACTGTGGCATAACGCCTCGCGAAAGCTGCGCTATTAAAACTTTCGATACTGCCTGCCGGATAAATCAAACTTTCTCCTGAAGGCAGGAATCTGATCAATTTAAGAGGAACAAATAGCACCAAGTCGACGCTATCAATACATGTTTCCAAACGGTAGCGACGCATAACCTCCCAATATTGGATAGTCATTGCATGAGAATGGTTGTGGTTCGCCACGATCTTGGTTGCAACAGAATCGGAGACATCGTTCGTCGCGGTAGTGATACTTATACGCTTCGACTGAGACAACCTTGCTGAGGCACTCTTGATATTGTGTTGAAAACTATTGGCTGCGGCTGATGCTTCTCTGTAAAAGTTAGATTGGCTTGAAGAGAGAGAGCTTCGACCTTTCGTTTTTGAGAAACCTCCGGATAGTCCTAAAGTTGCACTGACATAAGGAGCAAAACCTCCGGCGATACCACCGCCTCCACCAAAGCTGTTCGTCCAAGTACTATAGCTGTAATTAGAATTGGATCTGGACATCTGGTCAATCGCCTGATTAAAAATTGCGGAAGTATCGTCCTCTTGAGAAAGAGCATAGCGTGAGCGTGTTGCATCCGCTCCCTCTGCTACATCTGTAATACTGTATCTCTGTTTATTCTCTCGTACAATGATGCGTTGTTCCTCTCCCGGAGCAAGGATCAAAGAGTACAAAAGAGTACCAAGAGCAAATCCATCCGGTACCCATGCTTGATGCATATTGAGTGTATAACCCATGCCGAGCGTGGACATTTGTGGATAGTTATGAGGATCCTTGTACATCTGTTCCTTAAATGCCTCTACATCTACAGGTCTGTTCAGTGTTACTCGCGCGTTCTTGCCGGCACCTTTAGGTATGGGGAATATATCGGGCTCTTTCAGGCGCTGTAGCATCCTATAAGTAAATATCCTTGACGGAGCTGTGTCCGTAGGTAGCTTTATAACGTTTCCACCTTCACCCATCAGCTTGACGCTTGGTAACGCTCGAGGCATATCCATACGTCTGTTTTCAAATATCTCTTGAATAACAGTGAATCCGTCACTCTTGACCTGCTCTTCTCCTATGGAGGTGGCAGTCAGCTGAGCATTCAGTTTGGAAGCAGATGCCATAAACCGGTCGAAAGTGTTCTTTAGGTCGCTTGTGCCAAAGCGTCCCAACAACTCCTGTTTCTTTTCACTATACTTCCGGCTCAACTCCTCTCGTTCACTCTTCAGCCCTTTAGTCTCTCCTTTGCCTTCTAAAGTCTCGTTTATCTTCTGCAGAGCTTCCTCCAATATCCGCTTGGCTCTATCGGTTGTTTCCGGATTACTTATTTTTGCTTCGATGCTTGCCTTCTTTCTCTCCAGGAATCGGATCCTCTCGGATAAGCTGTCTGCACTGTCTCCGATGGCATCGACAGCAAGAAACTCTTTGAGTATCTGCTGTTCCGGAACAGAATCGATAAAATCCGATGCCGTTGTCAAAAACTTCTGCTTTTTATTTCCATCGGAAATGGTTATCGTGATAGCCTCCTTGAGGCTATACCGGTCGGGCATTGATATTATAAACCTACCATTGCCGTCTGTATAGCATCGAGGTTTTTTATTGACTTCTGTCTTATCTTGGTCCGGACTTACAATACCATCTATCTCGACCAATACCCCCGGCAGACATCTCTTATTTTCATCCGGTTCGTCCGCCTTTTTTATAAACACGGTACCGCTTGCTGTCCGAGGTAAAGGCAAGGTGTATTCGACATTGTCCAGAAAACCCAACACCTCATTTATAATCTCGTATATAGATTCGAGCTCTGCACTCGCATCATCTTCAGAAGAAAAATCATCCTTGAACAAGTACACCGGAGGCACTCCATCTGCCTCTATCTGAGCGGGAACTCCAATGAGAAGAGAGCTTATATTCTCCCAAGAATTTATCTTCGCTCTATGGGAGCGTAATATCTCAGTTACTTCCGGACGAAGAGAAGCAATCTTTCCGGATATGTTGCTATGAGGAGTCTCTTTTATACCTTCTTCAAACTCTTTCCTTTTTGATATACAGAATGAAGCCAGACTTGGAGAATATTTCAATAACATTGCCGCATTGGCAATCATTTTCTCAAGCTCCTCTTTTTCCACGAGGGAGAAATCTACTTGAGAGGCATTGATATTGGTGAGAATCGGGTAGGCTTTTTCTGCATCTACCTTCGCCAAATCTTCCACATTACGTACTCCCGCTTGGACCAGAAGATACGCCATGTCTGTCGTCATACCTTCCACTCTCCATAGATCTGCCTGCTTTATCCAGCTGGTAACAAGTTTGAGATCCACTCCAAGTCTCGATGCCATGGAAACTCTCTTTTCATGAGAGCGACCTCTAACCAAAAGGGTGGCAATATCATACACATTGAGCTTATCCCTCAACTTTGCTTGCATCACACGGCTAATCCCCTTGATGGGAATAAGAGAGGAACTCGGCTTATTTTCTTTTTGATCTAAAAACTTCAGAGTCTTGAGAACATTCTCCAAAGTAAAGTATGCGCTTAGGGGACAATTCGGTGTCTGTTCGCCATCTCCTTCAAAATATCCTTTTGCTATCAACAGCTCCGCTCTGGACAAATTCTCTTCACTCTTTTTGTTCAGAACCAACTTTTTTAGAATATCAAAACTAAGAGGAACGCGCCACTCCGGCTCATTGACTTTCTGTTCACAGATTTTACGTATTTTGCCGTACAAATGGCATTGCTCATCCATTTTACTCTTTCGATCAGGCATAATATGACAGTTTTTATGTTAAACGTATATCAGATTTCAATCACGCTCACACACCCTTTATAATCGTGTGTGAATAGTTTTGGGTTAAATAAGAAAACGCCTCTAAAGCGTATTCAATCGTTTTTATACACTTTTTGGAGAAGGTCTGAATACCAACCTTAATCCGATGCCTGATGCAATGTAGACCTTTTTGTTTTAACTTGCAAGAAAAAATAGGGGAATTAACATTTTCCTCCCCTTATTTTTAGATTAAATAGCATCCTTGACTTGATGCGTAACGACAGGATTCTTAATACTCTATTGGTGTCTCCGCTGCTTATTTCGGATGAAGTGATACTATCAAACTACCCTTTTCGAGCCGGAAACTCAATGCCGAAACGGTCTCAAAAACCAAACTGAATGTTCCCGATTGGGAGCGATCTTTTGCAGATTTGCACGCAGAACAGCCCGGAAGTAAATGGCAGGTAAATGCCTCGTTATAAAAAAGCATCGATACCGGAGTATCAATGCTTTTTGTTGTTATTGGTTTTTCTTAGTGCCGCTACGCCAAAGCCCTATCAGGATCGAGATGGCAAAGATGCCGAGAATGATCATTAGGGCAAATTTTAGAAGTGCGCTGGAAATGACGATAATTCCTTTTGCTATTGTAAACACAAGGACAAACAGTCCGATGACCAAAAGGGTTCCAAGTAATTTCTTTAATATATTCATCTTTCTTTCGTATGTGTACAATATAAAGATACGAAAAATAGGGGAGGATTCCAAGTTTAATCCCCGATGAGAGTGCTTTCCATTTATGGTAGACGGCATATTTTACTCTTTTCTTTTTTGTCTACGGGAACAGGATGGAAGCTCTTTTCCTTTTCAAGAGTGAACCGGTAAATGCTCTGAACGGCTTCGCTTTTTCCTCTAAACACGTTCGTATCTCCCATTATTCAGGTTCGGAGGTGCAAATCAGGGCTTGAGGCGTGCGAATCGAGATGCGAATGGTGCAAATCGACTCTTGATTTGCAGAGAACAAGCTCTGATCTCTGACTCTGAACAGGTTTAGACCTCCTTTTGAAGCGGTTAAGAAACAGTTCCGAATAGCTATAATCCGGTTTTTAGATATGCTTTCGGGAAAAGGGATAAGATTTCGTCCCCCGACAGAGCTTCTTCAAGAGATTTGCATCGTAGCTTCCGGTATGGCTTCTGCTTGTTCCACTTCCGGGAGAGACAGCATCATCTCGCAAGCTTTGGTGGGAGAGATGCCTTTGTCGAAGGTTACGATGAACCACCTGTGCAGCCCTTCTTGCCGGCTTCTCTCTTCATGTTTCCCTGACGGAGGGAATAGCCGTTCCACTCGTGTTGCTTTTATTTCTTTCAGTACGGAGGTCAGACGAGCAGGCAGACTGTTCATGGAGATCTCGCCGGAGTCGTTCATCTTGATGTTTTGCAGTGCGGCTTCGGATACGTATATGTGTATCCTTCCTTGCACGAATGCCTCTGCCCGAAGTGTGGTGGAGGTGTCTGTTGCTGTTTCGGATGTTTCTGTCATGCTGTTTTTCAGGGATGTTTTACTGTTTTTGCAGGAGACCGGCAGCATCATTACCGGCAGAACCATAGCAAGCACCGTTCCCAATGTGCGGCGGCTAAGGCTCGTTTCTTTTGTCTTGTCTCTTTTCATCTTGTGAAGTGTACGGATCCGGATGCAATTTAGCGACTTTCTTTGAAAAGCACTAAAGGTTTCGGGGAAAAGCACTAAAGGTTTCGGAGAAAAGCACTAAAGGTTTTGGAAGAAAGCACTAAAGGTTTCGGGAAAAAGCACTAAAGGTTTCGGAGAAAAGCACTAAAGGTTTTGGAGGAAGCACCTAATCTTTCTGTGAAAAGTACCTAATCTTTTCGGAGAAAGTACCTAATCTTTTTGGAGAAAGTACCTAATCTTTTTGGAGAAAGCACTAAAGATTTCCGGGAAAAGATTCGCTGCTTTTCAGAAAACGTTGTGGAAGAAGATTTTCTACGCAGCTTTCGGGTAGGTGTCCGGTGGCTGTTCTCTTCCGGCAAAGAAGGATAGGGGGCTCTTGGATGGGGTTGTTCATCTGTCCGTTTTGTTATCTTTTTTGTGTGGCAGGGTTTGCCTTTAGACCGTGCAGGGGCAATGCCCGAAAGGGTGATTTTGGCAGCTGCTGTTTTGTGAATGCAGTTTTATTTATCGTTTTCGGGAGCCGGGATAGTGCAGGGGAGAGGAACTATCGTGGCGATGCTGCTTCGGGATCTGCCGGAATGGGAATAAAAAAAGACCTGCACACGCTGCGTGTACAGGTCTTTTCTTTTATAGGTATCGAGCGATCAATAGTCGAACGATAGAGACAGCATCATCTTTTGAGAGCCATATTCTCCTAAGCCTCTGATGCCGGCAAGGTCGAGCTTGACGTTGTAGAACTTCACTCCGATACCTGCACTCCAAGCGCTGGTAGACCGGCTGCCATACTGATAACCTGCGCGAAGGCTTACCATCTTGTAGAGCGTGTAGTCCGCACCGATGTTTGCTTGGTATAGCGGATCGGATGCCAAGAAGAAGTATCTTCCGCCAAGAGTGAAGTTGAACTCGTGAGTATCAGAAACTGCTGTCGCAAAGTCTCCTGTAAGCTCTGCTCTTGAAGGTACCGCAAACACGTCCTTGGCAGAGTAAGCGATAGGTGCTCCAAGATCGGACACGCGAGCAGCGATGTTCAAATATTTTGCACCACTATTGGTGAGATCCATGAAGTAATTGGCTCCAAGGCTGAATGTTCCCGTCATGGCTGTTCTGCCTGTGTAGCTTTGGATGAATGATCCGGAAGCAAAAGCAGATAGCTTGTCATTGAAACGGAAGGCATAACCTAAGTCGGCACTCCAATCGAATGGAGAAAGCGGCTTGCCCGGTGTACCGAACTGATCCTTTATAGAAGGAAGAGTGAGACCTCCCTGATAGCGGAAACCTGCATACACAACGTGGCGGTCGAGGAATCTCCATCCGGCAGTGGCCATTCCGTTCAAGAGTCTGCCTTCTGCCATAGCCATCTTAGGGAACATAAGTCCGCTTGCAGAGACTGTGAACTTCTTGTCTGTTTGGAAGATGGAAGCCGGGTTTACATAAAGATAGCTTCTGTCTGTATGCGCCAATGATACACCACCCATCGCAGCAGTACGTGCATCAACGGGAGTCTCTAATATCGGAAGGCTTTGAGCTGCCGCCTTTGGAGCAGAGAATAGTCCCATTGCTGCCAAGGCCATTGCTCCAATGATATATTTTATCTTCATATCTTTTTTATAGTTATTGATACGGTTGAAAATTTATGATCTACAATTACCTCTTTTGGACAGCTCTTTCATAAGGTTTGCCCCCTGTCTTCACTTTCAAGGTATATGTTCCCGGAGCTACTTTGCTTGTATTGATCTTGGCAACACCTGTATGATCTGCAGGTACTTCCTTATCCAAAACAACTGCTCCGGTAATACTTATCAAAGTGATGTGAGCTTTCTTGTGTGTCGGGTTGAGCCAAACATTCAACTCCTTCTGCATTGGAAGAGGCCATACAGAGTAAACATCGAGAGAAGGATCTTCAACTACGGTAACAGAGAAAGATGCCATGGATGACATGTGTCCGTTGCTTACTTCCACAGATATGGTTGTGCGTCCGGGCTTGTATCCTTTGATGGTTAGCTTACCCTTATCGTCTACGTCGGCAGAAGCTACCGAGCCGTTGGATGAAGAAGCCTTGTATGTAAATGTCAAGAACTCTTGAGGAGTAACATAGTCTGCAAGGTTGAGAGAAGCTCCTTCTCCCTTAGCTCCTATTGTTGGAGTTGGGAACGCTTTCTTAAATTCAGGCTCTGTTACGGTAACGATTCTGAATGGAATAGTATATGTGAAAGAACTCTTAAGCTCGTCTGTAAGTTTAAGATTGAACGAGTATTCACCGGCAGAAGATAGCGGACGGATAGTAACTTTCAAGCCTTTGTCTATCCGTGCTACGCTTACGCAGTTGGTCTTATCCTCCAAAGTATATTGCCACTTGTGCCCATCCGGATCGGAAATATTGAATTCATACTCGACTTTTCCCAAGATATTCAAGAGAACAAGTGGATTTTCGGGTACGTTGGAGATTACCGGAGGATTGTTCTTTTTTGTCTTTACGGAGATAAAGGATGGAGCCGAGAATAAATTCCAACGGTCTATTGCTACAAGAGCAAAATGATACTCTTTATCAGGAGTCAACTTCTTTACCACGAAAGAAACTTCGTCATTAACAGACAAGCCTTTGCCTCCGACGAGAGGATTGCTTATAAGTTCGCCTTCTTTTTTGTAATTGTTTGCGTTAAGAGGGGTCGTAGACATGTAAACGGCATACTTGTCCGCTGTCCCATCATCTTCATCTTTGGGTACATTCCAAAATAGTGTAAGCTCTGTGAAATCAACATTTGCATTGATCTTACTGCTGTTGAACTTAGGAGATTCCGGAGCTTTTTGATCATTTTTAAGAGTCAAAGCTGCATAAGCATCGACATAGCCTGACCCCAAACGTCCTGCTGCTCCCGGATTTATCTTGTCTATATCCACCGGTAGTATAGAAGCCAGCAAACGAGTCTTTAGATCTTCACTGGTAAATCCGGGACCACCGAAATGAGATACAATAAGAGCTGCAACACCTGAGGCGTGAGGACATGCCATGGAGGTACCTTGATAGTATGTGTACCAATCTACTACGTTTGCGGCATTTTTATCGGTCGTACTTAAGACTCCCGCTTTTGTTCCATACAGCATCTGATCTCCACCCGGAGCTGAGATATCTACCCAGTCGCCATAATTGGAGTAGGTAGCCCTCTTAAAGTTTGTTCCGATTGCTGAGACGGCAATACATCCTTCGTATGCTGCCGGTTGGCTTGTAAATTCCAATCCATCATTACCGGCTGCAAAAAGCACAACTCCCCCCTTCATTGGAGAGTCCGGTCTTTGGTTGCCCTTCCCATCAGTACCGGCATATTTTACGAAATAATCGATGGCTACTTTTAGAGAGTTCGGAGTAGTATAGACACCTGAACGATAAGGATATCCCCATGAGTTTTGAGATATAACGGCTCCATTGTCAGCTCCGTACTTGATAGCTGCCGCAGCGTTGCCACCCTGAGCACCTTCTCGGAAGATCGCTGCCGACATGATACGTACTCCGGTATTAGGGTCTCCATTACCTCCGGCTACTCCGGCTACTCCGACACCATTGTTATTTTTTGCAGCGATGGTTCCTGCAACGTGTGTTCCATGAGCATCTTCGTCCGGACGTAAATTCCCTTGATCGGTTACAAAACAGTAGCCATTGATGTCATCGACAAATCCATTATTGTCATCATCGACACCGGAAGTCCCGTTCTGTTCGGCCTGATTTACCCACATATTATCCGCAAGGTCGGGATGATCTACATCTACCCCACCGTCCACTACGCAGACGATGACATTTGGGGTACCGGTGGAGATTTCCCACGCTTTGAAAAGGTTGATGTCGGATCCCATGACTCCCGCAGGAACACCGGTTCCTATGTTGTTGTAGTGCCATTGTTCCTTCAGAAGAGGGTCGTTGAATGGCATTTTGGCATTTCTTTTAAGGTAGTCTTCGGTTGAACTTAATAAATTTATGGCTGCAGGATGCTGATTAGCAGAAGCCGGAACTATTACAGGATTGAATTCTACAATCTCTACACCATCTACGCTATCAAGAGCTTGCATTGCTCTGGATATCTCCACCCCTTTGTCGAAACGTACTATGAACCATAGGTGCAGGCCTTCTTTTCTTGATCTTTCTTCAAACTCTCCTGCCGGTGGAAACAATCTTGTTATAGCTGTGGCCTTTATGCTTTGTAGAGCAGAACCCATAGAAGAGGGAACGCTGCTCATTTGTACTTCTCCCAATTGTGCCTGAGTTAAACTCTGCTCAACTTCATCTGTGATCTTGATGATAATCTCTCCCGGAACAGCTGCACCCGGAGGAACATTATACATTTTTAGAGAAGACGATGATGTGTTTGGTTGTTCTTTTTGTTGGCTGTTGTCCGCATATTGGACTTCTCTTTCATTTTGGCAGCCTCCTACTGTCAAGAGCCCAAAGAGAACGCTCAGCAAATATACTTTTTTCATGATCTTGTTATTACTTTAAAGTAGATAGAAATATCCCCACCGAAGAGGCTACAGTGTACCCTGCTACACTCTCGGTGGGGATATCCAAACTATCTCATTTATACATTAAGTCTATATAAATGAACTACGGTCTTAATGGTTACTTAAGAGAAAACTTCTCAAACTTTGTTTGATTTTTGTTTGCAGCTGCTTTTTGAAGAGAAGCCATTTTTGCTTCAAATCTAGCTTTCACTTCTTTCTTGTCTTTACCGTAGTAGTAGTCGCTCAGGCGAGCTCCTTTTATCTTTGACGCACCTTCTTCATACCACATTGCGAATTGAAGAGACACTTCACCAGGATTTACGTCGCTGAATTGAGCCGGTCTAAGCATCAATACAAGGTCCTCCTTGGTTACGAAATAGAATCTTCCATCTCTTTCCAAAGAGTTTGCATCGAAACCTTCTTTGTCTTTAAGAGCGATAAACTCTTTTGTTGGAGCATAAGCACCATCAGGACGCAACCACATTACCAAGTTGATCTTATCTTGGCTGAAGATTTGAGCGAATTGAGTCAAACTTTGTAGTAGAGCAGGATCTAGTCCGGCATCTCCGGTTTTGTGATAGAATGCCAAAACATCTTTCGCCTCTTCTTTTCCAACTTCACCTTCCTTAACAAAACTTTGAGCCTGGAGTTCTTCCGGGTTTTGTTGATTTAGATAATCTTTCTCCTTCTTGTATCCACGTTCTGTCATAAATGTGACAACATCCGCAATCTTTTTGTCCTTCTTATCCAAGAACTCCTTAAGAAGGTATGGGAACTTAGAGAACGTTGGATAGTCTTTATCTTGAATGTAGTAGTGCTCGAATATAACTCCATAAACCATTGTTCCATCCTCTTGAGGTTCTTGAAGAATGGTGGCACGTAACATCTTATCACTGTTTTGATACACAAGCTTCTTCGCTGCAGACATATCTTGCATAAAGGTAAATCCTGCATTCTTAAGAGCTTCGATAAATGCTCCTTCTGCAATTCTTTCCCATGTGTCTGTTGTTGCTACAATAACTTCCCATGTTTTAGGGTTATTGAAAGGAATAAGATAGGATGCATTGATGAAACCATCTGCTTCAGGAATTACTGTCAGCATACCCGGTTGTGGTCCGAAGAAGCTTTGTCCCGGTTCGCGCAAGCTTATTATGATAGAGCCTTGTGCTGCCTCCATTTTTGCACGTTGGAAGACGCTCATCTCAGCATCAAAAATAGGGAAGTAAACTGCATCAGATATATTTTGGAATACTCTGATAGCCTTAACTTCTGCACCAACTTTTACAAATACTTTAGCTTCGCGTGCTTTGTCTGTTTTATTAGCAGCAACCTCAGCCTTCACAAAGTTACCGGCTCTGGTAACGTTAAGCCAATCTGTCTGCTCAAATTCCATAGACCACTGTTCTGCATTTGTTTCTACAGCGACAAGGAATTGTCCGCCACTTACAGGAGCTTCAATTGTTTCAGAAGAAACATTGATGAAAATCTTAGAAGCGCTTTGAGTCACAGCGATCTTTTCCATAAGGCCACCTGCGTAAACGATAACTTCAGCCTTACGATCTTTTCCAAGAGTGTTTGCTTGTGCTCCAACCACGATGCCTTCGCCTTTGCGAGTAGCTGTAAGCCACTCAGCGTTCGTAGATACATTCCACTTGGTTTGGTTTGTTGTTACTTGAACTTGTGGTTCTGTCGGATTCTGTGCTTGGTTGTTTAAGGTTAGGGTTTGCGCAGATAGCGTTAAAGTAGGTTCTTCCGGCCCGTCATTTTTTGGCGTACAAGAAACGCTCATCAAGCTCGCAAGAACGACTGCTGAGAACACAGCAAGAAAGTTTTTTAGCTTCATAATCTTGAGATTTTGAGTTAGTAAAAAATACATTTAGGTTAAAAATTATTCAAGTAAATGGTTGTCAAAAATAGTCTATAATCATCAACATCAGATTGATGAAGATAGGGTAAGGTAGTCAAGAGCGCTTTGAATATTGAATTCTGCTCATAAATTACGGCAAATATTTTCTAATAAACAAATTCTTTTGCCCTGAAGCAAAAAAAATTTTTTTTATGAGACTTGGCATTCCATCAGCTGTTTGGGGAGATGTTTGGGAGTCTTAATAATAATAACTATATTTGCACCGCTTTGCGTAACCTCTGATAGGAATGTTATTACAGAGTGTGGCCTATGTACGTTGCGTTTGGCTTATTATATATATGTATAAGCGATCAATATTATGGATTTGATTAAAGTAGCCGAAGAGGCATTTAAGAGCGGTAAAGAACATGCGCGTTTCAAGAGCGGGGATACCATCACCGTAGGATACCGCATTCGTGAAGGTAATAAGGAGCGTGTCCAGCAGTTTCGTGGAGATGTTCTTCGTATATCCGGACACGGAGATAAGAAGATGTTTACCGTGCGTAAGATCTCAGGAGGTGTCGGTGTAGAGCGTATTTTCCCTCTCAACTCTCCGTTTATTGAAGAGATTGTGGTGAATAAGCGCGGTCGTGTGCGTAGAGCCAAGCTTTACTACCTTCGTAAACTCACCGGTAAGAAGGCTCGTATCAAAGAGCTTCGCACCTACTAAGGAGGGAGGCAGACTCCCCGAAGCCTGTCCAGGGCTTCTTTATATAGATTGGGTTAAAGAGAGAGCACTGTTCCGATTTTGTTTCGGACAGTGCTCTTTTTCATTTTACTCTTTTGGGCTGCTTGGGGTATGTTTCGGGGATATTCTTTACTCCCTTTTTGGGGGAGCTTTTATATAAAAACGGACTCTCCTGTTTTTCTCTTCTCTTTCCGTTTTCTCTTCTGTTTTGGGGCTGAAAAGGCAGATTGTTTTATCTCAACTCTCTGTGGATAATCGGTTTATGTTGAAATTTGAAATTCGGAGAAAAATTTTTCTCAGTCCGTTTGATGGGGCTTTTTCGCGTTAATAGATGTGAATTTTAACACCTGCCTCTGTAAATGTTCCCTAATGAAGAAATCTACCTTTTCAGGAGTGTTTTAGGGTGAAAATATGTAGTTTATTGATTATTAGCGTTTTAGATGATTTGGCTAAACACGTTAACCGAATCCGGTAAACGTATTAAATGAAATCGGTAAACGTGTTTACTGAAAAATTAAACACGTTAAGCCGACAAAATATGCTTGTTTCGCGTTTTGGGTGAACAGGCGTCGAAAATAGTGTTAATAAAACGGGCTGATTTAACAAATTCGGGACCCCTCCGAAAACAGAGGTGGAGGATGAAATAGAGAGAGATGTTTGGCGGAGCTTTTTGAGGGATGGAATATATAAAAATGAAGTTTTGGAAGAGGGGAGATTTGGAGTGTGAAACAATTTATTGGGGCCTCTATTGTGTGGTACGAAAAAAAACATTACCTTTGCACAGCAAATCGGGACACCGGTTTCAAGCGAATTAGGTCGGGTAGCTCAGCTGGATAGAGCAACAGCCTTCTAAGCTGTGGGTCCTGGGTTCGAATCCCAGCCTGATCACAACAATAAGATGGAAAATGTCTTCAGAGGCTTTGCCTCATGAGCGCAGGTGGTGAAATAGGTAGACACGCTACTTTGAGGGGGTAGTGCCGGTTCCGGTGTGTGAGTTCGAATCTCATCCTGCGCACAGAGAAAAAAAGTAACAAGAGGTGCCTGAGCGCTAAGCATTCAGGCACCTTTTTGTATCTTTGCCCAAGTTACAAGCAACTATCTCGTAGAGAGAACCGTTGCTCTCACTTATCTTGCAAGAATGCTTACATTTCCAAAAGCAAAAATCAATCTCGGTTTAGAGATTGTCGAGAAGCGTCCGGATGGGTATCACAATCTCCAGACGCTGTTTTATCCTATCCCTTTGACAGATGTACTGGAAATATGTTCGGGAGTGGAGACTTTCTCTTTTGATGGAGGAGATGCGCTCTCCGACTGTCCGGTGGAGCAGAATCTCGTGGTCAAGGCATACAGGATGATGGAGTCGCAGTACGGGTTGCCACCTGTAAAGATCATTCTGCGCAAGCATATCCCTCATGGTGCAGGGCTTGGCGGAGGGTCGAGTGATGCAGCAAGCACGCTCGTGATGCTGAATGAGCTGTTTCACCTGAACTGCTCTCGTGAAGAGTTGGCTCTCATGGGAGCGAGATTGGGTGCTGATGTCCCCTGTTTTCTGTACGACTCTCCCACTTACGGAGAGGGAATCGGAGACATTTTGACCCCTTTTGATTCTTTCTCTCTCAAGGGGTATCATCTTCTTTTGTTGCTGCCGGATATTTATATCTCCACACCGGAAGCGTACTCCGGAGTCTGTCCGATGAAACCCGAGGTGGATTTAAGGGAAAGGCTGAATCTGCCTTTGAAAGAGTGGAGAGGAGTAGTAAGCAATCGTTTCGAGTCTTCTCTTTTCCCTCGTCATCCTCATCTTGTCGAGATCAAAGAGCTGTTGTACCGGCAAGGTGCCCTTTATGCTTCAATGAGCGGATCGGGTTCTGCCATGTACGGCATCTTTGACAGTGAACCGGATCTCTCCTCTTTTAAGACATGGCGAACATTTCTCATGAAATTATAATTACCAAATAACACAAACATTTTTATGAGCCGTAAAACATTTTTAGCAGCAATGCTGTGCTCTCTTTTCTTGGGGAGCGGTGCTCTTTTGGCGCAGGACACTAAAGCCAAACAGGAGATCAAGACTCCGAAGATCTCTTATGCCAAAAGATTGCAATATGCCGGTCCGGTGAATATATCCCGTCCGGTGCTCTCGGATAGTACAAATCTGTCCGGCAAGAGCTACGATGTACAGACCATGCTGTACTATTCTCCCCGTGTCAATCTTGCTAATGACACACGCACTCTTCTTTCTCCGAAAAGTGGAGAGAAGCCTGTATTCAGTGTGCCTGTGAAGAGAATAGCAGACCCCAATACCTTGCAGTATCATATCTTCAACTTCAATCTCCTTCCGGAAACTTACACCAAGGGAACGCTCTCGATAGAGTGCAACGCTCCTTTTGAAGTGTTGGTGGACAACGCCTCAAAGCTAAAAGGTGTCGGAGCAAAGGCGGTAAGCGACAGCATTAAACCGCAAACATCGAAGATAACACTGCTGCCCAAGACTCATGCCGTTACCGTTAAGGTTGCGCTCTCAAGCAAGGACTCTTTGGAAAACATAGAGCTTCGTGCCGGATTTACTCCCGATCGCGAAGACAGAATAGTAGAGGTACGCTCGGATGCCAAGCACCATCCGGATCCGAACTTTATGATCTACGGACGTACATTGGCAGGGTCTCAAATCTCTCCGAGTGGCGATTACGTCATTCTCTACTTCCGTCCATCTGCTGCAAGCAGAGCAGGAGAGCAGTCGTTGCTCTTCCATAAAGGAAGGAAGATTGCCGAGTTTGACGGAGTTGCATCCCGTGCACGCTGGATGCCTAAGACAGACAAACTCTACTACGATGAGACTACCGAGAAGGGACGTACACTGTATGCCTACGATCCGAAAGTCATGAAGCGTGAAGTGATTCACTCCGGCATTCCGGAAACAGGCAGTTACTTTATGTCTCCGGGAGAGACATCTTTGATCTTCAATGTATCGGAAGAAGGACAGAAATACAATAAAAACCTGGATCGTCTTGCTGCTCCCGGAGACAGACTACCCGGTTTCAGACACCGGAATTTTATTTCTATTTTCGACTTGAAGAGCGGAGTCTTCTATCCGGTTACATTCGGAAACAGATCCACATATATTCAGGATGTCGCTCCGGACGATTCCAAGCTGATCTTCTCCGTATCTACTCCTACGCCTACCAAGCGTCCGTTCAGATCCACAAGCTACTACGAAGTGGATCTAAGGACAAGAAGAGTGGATACGCTCTTCGTAAACGATACAGAGATAGCGAGCTTGTACTACTCCGCACTGCCTAATATGCTTGTGGCTACCGGTAGTGCCGATGCGTTCCATGGCGTAGGAAGACTTCTTCCTAAGGGGATGATCGTCAACACTTACGACACCCAGCTCTTCCTCTATGACCGTGTGAACAAGACGGCAAGACCGCTTAGCAAGAGCCTCGACCGCTCTATCGAAACCGTTTTGGTGCCGACCAACCGCCCCGAAGCATACTTTATCGCAGAGGTGGGAGACCGTAAACTTCTCTACGTTAGCGATATTAAGAGCGGTAAGATAACCCGTCTTTCCAAGAAGGAAGACTATGTCAAAAACTTCTCCGTATCCGCACTTTCTGGTGATGTTACCTATATTGGGCAGAGTGCTACATCCTCGGATCGCTTCTACATGATAGATGCCAAGAAGAGAAGAGAAGCCCTTTTGTACGATCTTGATGCCGAGAAAGGTAAAGATCTTATTCGTAGTAACATGGCGGACTGGGACTATATAGCTCCCGACGGCACCGAGATTCAAGGCCGTTTCTATCTGCCTCCCAACTTCGATCCGAACAAGAAGTATCCGATGATTGTCTACTACTACGCCGGAACCTCTCCCGTAAACCGTATGTTTGAAGGTTCTTACTCTTTGGCAATGTATGCTTCTTTGGGATATGTCGTGTATAGCATGAATCCCAGCGGCTCTACCGGTTACGGCCAGGAGTTTGCCGCTCGTCACGTGAATGCTTGGGGCGATCGCACCGCAGCCGAAATCATAGGCGCAGTAAAGGCTTTCTGTAAGTCGCATCCTTTCGTGAATGCAAAAAAGGTAGGCTGTATGGGTGCAAGCTACGGAGGCTTTATGACTCAATACTTGCAGACACAAACGGATATTTTTGCAGCAGCAGCGAGTCATGCCGGTATATCGGCACTTTCATCCTATTGGGGAGAGGGTTATTGGGGAGTAGGTTATAGCAGTGTTGCAAGTGCGGACAGCTATCCATGGAATAACCCCGACCTTTATACCAAGCATAGCCCGCTCTTCTTGGCAGACAAGATCAACACTCCCCTTCTTCTGCTTCACGGAACAAAAGACACCAATGTTCCCGATGGAGAGAGTGTACAGATGTATCAGGCTCTCAAGATTTTAGGTAAAGAGGTAGAGTATGTACGTATCTACGGAGAAGATCATGGTATTATAAACCCGGAGAAACGTCTTGCATGGACCTCAACGATAATGGCTTGGTTTGCTAAACATTTGCAGGATGATCCTACTTGGTGGAACGATCTTTTCCCTGCGAATAACCTTTAACCGGGACATCGGGTAAGCTCCCGAAACTAAACATAAAGCATCCGGAGAATGCTCAAAAGGCATTTCCCGGATGCTTTTATTTTTTTTAGAATTTTAGCAGTTCTCTTAGAATTTATACCTTTGTGCCGAAAAAACAGGAGGGGATAGCTTCTTTTCTTCTCTTTTCAAGAATAACGCTGGAATCAATACACAATACAAGACATCTCTACACACTATGAACGCTTTACTTCGCAGCCTTGGCTTCGACTCCGGTAAGCATAGACTTCGCACAGAAGTCATAGCCGGGCTTACTACTTTTCTCACTATGAGCTATATTTTGGCGGTAAATCCGGACATCCTCAGTGCTACCGGAATGGACAAAGGAGCCGTCTTCACCGCTACCGCTTTGGCTTCCGCAGTGGGAACACTCCTGATTGCTTTCTTGGCAAAGCTGCCATTTGCTCAAGCTCCGAGTATGGGTATCAATGCCTTTTTTGCCTTCACGCTCGTCATGGGAATGGGTTACAGCTGGGAGGCCGCACTTGCCGCTGTTTTTGTCGAAGGGATTATTTTTATCCTGCTTACGGTGTTCAACATTCGGGAGCAGATTGTCAAATGTATTCCGGTCAATCTTCGCTACGCCATCTCAGCCGGTATAGGAATGTTTATAGCCTTTATCGGGCTGAAAAATGCGGGTATCATCGTTTCGCACGAAGCCACTTTCGTTACGCTCGGATCCTTTACCCCTGCTGCCACGCTTGCCTGCATCGGTATCCTTATCAGTGCGGCTCTCATTGTCCTAAAGGTAAGAGGTGCTCTCTTTTACGGTATAGTGATATGTACCATCATAGGTATCCCGATGGGTGTAACGGCTCTACCCGATACTTTCTCCCCGGTATCCATGCCACGCTCATTGGAGCCGACGTTCTTGAAGTTCGACTTCCGCGCACTGCTCAATATGGATATGGCTCTTACCATCTTTGCATTGGTCTTCATGGATATATTCAATACCGTGGGAACACTTATCGGAGCAGCTGCCAAGACAGAAATGATGGACGAGCAGGGTAATGTGAAGAATATCAAGCCGGCAATGATGGCAGATGCCGTGGCTACATCCGTTGGGGCGGTATTGGGAACATCTACCGTTACCACATTTGTAGAGAGTGCTTCGGGAATTGCCGAGGGTGGTCGCACGGGCTTGACCGCATTCACCACCTCCATACTCTTTATCACCGCTCTCTTCTTATCTCCTCTCTTCCTGCTCGTACCCTCTGCCGCCACCACGGGAGCATTGGTGCTTGTGGGAGTGTTCATGCTGAGTGCCATTCAGGAGATAGATCTCTCCGATATTTCAGAAGCGATGCCATGCTTTATCACCATGCTTACTATGGTGCTTACCTACAATATAGCGGAAGGTATGGCGCTTGGACTCATCAGCTTCACGCTGGTAAAGATGCTGTGCGGACGCTTCAAAGAGGTGAGTGTAACACTCTATGTGGTATCTGCCCTGCTGCTTTTGCGCTACATGTTGCAGACTCCTCTATTCGATACCATTGCTTCTCTTTTCCAATAAAATCCGTTTCAAATATCATAAAAGAGCTGCCGGGGATTTTCTCTTTCGGTGGCTCTTTTGTTGTTAATTGGTTGAAATATCGTAACTTTGCACCATGCAGAAGAATATTATTCTGCATTTATCTATAATAATATATGACATTTAACGAACTGGGAGTATCTGCTCCTCTTCTTCGCGCTGTGGAAGCGCTTGGTTATGATCAGCCTATGCCTATACAAGAGGCTGTGATACCCCACCTGCTTGGAGAGAGCAGAGACATCATCGCACTGGCTCAGACCGGCACTGGAAAGACGGCAGCATTCGGCTTGCCTCTCCTTCAAAACTTAGACACAACGCAACGCATCCCTCAGGCACTCATACTGGCTCCCACTCGTGAGCTTTGTGTGCAGATTGCCGGAGACCTTGCCGACTACTCGCAATACATGAAAAACGTGGGCATCGTAGCCGTTTACGGAGGTGCTTCCATAGAGCAGCAGATCCGCACCATCCGTTCCGGAGTGCAGATCATCGTAGCCACTCCGGGTCGCCTTATAGACTTGATGAAGCGAGGAGTGGTGAACCTCTCCACCGTGAGAGACGTTGTGCTCGATGAAGCAGACGAGATGCTAAATATGGGCTTCACGGAAAGCATCGAAGAGATCCTTGCTCAAGTGCCATCCGAAAGACATCTGCTCCTCTTCTCTGCCACCATGCCGAAGGAGATTGCAGCCATTGCGTCCGGCTACATGAAGAAACCGACGGAGATCGTGATAGGCGCAAAGAACGAGGGCAACAAGAATATCCGCCACATCTATTACATGGTGGCGGCAAAAGATAAGTATCTGACACTTAAACGTATTGCGGACTACTATCCCAATATCTACGGCATCATCTTCTGCCGTACCCGGAGAGAAACGCAGGAGATAGCCGACAAACTCATACAGGACGGCTACAATGCCGACTCTCTGCATGGCGATCTGTCGCAGGCTCAAAGGGATTATGTGATGCAGAAGTTCAGAATCCGCAACCTCCAACTCCTTGTCGCTACAGATGTGGCAGCACGCGGGCTCGACGTGAACGACCTTACACACGTCATCCATTACGGTCTGCCCGAAGACGTGGAAAGCTATACCCACCGAAGCGGACGCACTGCCCGTGCAGGAAAAAGCGGACTCAGCATTGCCATCTGCCACTCTCGCGAGAAAGGGCGTCTAAGGGACATCGAAAAGATTATAGGCAGTCAGATAGAACGCGCTTACGTACCCACCGGAAGAGAGGTATGCGAGCGACAGCTCTTCACGCTTGCGGATAAAATAGAGAGTACACTGCCCGATGATGAAGACCAGATGCTCTCTGCCATCCTCCCCGCCATCGTCTCCAAACTCTCGTGGATAGATAAAGAGGAGCTTATACGCCGCTTCATCTCTATGGAGAGCCACAGACTTCTCCAGTACTATCGTGCCGCACAAGAGGTGGAAGAGGTGCCCGACAAACCATTGCACGACGATCGTTCCAAAGGATCGGAGCGCAGAGGACGCAAGAAACAGCGCGAGAACGGCATCCCCGAACCGGGATATGCTCGTCTGCAAATCAACTTCGGACGCCGTGATAAGCTGTATCCCAACTCCCTCATAGAGCTTCTCAATGCTACCACAGGCGGAGCACGTGTGGAGGTAGGTAAGATAGATATTTACGATACATTCTCTTACTTTGAAGTACCGGAACGAGATGCCAAGACGGTTATCTCTTCCATGAACGATTTTGAAGTGGGATCGCGAGCCATCATGGTGCGTAAAGCGCAACCCAAAGGCGGTGCAGGAGAGAAAGAGTCCGGGCATGGACGAGACAGATCTTCCGCTACATCGCGCAAAGATATGCGCCGTGCCGGAAAGAGTGGTAACGGCAGACGGAGAAGATAATCCTTCCGAAGGAAACGATAGAAGAGCAGAAAGCAGATGCAGGAGCATCGCTTTCTGCTCTTTTTTGTGGAGACTTTTGTGTCTGAATCTGTTCAGAGAGTAGAACAAACAGGTTTAGAACTTTGGTTGAACCTTTTCGGAGATCTAAAGCAAGGCGCGATTGTTGGGAATTGGGGTTTGAGTTGTGGAGATCAAGACGCGGTTTGCACAACTCAAGACTTGAGTTCGGGGAGTGAACAAGTTCAGGGAAAGTTTTATATCTGTTTATCTTCTTTTTTGTTAAGGCTTATCGTGAAGACCGAGACAACTCCTTGAATATTTATACATTTATGCATACCTTTGTTTTATGGGGTAATAACCATACCCCTGATGAACAGACGGTATTCCGAAGGTCTTAACCCCGGATGCTTTTTGATCATTGAATAAGAATAAATAGAAATACATAATCAGATGAAACGGATTTTTACGAGTGGAGTATGCGTTTTAATGTTGTTCCTCACTATTTTATCGACAAGCTGCCGTAACGATCGTGCGGAGCTGGTTTCGCACGAAAAAGGCAGAAAGCTCACTCTTACGGCATCCATGCCACAGAATGAAGCCGGAATGAGAGTCGGCTTGGAGAAAGGAGCAGATGGCAATACTCTCGTTGCTCGTTGGAAAGCGGGCGACAAGGTGGCGTTTATCTTCGAGCAGACCGGGATGCTGACCGCTCCCGTGGAGGTAACGATCTCTTCCATCGAGCAGGATGGCAAGCTGGCAAGGTTGAGCATCGAAGTGCCGGAAATCATAAACGTACAGCAGGAGTACACTATTCACGCTCTCTGCGGAATACCGGGGACGGGAGCACGTGTACAGGATGGAGAGATCCTTGTGGACATATTGCCATTGAGGGAGAACAGGTTGGAAGATATCGTTGTCCCGGTAATTGCCGAGGAGGATGTCGATCCTGATGAGACGGATATAGAGTTGGACTTCTCTCATCTCGGCAGTATCGAGTATGTAGATCTAAAAAACAGTTCGGGAGAGGAGCTCAGGGTGTCCAACTGTCATCTCTATCCCATGAAGGGAGATGCGGAAGAGTGGAGGTATGTGCCCGGAAACGGAAAGACTCATTTCTACAAAGTCTCGGCAGAGAATGTGCTGTCCGTCGATGGTACCAAGCCCAATCCGATAGAGGAGTCGGGCTCTGCTGTTTCGATAGCGCCCGGTGCCACTCACACTTTTGCGGTATGGCACTACCCTAAGAAGAGGAATATTCCGGAGTTTGGTATATCCATAAAGACGGACAACGGCGTTCAGCTCTCTGCAAACAGGAAGATAGCCAAAACGTTCTTCATGGCTCCGGGCAAGGCGTATCGTGTACGGGCAGAGTGGAAAGACAACCGCTTGACGATCTTGGGCGATGACGTGGAAGAGGATCTCCCTTTCATCACTCTGACGACAAAGAAAGCCGTGGGCGAGAAGATAAGGCTTTGGATCAATGCCAAGGAAGCAGACCAAGCGAACGTCTGGATAGACCTGAACAACAACAAGGTCAAAGATGCGGGCGAGAACGTAACCGCATTTGACTCCGACCAATATTACACACTTGGCTCCCAAAGCATTACGGTGTATGGAAAGGTAACCGATTTTCGTTGTAGAGGAGAGCAGCTCTCCTCATTGGATGTGAGCAACAACACCGCTTTGGAACAGTTGTTCTGCTACAAGAACNATGGAAAGGTAACCGATTTTCGTTGTAGAGGAGAGCAGCTCTCCTCATTGGATGTGAGCAACAACACCGCTTTGGAACAGTTGTTCTGCTACAAGAACTCCCTCTCTTCGCTGGATGTTGGCAAGAACACCGCTTTGACAAGATTTGACTGCTACAATAACTTCCTCTCTTCGTTGGATGTTAGCAAGAACACCGCTTTGGAACAGTTGCGCTGCGACAATAACTTCCTCTCTTCGTTGGATGTTAGCAAGAACACCGCTTTGACTTATTTGGACTGCGAGGAGAACACCAACCTTAGCTCCTTGAAGATCTCGCGCAGCATAAAGGAGGAGTTATGGATCAGACAGTGTAAGCTGAGTGCGGAGACGCTGAACGAGATATTCACCACGCTTCCCGATGTAACCGGGCAGACCGAAGGCGGGAAGAAGGTCTGGATCGCAGGCAATCCGGGTACGGATGCGTGCAACAAGAAGATCGCCACGGACAAGGGTTGGACGGTATCTCTTGAAAAATAGGATTGAGGAAAATTCCCCTCACCCCGAAGTGGCGGGGCGTAAAATATTATAAACAGATTGGGGCAGTGCCGGTGCGATAAGTGCCGGCACTGCTTTTTTGTGCCGAAACGGAAAGTCGGGATTGGGAAAAGAGAAAAAGTCGGTTTCGGAGAGGATGAAAATTTCGTACGTACAAAAAAAAATTTATGTGCGCACGAAAAAAAATTTATGTGCGCACGAAAAAAAATTTCCGTAGGTAAGAAAAAATATTTTCGTAGGTAAGAAAAAAAATTTCCGTAGGTAAGAAAAAATATTTTCGTAGGTAAGGAAAAAAAATTTCGTGGCCAAGAAAAAAATTTTTCGTGGCCAAGAAAAAATATTTTTGTGGCCAAGAAAAAATATTTGCGTGCGGACAGAAAAATATCTGTGTGCGGACAGAAAAATATCTGCGTACACAGAAAAAGTATTTTCTTTAGCATAAGAGTCGCGGCTTTATAGGCGCAAAAACATATTTTTGTGAGTGAAAAAATAATTTTTTATCATCATGAAAAATATTTTTTATGCTAAAGAGCATATTTTTGTCTGCGCACAAAAAAAATCTTTCTGTACCAAAGAAAGGAGATTTTTGTCCGAAAAGGAGAAAATTTTTGTGCGAAAAAGAGGGAATTTTTGTCCGAAAAAGAGAAAATTTTTGTGCGAAAGGAAATAAAATTTCATGCGGACGGAAATTTTCCCCGAAAAGGGTCGGGAGGAGACCGCTTGGGTTGCCGCAAGTGGGGCAGGTGGCTTGGCGTTGCGGAGATATGAAAATGGCAGCCTGCACTTGGAGGTGCAGGCTGCCATCGGATGTCATAAAGCGGTGAGGATGTCAGGCTTCGGGAAGATCTTTGAGCGGCTTGATGTCCAGCTTCACCGGCTTGATCATGTTTTCCGGAGCAAGGATCGTGTCAAGATCTTCTTTGGTGAGGATGCCCATTTCGAGCACAAGCTCGTAGACGCCACGACCCGTTTCGGCTGCTTTCTTGGCAATCTTGGTGGAGTTTTTGTAGCCTATGATCGGGTTGAGTGCGGTAACGATGCCCATGCTGTTGTGGATGTGAGCGAGACACTTTTCGCGGTTGGCTTTCATGTCTCTGATGCAGAAGTCGCGCATGGTGTCCATCCCCCGCATGAGGTAGTGCCCGCTCTCGAAGGCGCATTGTGCCATGACGGGTTCCATCGCATTCAGCTCGAGCTGGGCGGCTTCCCCTGCCATGGTTACGCAGACGTCGTTCCCGATCACTTTGTAGCAGATCTGCGACATCACTTCGGGTATGACGGGGTTCACCTTGCCGGGCATGATGGAGGAGCCGGGCTGGCGTGCGGGGACATCGAGTTCGCCAAGTCCGCAACGAGGACCGGATCCCATCAGGCGGATGTCGTTGGCTATCTTGCTGAGCTTGACGGCAAGGCGTTTCATCGCTTGCGAGTAGCCGATGATGTGCGAGGTGTCGGAGGTGGCACCTACCAAGTGGTGTGCAAGCTTTATGTCCCATCCGGTGATCTCGCGAAGGGCTTCGACGCACAGCTCGGCATAGCCCGGCTCGGAACAGATACCGGTGCCTATCGCCGTTGCTCCCATATTGACGGTGAGGAGCTGTCCGGCCGCATGGTCGAGGTTGGCGATCTCTTCTTCGAGGATGGATGCAAAGCCGCCGAAGGTTTGTCCCATCGTCATCGGCACGGCATCTTCAAGCTGGGTGCGTCCCATCTTGAGCACGTCGGCAAACTCACGGCTCTTCTCCTGCAAGGAGGCTATGTAGCTTTTGAGGTGCTCGATGAGGCGAAGGTGCATGGAGTAGATGCCGAGGTGAATGGCGGTGGGGAAAGCATCATTGGTGCTTTGGGAGGCGTTGACGTGGTCGTTGGGAGAGCAGTATTTGTACTCTCCTCTGCGGTGTCCCATGATTTCCAATGCTCTGTTGGCTATCACCTCATTGGCGTTCATGTTGGTAGATGTGCCGGCTCCTCCCTGTATCATGTCTATGGGGAAGGCTTCGGTGTGCTTGCCGTCGAGGATCTCTCTGCACGCCTGCATGATGGCGTCAAACTGCTGCTGGGTGATGATGCCTTGCTTGACATTTGCCATGGCAGCTCCCATCTTTGTGTAGGCAAGACCTTTGAGGAGGTCGGGTGTCTCGTTGAGACGGAAGGTGGAGATGTTGAAGTTTTCTATCGCACGGAGTGTCTGTACACCGTAGAGGTGTTTCTCTTCGATCTCTCTTGAGCCTAAAAGGTCGGACTCTATTCTGGTTTTCTTTGTATCAGCCATGATGAATCCCTCCCTTATTTTTCTTCTTCCAAAGAGTGTATAACAAGTCCGGAACGAAGCTTCGGCTCGAACCACGTAGTCTTCGGAGGCATGATGTTGCCGGTGTCCGCAATGTCTATGAGCTGCTGCATGGATACGGGATAGAGCGCAAGAGCCACTACCATCTCGCCGCTGTCTACGCGTTTTTTCAGCTCTCCGAGTCCGCGGATACCGCCCACGAAGTCTATTCTCTTGCTGGTGCGGAGGTCGTCTATACCAAGAATGTCTCTCAGAATAAGGTCGGAAGAGATCGTAACATCGAGCACACCGATGGGATCGTTGTCGTTATATGTGCCGGGCTTTGCAGTAAGCGAGTACCACTTTCCTCCCAAGTACATGGAGAAGTTGTGCAGTGCGGCAGGCTTGTAGATCTCTGTGCCTTTCTCTTCCACAACGAAGTGTTCGCCAATCTTTGCGAGGAACTGCTCCGGAGTGAGGCCGTTGAGGTCTTTTACCACACGGTTATAGTCGATGATGGTAAGGTGAGAAGCCGGGAAGCAGACCGCCATGAAGAAGTTGTACTCTTCGTCTCCTGTGTGGTTCGGGTTCTGCTTAGCCTTTTCTGCTCCCACAAGTGCAGCCGCTGCCGATCTGTGGTGTCCGTCTGCGATGTAAAGGGCAGGCATCTTCGCAAATGCTTCTGTGATGGTCTCGATGTCTTTCGCATCGTCCACGATCCAGAAGTGGTGTCCGAATCCGTCAAGGCTTGCCACGAAATCATACTCCGGTGTCTTGGCGGCGTACTTGTCCAATATCGCTTGAAGCTCCGCATTATCGGGGAAGGTGAAGAATACCGGCTCGATGTTCGCGTTGTTTACTCTTACGTGCTTCATGCGGTCTTCTTCTTTGTCTTTGCGGGTAAGCTCGTGCTTTTTGATCTTACCGCTCATATAGTCGTCTACGTGTGCACCAACGACAAAGCCATATTGAGTCTTACCGTTCATCGTTTGAGCGTAGATGTAGTACATAGGCTTTTCATCTTTCACAAGCCATCCGTTCTTTTGGAACAGGTTGAAGTTTTCAGCGGCTTTGTTGTAGACTTTCTCTTCATGCTCGTCTGTACCGATAGGGAAGTCTATCTCCGGACGGATGATGCGGTAAAGAGACTTTTCGTTACCTGCTGCCTCGGCACGCGCTTCATCGCTATTGAGTACGTCGTAAGGGCGAGATACCACTTCTTCGACCATTGATTTTGGAGGTCTGATGCCTTTGAAAGGTCTTATTCTTGCCATAATATCTTGATGTTTTTGTATTGTTTGCTTTAACGGGGAGAGATAGAAGCCACCATGGGGTCGCTTCTATCTCTTCTCTTTATGATATATGTCCCGTAAGATATGGGGTGTAATCTTACTTGTTCACTCTGAATGGAGCTTCTCCCGTAGCGAGGAACTTCACGATCTGGTTCGCAGCAGCTATGCCGGCATTGTTGTTGGCCTCTGCTGTTTGTGCACCCATCTTTTTAGGCGTTGTGAAGTATTGGCTTTCAAACTTCATGAACTCTTCGTGACGATCCGGGCAGATGTCTGTGATGTACTTGAAGTCCGGACGCTCGGCAAGGATCTTTAGAAGATCTTCTTCGTGGATCACCTCTTTACGTGCGCTGTTCACAAGCATGGCGTTCTTAGGCATACCTTTGAGTAGATCGTAGTTGATGCTTTTCTTTGTCTCGGCTGTTGCAGGGATGTGAAGAGATACCACTTGACAGTTCTTATATAGATCTGCGGCAGAGTCCAAAGCTTTTATGCCATCTTTCTCTATCACTTCTTTCGGACAGAAAGCATCGAAAGCAGAGATCTCCATGCCAAAGCCTTTAGCTATACGAGCAACGTTACGACCCACATTGCCATAAGCATGTATACCGAGAGTCTTGCCCATAAGCTCTGTACCCGATGCACCGTTGAACTTGTTACGAACAGCGTACACCATCATACCCATTACAAGCTCAGCCACAGCGTTGGAGTTTTGTCCCGGAGTATTCATCACGCAGATGTTGCGTTCTGTTGCCGCTGCACAGTCTACGTTATCGAATCCGGCACCTGCACGTACCACTGTCTTCAAGTTAGGAGCAGCATCCATCACTTCGCTATCTATCACATCACTGCGGATGATGATAGCAGCAACATCTTTCACTGCGTTTAAGAGTTCTTGCTTTGAGGCATACTTTTCCAGTACAACAGGCTCCAAACCATTCTCTTTAAGGATACCTACGATACGGTCTCTTGCAGCTGCTGCAAAAGGTTTTTCTGTTGCAATAAGTACTTTATCCATTGCTTTATCCATTTTGATGGGTTAGATTTTAGCTTCAAAAGCCTTCATGGCATCCACAAGAGCCTTCACACTTTCAAGAGGAAGAGCATTGTAAAGAGAAGCACGGAAGCCTCCCACAGAGCGGTGTCCCTTGATACCGGACATACCTCTTTCAGTTGCAAACTTTTGGAATTCGGCTTCAAGCTCTTTGTATTCGTCCTTCATCACGAAGCAAACGTTCATAAGCGATCTGTCGCATTCTCTTACAGTGCCGCGGAAGATCTTGGAGCTGTCTATCGCATTGTACAGAACGGCTGCTTTTTCTTCGCACATCTTTTGCATTCCTTTCACGCCACCCATTTCTTTGTACCACTTAAGGGTTTGAAGAGCAACATAGATAGGGAATACAGGAGGAGTATTGAACATAGACTCTTTGTCCACGTGAGTCTTATAGTTAAGCATTGTAGGAAGAGGTCTGTCCACCTTGCCAAGAGCATCAAGCTTAACCACTGCGAATGTTACACCTGCAGGAGCAAGATTCTTTTGAGCACCACCATAGATAAGGTCATACTTAGACACATCCACCGGACGAGAGAAGATGTCGGAAGACATATCCGCAATAAGAGGTACATTTACATCAAGGTCTTTGTGTAGCTGTGTACCATAGATAGTATTGTTGGAAGTAACGTGGAAGTAATCTACGTCAGAAGGTACGGTGTAGTCCTTACCAAGTTCAGGATACCAAGTGTAAGTATCAGCCTTAGAGCTTGCAAGCACTTCGACATCGCCCACAAGTTTTGCTTCCTTGATGGCGTTGCTTGCCCATGTACCTGTATCGATATAAGCAGCCTTTGTCTTCAAGAAGTTGAGAGGAGCCATGTAGAACTGCAAACTTGCACCGCCACCAAGGAATACAACGTCGTATCCTGCCGGAGCTTCGATAAGTTCAAGGAACAGCTTGCGACACTCTTCTATTACGGCAGTAAACTGTTTGCCACGGTGAGATACCTCGATAAGAGACAAACCTGTGTCTGCAAAAGATCTTACTGCTTCTGCTGCATTCTCAATCACCTTCTCGTTCAAGATAGAAGGACCTGCTGAAAAGTTGTGAATTTTCATAACGTTTTGTTTGTGTTATAAGTTTGTAAATGAATTATTGTTTTCTCTGTCAGATCTCAGTTAGTGGGTTGTTGAGCCACAAGACGTTGCTCATTAGCATTAGATCCCGGTGTCCAAAACGGTCCGGCTTGTTCCACTTCGGGCGGAGCATAGCTGTCTTTATGAAATCCTCCCTCATAGGCATGCGGATAGTGATAACCCTTGCCATACCCTATCTCTTTCATCAGAGCCGTGGGGGCATTCCTCAGATGCATCGGCACCGGATGCGGTTCATGTGTGCGAACATACTCCAACGCGTTGTCTATCGCTACGTATGCGCTGTTGCTTTTAGGGCTTGTCGCAAGATATATGGTCGCTTCTGCAAGAGGGATTCTACCTTCCGGCCATCCTATCTTTTCCACTGCATCAAAAGCCGACTGTGCTATGAGCAGAGCGTTCGGATTCGCCAATCCTATATCTTCAGCGGCTGCAATCACCAGTCTGCGAGCTATAAAGCGAGGATCTTCACCCCCTTCTATCATCCGTGCAAGCCAGTAGAGAGCAGCATTCGGAGCACTCCCTCTGATGCTTTTGATGTATGCGGAGATAATGTCGTAGTGCAGCTCTCCTCCCTTATCGTAGGCTGCTGGATTCTGTTGCAGATAAGAGGTAACGCGGTTATTGTCTATGACGATGACCTCATCCTCTTTCATCCCCGGCATGGTAGTAAAAAGCTCCAGAATATTCAAGAGCTTCCGTCCGTCTCCGGCGGCATAGGTGTGCAGGGCATCCCTTTCCCGTATATCGAAAGTGTGTTTCGCCATCTCCTTATCCTTGGTGATGGCTATATCTATGAGAGCATCCATGTCCTCTTTACCAAGAGGTTCCATGACAAACACCCTGCATCTGCTCAGCAGAGGTCTTATCACTTCAAACGAAGGATTCTCGGTAGTGGCTCCGATAAGTGTGATCACACCGGTCTCCACCGCATGGAGCAGGGAGTCTTGCTGGCTTTTGCTGAAGCGGTGTATCTCATCTATGAACAGTATGGGAGTGCCTTTGGAAAAAAGGCCTCTGCTCTGACGCGCACGCTCTACCACCTCCCGTACATCCTTCACGCCTGAAGAGGTTGCACTGAGTGTGTAGAAAGGCAGCCCCAATTCGTTTGCAACAATATTAGCCAAGGTTGTCTTACCCACTCCGGGAGGTCCCCACAAAATAAATGAACGAAGACAACGCGCCTCCAACATCTCTTTTATAGGAGATCCCGGGGCTACAAGATGCTTCTGACCGACGTAGTCTTGCAGGTTTTTTGGACGGAGTCGCTCCGCCAAGGGGGCATTTGTCATGTGGTCTTCGTCTTTAGGTAGTACGAATATAGGGGTTATTTTGATAATGCCCAAATTTTGTTTCATTTTGCGCTTTTTTGTCTCGAAGCCTCTTCGTAACACAGCTAATACAGAGGAATTGATAAGGAGAAGACAGACCCCGAAACACCCCTTTTTTGTTCCCGTTTTCACGCTCTCTTTTATCCGTTTTGCAACCGCTTTTAGAATAAAAAACAGAGACACGGAACAGCTTTGCGGAAAAGTCCTGTGGTTATACAGCTATCTCTTTCAGGATTAACATTTTTGTAACCATATCTTAGAGACTTTTTAATTTCATTGCCCTAACTTTGCGACGTGATCGAGGAAAAATAAAACCAATAACTAAGATGAAAAAGATTTCTATTTTACTTGCCTGTTTGTCTCTATACTCCGTGAGTATGGCGCAACAGGAGACAGAGCTGTCTCGCATAGCGAAAGTCGAACAAAAGATGCAGCAGCAGGAAGAAGCTCTTACACTTTTGAAGAAGCTGAAAGTAACAGGATATGTACAGACCCAATGGCAACACGGAGAGAAAGATGCCGCTCTAAAAGTGGGAGCCAAAAACGAACAGAAAGAAGATACATTCGATCGCATCGGAATACGTCGCGGTCGCATCAAGTTTGCATACGATACCGGGCTTACCTCTTCAGTATTTCAGCTCGATATTACGGAAAAGGGTGTCGGAGTCAAGGATGCCTATGTCAATCTCAAAGATCCTTGGATGAAGAGCAGCTCGTTGCGCTTCGGGGTTTTCGACCGTCCGTTTGGGGATGAGATCGGATACTCTTCCGCAAGGAGAGAGTCCCCGGAACGTTCGCTGATATTCAATACTCTCTTCCCGGACGGACGAGATTTGGGAGCCATGCTTACCCTGCAAGCTCCGAAGGGTTCTCCGCTTAGTTTCTTGAAGTTGGACGCCGGACTTTTTGCCGGGAATGGTCTTAAGCAGGAGACGGATAGCCGAAAAGACTTTATCGGACACCTCTCCATGACGAAAGATTTAGGCGATAACGTCCGTGTGGGATTAGGGGCATCCTACTACAATGGAGGTGTTTATCAAGGCACGGATAAGGTGTACACCTTTAAGAACGGAGCCTTTGAGCTGAACGAAGACAACGCTAACAAAGGCAGATTTGCCAAGCGCGAATATTATGGCGTGGATGGTCAGTTTCTTCTGCTTTCTCCGCTCGGAATGACGCATTTGCGTGCAGAGTATCTCATGGGAACACAGCCGGGATCGGCGTTAAGCTCGCAAAGTCCCAACGCCTCGACACTTCCAAGCCACGACACATTCATTAGAACATTCAGGGGCGGATACGCCGTGCTGGTACAGGATTTCGGTTCATTGCCTCTGTCGGCAGTGTTAAAGTACGAATGGTATGACCCTAACACCCGAATCTCCGGCAACGAAATAGGAAAAGGTAACAGCAGTCGGGCAGATCTTGCTTACACCACCTTTGGAGCCGGTCTGCTTTGGAAGATCACCGGCAATATCCGTATGCAGGCACACTACGATATGGTGAGCAACGAAGTGAGCAGTGCTCTCGCCGGGTACGAAAAGGATAGAAAAGACAACGTCTTTACGCTCAGACTGCAATATAGGTTTTGATACCTGAGGGTCTTACGACTCTCGGTTCCATGCTCGAACATCGGCAGCATACATTCCGTATGCTGCCGATGTTTTTTATTCCCTCTTCTGAAACTTGGTGTAAACCTTTCCGTAAGTTTCGTTCATCCTGTTCACATCTTTCTCCAAACGGCTTTAGAGATCTTTTTCAAGGCTTGTCCTGTAGAAATCACGCTTTGAGGTGTGGAAATCAAGGCTCGGCTTTCACAAGTCAAGCCCCGATTTGGAATATCATAAACGTTCAAAGCGACTTTTTAATCTGTTTAGAGAAAGATGTAAACCTGTTCAAATCTGTTTGTGATCGGCTCTTTTTCGGCTATCGTCTGCTTTTCGTTTTTTTTTCTCTTTACTTCACTCCGAACGGCTTAACCAAAATGTAACAGAAAGGCAGACGGTGCGTAACATCCGTTCGGTAGTTTTGCAGTGGAAACAGTGAGATATATACAAATTCAAAAAACAGAGAGACATGAAAAAAACAATCTTAGCATCTCTTGCGCTTTTAGCGTTTTCATGGAGTGCCAATGCTCAACGAGTAAAAGGATCGGACACGGTACTTCCCCTATCCCAAAAGATAGCGGAACAATATATGAAGCAAAATAGATCTGCCACAATATCTGTAACCGGTGGAGGTAGCGGTGTGGGTATATCCGCTCTTCTTGCCGGTACTACGGAGATAGCACAAGCATCACGCAGGATTAAGTTTGATGAAAAACAAAAACTTCAAGAAGGGGGTAAGAGTGCAAAGGAGGTAATTATCGCTTATGATGCGCTTGCGGTGGTTGTTCATCCGGGCAATAAGGCGGACAGGCTCACTCGTGAACAGCTCGAAGGGATATTTACCGGAAAGATTAAAAACTGGAAAGAGGTCGGCGGAGAAGATCTGAAGATCGTGCCATACTCTCGTGAGACATCCTCCGGTACTTATGAGTTTTTCAAAGAGAGCGTTCTGAAAAACAAAAACTACATGAACGGCATCATGAGTATGCCCGCTACGGGAGCCATCGTACAGTCTGTAAGCCAGACCAAAGGAGCTATCGGCTACATCGGGTTGGCTTATCTGAACAAGGATGTAAAACCGGTTCGGATCTCCTACGACAAGGGCAAGACATTCACCGCTCCCACGGTAGCGAATGCCAAGAACAAGTCTTACCCGGTGGTGCGTCCGCTCTACTACTATTACGAAGCGAAGTCTGCCACGGCATTGAAACCTTTTGTGGACTATGTGCTCTCTGCCGACGGACAGAAGATCGTATCCGAAGTGGGCTTCATCCCCGTAAAGTAAGAGGCAAGATCGTATAGCTTACAGCATGAATATGAAGCAACTGAGACGATTTTTTGAGAAAGTAATAGAGACAATACTGGCTTTTAGCGGTGCTATCACAAGCATCGCTATTGTGCTGATAGTGATCTTTCTCTTCAAAGAAGGGTTGGGGCTGTTCTCCTCGCCCTCTGTGGAGAAAGGGTATGCGCTTTATCTTCACTCGTCCAACGGCGTAAAGGATCTTTCCGTAACGGACATAAAGAATATTTTCGACTCCGAAGTGGTCTCCTGGGCAGAGTTGGGCGGTAGGGACGAAGAGATTATGATCTTCAGATTTGACGAAATATTTTCGCTCTATTCCGATGAGGAGTTGGGAGAAAACTACGAATACCTCCCCGATAAACTGGCTCAAGTGATCCGTGAGAACCCCAATATCATAGCTTTTCTTCCCGAAAAATATGCTCCCGTAAATGTGCCGGAGGTGAAAGCTCTACCCTATAAGGACATCTTTCTGTCCGATTTCTTTGGCGGAAAAGAGTGGATGCCTACGGCAACTCCTGCGCCTCTGTTCGGTGTGCTGCCGCTTCTGTTGGGGACGTTGCTCGTCAGTATCGTGGCCATTCTTATAGCTCTGCCTCTCGGACTTGGTGTGGCTATCTACCTTTCTGAACTGGCAGGAGAACGGGTGCGAAAGTTCATGAAGCCTACCATAGAGCTGCTTGCCGGGATTCCTTCCGTAGTATATGGTTTCTTCGGACTGGTGGTTCTCGTGCCCATTGTACAGGATACGCTCAATCTTCCGGTGGGAGAAACCGCGCTTACGGGAAGCATCATCCTTGCTATCATGGCGCTTCCGACCATCATCACAGTGGCGGAAGATGCTCTGCGAAACACCCCCGGAGCGATGCGTGAAGCGAGTCTTGCTCTTGGGGCAACCCGCTGGCAGACCATCTACAAAGTGGTGGTGCCTTACTCTGTATCGGGGATCTCCGCTGCGGTGGTGCTTGGTATCGGTAGGGCAATAGGGGAAACCATGGCGGTACTGATGGTTACGGGAAATGCGGCGGTAATGCCTGCTTCTTTGTTGGAGTCGGTACGAACCATTCCGGCAACCATTGCGGCAGAGCTGGGAGAAGCGCCTGCCGGAGGGGCACACTACCGGTCGCTCTTTTTGTTAGGCTCTATTCTGTTTGTCATCACCATGATTATCAGTGTGGCAGCCGAAGTAATATCCAAGAAACAACATAAAAGCGTATGAGAATGGATAAGAAACATACGGAGCGTATAGCTTTTTTGATATTCAGACTGTTGGGATTGCTGGTGGTCTTCACCCTGTTTTGGATTCTCGGTTTTCTTGTTTACAACGGACTGGGAGTGATAAGCTGGGAGTTTCTTACCACTGCTCCTGCAGAAGGTATGACCGAAGGAGGTATCTTCCCGGCGATAGTGGGAACACTCTGTTTGGTGGTCGGGAGCATGATTTTCTCCTTTCCTCTCGGAGTGATGTCTGCGATATATACAACGGAGTATGCCGGAAACGGAATGGTGGTGAAGTTCATCCGGATCATGACCAATAACCTTAGCAGTATTCCTTCCATCGTATTCGGTCTGTTCGGAATGTCTCTGTTCGTGAACACTCTCGGTTTCGGAGACTCCATTCTGGCAGGATCGCTTACACTCGGACTGCTGGTTCTGCCTTTGGTTATCCGCACCACGGAAGAGGCACTCAAGGCTGTTCCGCACTCTTATCGCACCGGCAGTCTCGCCTTGGGGGCAAGCAAGCTCCAAACGATATGGAAGATCGTGCTTCCGGCTGCATTTCCCAATATCTCTACGGGGCTTATCCTCTCTATCGGAAGGGTGTCGGGAGAGACTGCGCCCATACTTTTTACGGTGGCTGCATACTTTCTGCCCAAGCTCCCGACCGGAATATTCGATCAGGTCATGGCTTTGCCGTATCACTTGTACGTGATAGCGACGAGCGGTACAGACCTTGAGGCTTCTCGCCCGATAGCTTATGGTACGGCTTTGGTGCTTATAGCGATAGTGGTGTGCATGAATCTCCTTGCCTCTTTCTTGAGAAAACATTTCGGGGCAAAAGTAAAAACCAACTAAAAGAAACAAGACAATAACGATGATTGAAGCAAAAAACATAGACTTTTTCTACGGAGACTTCCAGGCTCTTAAAGGGATAAGCATGAAGATGGAACCCAATACCGTAACCGCTTTTATAGGACCTTCGGGATGCGGTAAATCTACTTTCCTTCGTCTTTTTAACCGCATGAACGATCTGATAGACGATACTCGCCTTACCGGCGAATGCCTTATAGATGGGAAGAATATATACGATAAGTCTCTGTCCATAGACGAGTTGAGGAAGAAAGTAGGCATGGTATTTCAGAAACCTAATCCGTTTCCGAAGTCTATCTTTGAGAATGTGGCGTATGGGCTGAGGGTAAACAGCATGGGAGATAAGAAGTTTATCGAACAGCGTGTAGAGGAGTCGCTCCGGGCTGCAGCCCTTTGGGACGAAGTGAAGGATAAACTCAAAAAGTCGGCTATGGAGCTATCGGGCGGACAGCAGCAGCGTCTCTGCATCGCAAGAGCCTTGGCGGTGTCGCCCTCTATCCTGCTTATGGATGAACCGGCATCGGCTTTGGACCCTATCTCTACCTCAAAAATCGAAGAGCTTATACACTCTCTGAAGAGAGAGTACACGATAGTGATCGTAACGCACAATATGCAACAAGCCGCACGGGTAAGCGATATGACCGGCTTCTTCATGCTGGGCGAACTGATAGAGTACAGCGAGACAAAGAAGATGTTTCTAAGCCCTAAGGAACAGGCTACACAGAATTATATCACAGGTCGTTTTGGTTAAACAAAAAGAGAATAACAACTATGAAACATACCGAACAGGAGATGCTCGCCCTGAAAGAAGAGGTGAGGCAGATGTGGAGACTGACACTGTCGCAGCTCGAAAAGGCTAAAGCGGCATTCTTAAACAGTAATATCGAGACCGCTCTGGAGGTTATGAGCAGGGAGAAAAGGTTGGATGCGTTCGACCTGAAGATAGATAGCGACTGCGAAAACTATATTGCTCTTTACAGTCCGGTCGCCATAGACCTTCGTCTTGTACTCTCTCTGATAAAGATCAGCAATACTCTCGAACGCATAGGAGACTTTGCGGTGGGTATCGCAAAGCATGTCATAGATAATGATTGCAGTGATGTGGATCCGAAAATATTGGATGAACTGCAGGTGGAACAGATGTTTGACATTCTCATCGGCATGCTTAGCGACAGCTATGTAATACTGGAGTCTGAAAACACAAAGGTGTCCGGCAAAATCCTTGCTCAGGATGAGGCGGTGGATGCTATCTATCACAACGCTCTGGAAAGCCTTGCAGAGGAGATTCGGAAAAGACCCGACTTTGCCCGTTGCGCTCTCAAACTCTTCCTGCTGGTGCGTAAAATGGAAAGAATAGGCGATCATTGCAGCAATATTGTAGAGGAACTCGTTTTCTATGTAGATGCAAAGGTGCTGAAACATAGCGGTCAAAAGTTCCCGGAGGAGTGATACGATCCGCTCTGTATAGCGGAAAAAGGCTAACTTTGAAAGGAGAAAAAAGCTATTTATGACAGAGAAAATACTCGTAGTGGATGACGATAGAGACATCTGCGACATCCTTGAATTTAACATCAAAAGTGAAGGCTTTGGCGTGGAATGCGCTTACTCGGCAGAGGAGGCTCTGGAAAAACTCGCCGACGGGAGCTGCTCGCTGATCCTTCTGGATGTGATGATGGGAGGAATGTCCGGCTTTAAGATGGCAGAGAAGCTACGATCCGAAGGCAATCCGATCCCTATAATATTCCTCACTGCAAAGGATACAGAAAACGATATGCTTACGGGTTTTTCTGTCGGTGGCGATGATTATATCTCCAAGCCATTCTCTATAAAAGAGGTGATAGCCCGCATAAAAGCAGTCTTCAAACGTACCAAGACGAAACCGGAAGCGGCGGTTACTCAGAAGAATAAACTCTCTTTCGACCGGCTTGTAATAGATCTCGCCACAAAAGAGGTCTCTATTGAGGGAGAAGCGGTATCGCTAACCAAGACAGAGTTTGAGATATTGGCTCTATTGGCGCAAAAGCCTGACAGACTCTTCTCAAGGGAGGATATCATAGATACTGTATGGCATGAAATGACTTACGTAACGGAGAGAACGGTGGATGTGCATATCACTCGGCTGAGAAAGAAGCTGGGGAAATATGGTGCCGTAATAGTGAATCGCTCCGGGTATGGATACCGATTCAATACCGGAGTTGTCTTATGAAACTGACCTATAAACAGCGTCTGTTCTTCTACATATCCGTTCTTTTTCTTCTCTTTTCTGCCGGAGTGATTCTCTTTGAACAGGCACGAGACCGGAGGTTTAGAACGGAAGCGATGCAGGAGAGACTGCGTACCTACACGGAAATAGTCAATTCCGCTCTCGTGGCAGATGGCAACAACGATCTTCGCCGGCTCGATTCGCTGCTTGCTCTTTTCCCTCAAACCATTCGTCTCAGCCTGATAGACTCGGAGGGGACTCTCTTTTACGACAACTCCTTTACAGATCTCTCCACACTGACAAACCACCTTTCCCGACCGGAGATAGCGCAGGCAAAAGAGAAAGGAACAGGTACGGATCTCCGCACTTCTGCCTCTAACAGCCGGAAGTATCTCTACTACGCCAAAAGGTTTGGCGACAGATACATTAGAGTGGCACTGCCTTACGACATCGAAGTGGAGCAGTTCATGCAGGCGGATCACACCTTTTTCTACTTTGTGTTGCTGCTTTTTGTCGTTACCCTTGTGGGGGTCAATATGGTGAGTAATCGCTTTGGGGCATCCATCCGTCGCCTAAGAGACTTCATGACGGAAAGCGATAAAGGTGCCGCTCCAAAGCTCAACTTCCCGGATGATGAACTTGGAGAGATCGGTAGTAAGATAACGGAAAACTACCGCCAACTCAGAGAGAAAAAGGAGATAATAGATTTGGAACGAAGCCGACTGCTTCAACACGTTTACAGTTCAAAGGAAGGGATATGCTTTTTTACCCCTGACAGGAAAGTGCAATTCTTTAACGGACTTTTCATCCAATATCTCAACATCCTGACGGATGAACCTACGGGCGAACCATCCATCCTGTTTACGGCTCAGGAGTTTGCCGTAATGCAGAGCTTCTTGAATGAGAATCTTTCCGAAAACTACTTTGAACAGAAGCTCTCAAAACAGGGTAAAAGCTTTGCACTACGCCTTAACAGATTTGATGATGAAGGCTTTGAAGTGATACTGAATGACATAACCAAACAGGAGAAGACACGGCAATTGAAGCAGGAGATGACCGCAAACATCGCTCACGAACTGCGTACTCCCGTTACAAGCATTCGGGGTTATCTGGAAACGGTAATGGAGCAAAACCCGAACGAGGAGAGGAGACACTACTTTATCTCTCGCGCTTTTGGGCAGGCGATGGTGCTGTCCGAACTGATTCAGGACATCAGTCTGATCACCAAAATGGAGGAAGCACCGCAGCTCTTCAAGCAGGAAGAGGTGGATCTCAATCTCTTGTTGGAGAGGCTGCAGAGCGATTTGGCTTCTGCTCTGGAGCAGAAAAGAATGTCGGTGAAGCTGCTTTTGCCGGGAAAAATCTCCGTCTACGGCTCTCGAAATCTCCTCTATTCCATCTTCCGAAACCTGACCGATAATGCCATCAACTACGCAGGAGAAGAGACCACGATTATCATTTCTCTCTACAATGAGGACGATCGCTTCTACTACTTTTCGTTTTCGGACAATGGCTGCGGCATATCCAACGAAGAGCATCTTCCTCGTCTCTTCGATCGTTTTTACCGTATATCGGAGGGGCGAACACGAGATACGGGAGGCTCCGGACTCGGTCTCTCGATCGTGAAGAATGCCATAGCATTTCACAAAGGAAGTATCACGGTGAAGAACAGAAAAGGTGGCGGACTGGAGTTTCTCTTCCAGCTGCAAAAATAAATCCCTCCCGTAAGTTGCTTACTCCTTTTTTGCCGGTCTTACAATCTTTATCAGCTTGCTTCCCATACAGCTACTGATGTCTGTGGTAACAAACTTACCATTCCAATAGAGCGAGAATATGGTGGCAGGAGAAGGGGCTTCTTGTGCTTCTTGAAGCGTGTCGAGCTTGACGATTTTCAACGGTATGCCCTCCTTTCTTGCCTCTTCTGCCAATACCGTAGCCACATAATACTCGGTGAAAGGACAGCGATTGCTGTAATAGGCAACCAGTCCGGTGCGTTCGTCATCCGGTAATCCTCTCTTTACAGACTCCTTGAAGTAAGGATCGGGAGCGGTATCATCTGTTTTCAAGACAAGGAGAGAGAAACCCTCCGGAAGTGTCTGCACGGTCTTAAAGCCCTGCTTGAGCAACCACTTTGTATCGCTCATGAAGTGATACTTTTTAGTTCCGACCACCGTTACCAATCCGTATTTGCCTTGCTTTCTTGCGTCATCTATTGCGGACTGAAGGAGTCTTTTGGCGTGTCCCTGCCCTTTGTACTGCCCCGATACCCACAGACAGTTTACCATGAGGTAGTTTTCTGCACTCACGGGTAACCATGCTTGCTCGGCAGGCACATACTCTATAAACACTTTGGCTCTGGCGTCTAACTTTCTGAAGATATAGCCTCGTTCCAGCTCCTGTTCCAGCCACATCTTTTTCAGTCTGTACCCTTCTTCGCACTTCTTATCGGAAAACGCGCAACAGATGTGTTCGGTGGGGAGATTTTCTTTGGTGATCGTAATGTAAGATGCTTCCATTATTTTGATGTTTATGTGCTGTTTGGGAGAGGAGAGGACGGCTCTGTAGAACGTGGAAATACGCTTCGGATTTTACCGCATATGATTTTCTCTTTTCCCAAACTCTAAAAGTGATATTCTCCAATAAAGATAACCATTTTTCGTGGACGATCTTTTCTCTTTTTTACCCCATTTTTCGGGACTCTCGAAAGAGTGTTTTTATATATTCCATCCCCAAAAATGCCCTCTTTTTTCTCTCTCTCTATTTTGATCGGAAGGGTCATTTTCAGAGCACGACCGAACTGTTAAATTCGCCTCATTTTATTAACACAAATTCCGATGCTCGTTAAGCCAAAACGCTAAACGAGCATATTTTGTCGGCTTAACGTGTTTAATTTTTCAATGAACACGTTTAGTGATTTCATTAAACACGTTTACCGGATTCNCGAGCATATTTTGTCGGCTTAACGTGTTTAATTTTTCAATGAACACGTTTAGTGATTTCATTAAACACGTTTACCGGATTCGATTAACGTGTTTAGAATTTTTGCTTATGGTGTTGATTCTTAGGATTTTGAGTCTTTTTGCCCTGTTTTTGTCATTTTTCGGCTGAAAAACAAGTTAGGATTCATTTACAGATAGGGGTGTTAAAATTCACACCAATTAACGCGAAAACAAGGCATGAAAACGATCGGGAGGAGAAAAGTTCGGAAATTCGCGATATTTCATAATAGTTTAATATATAGTAGGATAGGAGTTTTTCTGATCGCTGGACATGGACGATAGGTCAAAATCTCTCCTTCTCGGTAGCCGGTTTTGCCGGCTCCATTTTTATATAAAAGCTCCCTCTGGTAAGACCTGCATTTTCTCTCTTTTTCCGAACCTTTTTGGGATAAAAAATAAGAAGGTCTCAAAGGAAATTCCTCTGAGACCTTCTCATCGTTTGTTCTATATTTCAGAACTATTTTGTCTGCTGAACGGTTGCGTAGATAATCTTACGCGCATCAGCCTCTCTTAGCTTTTGTTTTACCTCAGTTACGATACCCATCTTAGTAGACTCGTCTGTTTTCAAGACTGTCGTCATAAGAGCTGCATCCTCTTCGTTCTTTGCTGCTTTTTCTTGAGCAATAAAGTCGAAGATATCATTTGGAGAAGCAAACTCATCATTCAACTGAATTTGAGTTTCAGTACCGTACTTTGCTTGATACATAGACATAGGCTTACCCATGTAGATGTATGTTGCAAGCGACTTCTTCTCCAACTTTGTTATTTCTGTTGCAGCAGGTAGCTTCACCTGAACCATCATAGTTACTTCACGGATAGAAGTTACCATCATGATGAAGAATAGGAATGCAAATACCAAGTCAGGCAATGACGCAGTGTTCAATTCGGGCATTTCTCGCCCGCCACCTTTTAGAAATTTACTCATAACTTAGATATTTATTTTTTCTTGCCTCCGTACTCTTTCGGATTTGCTTCGGAGATTTTTTGTGGATAAAGTTCTACAAGAGCATCAAGCTGTTCCGGAGAAAGCTCTTCAAGTGTCTTGCCCCACTTGTTACGGGCAAAGTCTGCACGCAACTCGTTATAGGCTCTCACAAGAATATTCTGAACAGTGATGTAGTCCGCATACTTTGTGTCCACATTATTAGTTACCGATATCACATGACTCTTGGTTACTTTCATAACGCCAAGCAATGGAATCTCCTTGTCTTCTCTTTCAGGAAGAGTAGGATCATCATTGACGTTAAGGACGAACTCTTTTACCTTTTCTCCCAAACGGCTAAGCTCGATCTCTTCACCGTTACAGAGAACACGTCCGTCTGTGTTCACCAATACTTTAAGCATATTCCTTCTGTTGATGTCCAACTCTATATCTTTTTGATCAGGGGGAAGCGCAGGCGGAAGCGAACGCAAGATCCCTTTATCCGATCCCATAGATGTTGTTACCAGGAAGAATATAAGTAACATGAAAGCGATGTCGGCGGAAGAAGATCCGTTAATTCCGGGAGTTTTTCTTTTTGCCATAATTATTCTGCTTTATATGTTACGTCTTACTTCTTTATGAATAGGTTCTTGATAGCACCAAATAATACTCCGAGGATAGAGAGGCAGATAAGTGCATACGTAGAGTATAGAAGCATATCGGTTCTCTTCAACCAAGTCGGAATGTTATACTGTTGGAAGTCTTGGCTCAAAGGAAGCGGATCTGCACTACCTACTGCATAAGTGATACCCAATAGCGCTGCAAAGAGTACCAATATAACTACTGTGCGTATCGCTTTCTTGGGTGAGTTTTTGAAACTGCTAAAGAACGCTGCTAACCCGAATAGTAGTGTTGCAAGCACGGCAATGATAGCCAACGCGTATGTCCAATACAGCAAAGCTCCGGTATAGACGGGCTCCGGTTTGGCAGCCGCAGGGTCAACAACTCCACCGAAGTAGAATAGCCCCATGACTATCACCGAGATAGCTGCCACTACAAGGAGAGTTATGCTCGATGTTTTTCTTATTTTAGTTACTGCCATGACGGTCTATTATATTATCTCTTAAACTTTAGGTTATACTTCACGATGAAGTCAACAATACGGATAGAAGCATCTTCCATCTTGTTTACAATGCCTTCAAACTTAGAAAGAAGGTAGTTGTAGAATACTTGAAGGATAAGAGCTACTACAAGACCACCGATAGTGGTGATAAGAGCGATCTTCATACCGGAAGCTACAACTGTCGGAGAGATGTCGCCGGCCTTAGCGATGTCATCGAATGCTTGAACCATACCAACCACTGTACCCAAGAATCCAAGAGATGGAGCCATTGCGATGAAGAGTGTGATCCAAGAAAGGTTCTTTTCCAAAAGACCTGCTTGTACACCACCATAAGAAACGATAGAACGTTCTACTACGTCCAAACCTTGGTCGATACGAAGAAGTGCTTGATATGCAATAGATGCAACAGGACCGCGAGTGTCGCGAGCAATATTTTTAGCTGCTTCTACATCTCCTTTATCTAGAGCCGATTCAACCTCTGCAAGGAATTTGTCATTGTTTGTGTCGGCAAGATTGAGATAGATGATTCTTTCCAATACAAATGCCAAACCAAGGATAAGAGTGATGATTACCAATGACATAAATGCAGGACCACCCTCAATGAACTTTGTCTTAAGCTCTTGGTGAAATCCGCCTTCTACCATTTCTGCTTCAAGAGTAGCAGGAGCGGCGTCTTCTGTTGGAGTATCCACAGTTTGAGTGGTTTCCTGTGCTACTTGATCTTGGGCACTTACTACCTGAGGTAGGGCTAGAGTAAAGAAACCCATCAATGCGATACTAGCTAAAAATCTTTTCATTGTGCGTTTGTTTTTAGATTAGAGATTTAAATTATTTGTTGTTTATTCCTTTATTTCACTGTGGGTTTACTCATTCAACCCTTTGCGGAGAGAAAGGGATTCGAACCCTTGATACGTTTTGCGTATACACGCTTTCCAGGCGTGCCTCTTCAGCCACTCGAGCACCTCTCCTTGTTATCTGTGTGATGTCTCACACCATACAGAGTACAAATCTATGTTTTTTAATTGACATACGCACTATTTTGGGCTATTATTTCTTTCACTTCTGAAGAGGAAGTGTTAAACAAGTCCAAATCAAAACAGTGTTGTCAAGTCTCTAAGTTAAATAATTTAACCGAATTGACCAATAATTGTGCGGATACTTCTGCTTCCGGTTTTCGGTATATTATTGATAACTCGCTGATAATCCGATGTAAGTATGAAGGCTCATTTCGTTTGCCTCTGAACGGAACGGGAGAAAGATATGGCGCATCCGTTTCTATTACCACTCTTTCGAGCGGAATGGAGCGAGAGAGAAAGTCGCGCAGGTCGGAGTTTTTGAATGTTACCACTCCGCTTATTCCGACAAAGGCATTGGTCTTGCTGTCTATCCGTTTCAGCTCTCCGGCAGTTCCGGTAAAGCTGTGAAACACACCGGTGCATCTCCCTTCTCCTGCCTCTTTATAAATATCTATGGCGTCTTCCACCGCACTTCGGGTATGGATACTGAGGGGCAGGTTGTACTCCTTAGCCCATTCGATCTGTGTGGCAAACGCTTCCTGTTGATGCTGTTTGAAGGTGGTGTCCCAATAGTAATCGAGCCCCACTTCGCCCACTCCGTAGTAGCGGGACAGGGTTGGAGCTTGAAGCTCTGCCCGGACAAACGCCAGCTCTTCTTTGTAGTTTTCATCCACAGATGTGGGATGAAGCCCCATCATCGGCAGTAAAACTTCCGGGAACAGCCTTACAGACTCTTCGAGTTCGGGGAATGAACTTCTATCTATATTAGGAAGAAGCATCCGGCTGATGCCCGACTGCATCGCTCGCTCTACGACATCCGGAAGATCCTCTTTGAATGCTTCTCCGTAGAGATGCGTGTGTGTATCTATTATGCGAGATGATTGCATTGTTATATCTATGCTTTTGCTGAGTCTTGGTGCAGGGTGTTCATTGGTAATAAGGCTTTTGTTTACTTCTCAAAAGATGAGGCTTTGAGACATCTGCCGAACCTGTTTATTTTTTGCTCTGAACGTTGATGAAAGCTGCACCGAACGGGTTAAAAAGTTGTATTCAAAGTTTGAATCCTGAAAAACAAGTGCTGAATTTTGCAAATCAAAGCCCGATTTCGGGAAATCGAGTCTTGATTGCAAAATTTTTTTATGTTTAAGAGAAGATTTGAACAGGTTAAAAAGAAGATTTGAACCTGTTCAGATCCGGTTTCGGGCTTATGGAGGAAAATGCGTTGTCGTTCTCTCTGTCTCGACGGATTCCCGATGGTGTTCATTCGGAGGCTCTCCAAGAGGATCAGTGATTTCTCTCCGAAAGCGATCGGATCATCTTTATCAATTCATCAAGAGGTGCTCTGTTGGGTACATCAAGCTCTTCGGAGAGAGAGACTGCCTGCTTGGAGAGCCCTTGTATCATGTCTCGGATCAGCTTGTCTACCTCATAACGCACATAAAATTCCCTTACACGCTCTATCCGTTTGCTCTTATCTTCGGTTGCAAGAGCAGCTTCCCATGCTTTGGTTTCTCCTCTCGACTCTGCGATTTTTGCCGTCTGAATCATCAAGAACGTCTTTTTGCGCTCTATGATGTCTCCACCTATCGGCTTGCCAAAGGTCGCTTCGTCTCCGAAAGTATCCAGATAGTCGTCCTGGAGCTGGAAGGCAAGACCGGTGGTTACTCCTATTTGGTAGAGCAGTCGGGTATCTTCTTCGGAGGCTCCGGCGGCTATTGCACCCAAGCCGAGCGCAGCTCCCAGGAGGACAGATGTTTTAAGCCGGATCATCTCCATGTATTCGTCCACGCCTACTTCGGTTGCAGCTCTTTTCTCAAAGTCCATATCGTACTGCTGACCCATGCACACCTCTCTGGCTGTCCGGGAAAACATCTCCTGCAAACGGCGGAAGTCGGATGCTTGAGAGCGAGCTAAGATTTCGTATGCCAATACCAACATGGCATCCCCGGAGAGGATCGCGGTGTTGGCATCCCACTTTTTCCAGACGGTTTGTCTGTGTCTACGTGTGGCGGCATCGTCCATCAGGTCATCGTGCAGGAGGGTAAAGTTGTGAAACACTTCCACTGCAGCTGCCACGGGATAGGCTTCCGTGTCCGGTTTTTTGCCGCCCATCATTTCGTAGGCTTGCAGTACAAGTCTCGGACGGATGCGTTTTCCGGGTACTTCCAGAGTGTATGAGATGGGGAGGAAGAGGGTTTGTGGCTCTTCTTGAGGGATCAGACTTAGCAGATATTTCTCGAAAGGGATTTGGGAAATTGAAGATGTCATAAGTAGTGAATATTATAGTTGTGGGGCAATGAGCCTGCAGACGGAACACCACATCTTTCTGAATATAGAGAGTTGGCTCCATCTGTTTAGAGGCTCTTTATGGGCAGTCTTCATATCTCTCTCTATATCCGCCACGAGAGACGAGGCAAGATCGGAGTTGTATATGATACCTGTTATTTCAAAGTTGTGTTCAAGGCTTCTGGCATCCAGGTTGGCAGACCCGACGATGCATATCTCTTGGTCTATTACCATAATCTTGGAGTGGTTGAAACCCTTTGTGTATCTCATGATTTTGATGCCGGACTTGACCATTTCTTCCGTATAGGAGAGCATCGCAGGAGTAACAAAACGTACATCCGCAATGTCCGGTATAAGGATCTTTACCTCTACGCCGGCAAGAGCCGCTCCTATGAGTGCTCTGTTGAGAGGCTCCGGAGGAAGGAGATATGGCGTTACGATGTGTATGCTTCTCTTTGCCGTCAGAAGTGCTTTTGTCATTACTTGTTGCAAGATGAACCACTGATCGGTGGGAGAAGTGGGGAAGAAGAGAGCCGGAATGCTTGGAACGGAAGCCGATGAGTCCGTTTGTGTTTCTGTGTCGTAGATGCTTTTCGGGAGGAGTCGCCGTGTTGCGATGTACCAGTCTACCATGAAAGCATTCTCCAGAAGCTTTACACCGTCTCCCTCTATCCTGAAATGGGAGTCTTTCCACACGCCCGATTTTGTGCCGTGTATATATCTGTCGGCAACGTTCATTCCCCCGAAATAGCCTGTTTTACCATCTATCACCACTATCTTTCTATGGTTGCGGTAGTTGGCTTTATTGGTTAAGAAGGGGAAGACTACGGGTAAGAACGCTCCCACTTCCACGCCTCCCTGTTTCAATTCTTTCCAAAAAGCTCTTTTGGTTTTAAGGCTTCCGAGGTGGTCGTAAAGGACTCGCACCATGACGCCTTCGGCTGCTTTTGCGATGAGAGCCTCTTTGAGACGATGCCCGATATTGTCATCCACAATGATGTAGTACTGCATATGGATGTGGTGTTTGGCTTCTTTGATGTCCTGCAGAAGTGCTTCGTACTTGTTTTTTGCCTGAGTGAAAAACTTAATATCCGAAATGGTCGTGAGAGGTACACCCAACTGCTTCTCCGGAATAGAGAAGATACTTTTGTAGGAGTCGTTGTCTACTTCTACCTGCGGAGGGAGTTCCCCTCTTCCGGGGTAGTCCATAGACATTATTCTTTGAAAGCGACGGAGCGGAATAAGAGGCTTCCCCCTGAACTCTATCCCAAAAAAGAAGTAGAGAAAAAGACCCACGGGAGGCACGAGTATAAGCACAAGAATCCAGTTTACCGCCTTTAACGGCTGGCGGTTTTGGCTGATGATGACAAGAATGACGCCGAGAACCAGAAAGAAATAGAACAGCTGCCAAAATAGATCCAACGAACTATTCGTATCAAATAAAAAGTAACTCATACGCGCTCTACTCTGTTATTTCATGGGACAAACAGTATGCTGAAATTAACCGACCCGTACACCTTATGGCTGTAAAAGCAGGGATGAGAAGAGAAAGAGATTGTGCCCGGATGCTCTATAATAATGGTACTGCCGCTGTGTACTGTCCCGTGCTTTATCAACAGGTCGGGTATCTCTTCTATATTGTCAAGAGCATAAGGCGGATCGGCAAAGACGATGTCGAAGCTCCCTCTTCTGCTCTCGATGAAGCGGAAAGCATCGGATAATATCGGGCGATACGCAGGGTCTTTCAGGGTATCGGCGAGCTTCTGAAGGAAGAGATAGTGTCGCTTATCCTTTTCGACCGCCACCACGGAGCGGCATCCTCTCGACAGGAATTCCAATCCGATGCTCCCCGTACCTGCAAAGAGATCCAAAACACTCTTTCCATCCCAATCGAAGATATTTTCCAGAACATTGAACAAATTCTCTTTGGCAAAGTCCGTTGTAGGACGAGCTTTGAACCCGGAAGGTACTTCAAAGCGACGTTTGCCATATTTTCCGCGTATTATTCTCATGTTCTTATTGCAGATAAAGGTGGTACATCTCTTCGGGAGAGGTGTATGTCGTGTACTCTTTTATCCTTTCGCCGAAGTAGAGAGAGAGGGTCGGGCTGTCCGCTCCTTCCGCCCAAAGCGTCAGCGAATCGTTATGTGCATTCATTCCCAAGCCTCTCCATATTCGTGCCAGATGGTATATGGCATCTTCTGCACGGGGAGCAATGACACTGTTTCCAAGTAGCAACTTCCCCTGTTCCGCGGCTGCAATGTTGAGACTACCGCCGGAAAAAGCAGCATATGCCACCTTTGAACCTGTCGTCAGAGAGGCTTCCACCGATTGTCGGATAAGCTCCGCAAGGATATGATGATAGCTTGGATTGGAAAAAGAGCGCAGTCCGAGGCTGTAAAGAGGTTCGTCCATGGAGAAGCTCATCGCCATTCCGCCGTTGTGCGGTATGCGTAAGATCAGCTCTTTTTTCTCTTCTGCGTCTTCCGTCAGAGCGTGTTGAGTAAAGCCCAAAGTGCTTTTCTGAGACAACTCTTCCGGCATCAGCATTACCTCTAAAGGCTCCACGAAGATTTTTGTGGAGTGGAAAGGCAGTGAGAGGGGAGTGTGCAGGAACAGCACTTCCTTTACTCGCTCCGAAAGAGAGAGCGATAGCGTGCTTTCGGGAAAAGGAGTGCTGAAAGAGACCAAAAGAGCCGAGCTCTCTTTGTCTCTCGCATAAAAAGAAAGTCCATCCGTTGTGATGCGGATGGACGTATGAAGTTGTTGAGACTTTTGTGGATGTATATCCGCTAACTCTACCATATACCAATGTATGTGATAAGCAATCTCATTAGAATTCTTTTTCCCAGTTTCCTGCGTAGTTGTTGACTTCAACAAGAGAACCAACCTTTAGACCGGGGAACTTTTCCAACTTTTCAGTTCTGTCTTTAAGGTTCTTAAGCTGATGCTTATCGAGGTCTCCCAAGTATACATCGTAGTCCACAGAGGCTTCAAAGATACGGATGTCGAAACCGGAAGCAGTTTTAACACTTGCAGTATCCATTTTGAAGCTGGCGTTTGTTCCCGGAACTATGCCGATGGAAGAGACGTCAAAATTTTCTCCGAAAAGAGCAAGCTTCGCATTTGCCCAAGTGGTATCACGAAGGAAATACTTGTTTTCTCCATACACAAGACCTTTTTCTGTTGCTTCTTTCCAGTTTCCTGTTGCACGAGCTTTGGCTGTGATGGCGGCTGCAGATGCTTCTGTAAGACCGTCTTCACGTTGTTTTTCTGTAAGTTCACCCTCTTTCAAAACAGTAGGAATACGTCCATTGTTCAGGAAGTCTTCCAGCTCCGCAAAATTAGCGGCATGTCTGTTGTATTGTGTCTTAAAAGAGATCTGTGCTGTACGAATGTCTATCAGTCTCTCGATAATAGGTTTCTCACGTTCGGTCTTTTTCTTTTTGAAGTTGATAGGCGTGAGAATACTCATAGCAGACACGTAAGCCAAGCCAACGATGGCGGCTACCAATAAAATTTTGACTATTACTTTCATGCGGCGTGTATATTGTTTATTTTTGTTCTTTCCGAGGAGTCTCTTTTTTTTGACATCCAAAGACAAAAGTAGTAAACTTATTCCAATCCTTAAAGGGTCTTGAATTAAAAAATAGTATCCTATGATTTTGCCTTCCGGTTTTGGCTTCCAATTTAACCATTTTTTTGGACATGAGATGTCTTCTTCTCAAAAAAAGGCTCTTTCCTCACTGCTTTCCTATTTTGAGGATGCACCGGATGGAGCTCTTTTTGTTCTCAAAGGGTATGCGGGGACAGGCAAGTCCAGTCTTGTGGGAGCTCTTTGCAGGACGCTGCTTTTCTACTATAAACCGGTGGTTTTACTGGCTCCGACGGGTCGGGCGGCAAAGGTGCTCGGAGGATATTGCTCTGCATCGGCATACACCATTCACAGGGTTATATACAGGCAGAAAAGGGTTTCGTTTTTGGAAGAAAGGTTTGACAAAGACAGAAACAGCTATCCGGAGGGAACGGTGTTTATCGTAGACGAAGCCTCGATGATAGGGAACGAAGAGGATGTGTCCGGGATGTTCGGATCGGGCAGACTGCTTGAGGATCTTCTGGATTTTGTATTCTCCACATCCGGTTCAAAGGTTGTCTTTATCGGAGATGATGCTCAGCTACCTCCGGTGGGTACTACCATCAGTCCGGCTTTGGATGTCGAGTTTTTGAAGGCTTACTGTTCGGAGATTCATACCGCCGTGCTCACGGATATCGTTCGTCAGGCTGAGCAGAGTGATATTGTCCGTTTGGGCTCACTGCTTAGAGATCATATCTTGCTGTTGCAACAGGAGCTTTCGGCAACGGGAAGCACGGAACACATTCCGCCACTCTCGCCTATACCATTCGTTCCACAGAAAGACGGAGATGTGTCGATACTTAGAGGGGAGGAGCTGCCTGAGGCTTTGGATCGTTCCATGAGGGATCATTCGGTGGACGATGTGGTAGTCGTTACTCGCTCCAATAAGGATGCCGAAGCATTTAATGTAGAGATACGCCGCCGGCAGTTCGACTATGAGACCGCTCTTGTTCAGGGTGAGCGTCTCATGGTGGTGCGGAACAACTACTTCTATTTCCCCGGATGCGAAGAGGAAAAACAGAGACGAACCCCCACCCGATTCTCTGCAAATGGAGAGGTACTTACCGTAAAACGGCTCGGCAAAGTGCGAGAACTCTACAACTTTACCTTTGCAGACGTGACACTCGAAACCGAAACGGAAGAGCAGTTTGAAGCCAAAGTGATCATGGACAGTCTGCTCAATGCTTCTCCCGCACTCTCTCTGGAGCAGCGGCAGGAACTGTTCGATGAAGTGCGGCAAGACTATCCGGAGCTGACCACTAAGGCGCAACTCTATCCGGTGATGCGTCAACACCCCTATCTGAACGCTCTGCAAGTGAAGTATGCCTATGCCATGACGTGTCATAAATCGCAAGGAGGGCAGTGGAAAGATGTCTATGTCTACATCGGTTATCTCACGGAGGAGATGATGTCGCTGGATTTCTATCGCTGGCTCTATACGGCTGTAACGAGAGCTACGGGGCATCTCTACTTTGTCAATCCGAGTAAGCTGCTGTTCGAGATAGAGGAGTAAGTGTTGTCAGACTCGCTTCGTCGGAGAGGAAGATGTGGGGGATAAAATGCTTCTCCGGATTGGGAAAATTTTCCAAAAGAAAAGAGCAGAAATATTGTTCCGGATAGAGGGCGAACGGCTCTCTATTTTTATATATTCCATCCCGAAAAATGCCCACTTTTTTCTTGCTCTCTATTTTGATCGGAGAGGTCATTTTCAGAGCACGACCGAACTGTTAAATTTGGGTCGTTTTATTAACACAAATTCCGATAGCTATTAAGCCAAAACGCTAAACGAGCATATTTTATCGGCTTAACGTGTTTAATTTTTCAACGAACACGTTTACTGATTTCACTTAACACGTTTACCGGATTCGATTAACGTGTTTAGCCAAAATCGTTAAAGTTCTAACAATCAGCTTTCTACGTGTTTTTGCTCTAAAAAGCACCTAAAAAGGCAGATTTCTCCATTAAGAAATATTTACGAGTGTAGGTGTTAAAATTCACACCAATTAACGCGAAAAAGCCCCATGAAATGGACTGAGAAAAATTTTTTCTCAAATTCGGGCTCTTTTGTAATGGCTTATCTTATAGTACGTTATGGCTGGTTGTGGAATTATTTCTGTTTTAAGATCATCTTGGAGTGGCTCAAATCCTCTTCTCTTGGCAGATTCATTTTTATATAAAACATCCTCTGTTCACCCTTTCTATTCTTGTGGGAAAAGTGCTTGCGATGGAAAGGATGAGGGGTTGTTATATGAGTCTTAGTGCCCGGCTGTGAAAGTGTGATATTTTTTGATGCCAAGAGGGAAGAGCCGAGAGGTGTAAAGAGAGGGCTTTTTTGTATTAATCGACCCTGCTTGAGGTGCTATCGAGATATAGGAGAGAGGGAGGCTTTGCTGTTGATAGCAGTATCTTAAAAGATTGGAGGGAATAGACCGGATATTGAGAGGTGCAAGGCCTTGCCACTGCTTACAAAGCTTCACAAGATTGAAAGCGACAGTCCGGGTATCGAGATGTGCGAAACGGCTCTCTTTTTTCATCTCGTCTGGAGATTTTGAGATGGCTTTTCCAAGAAACAGATCTGGTTGGGGCACCATTCTTGGCTTTTAAGAGGAGGCTCAATAATGGTAGTGCAGTGCGCTAAAAGGGGAGATTGCAATGGATTTTTCACAAGTCAATATCTCCCTTAATGTGTTGTGTTTATCACCGGTTTGGGGTTATTTGTTCTGCTCTTCGGTAACATTTTACTCTTTAACAAGGTTGATCTCCATCGGCTGAGGCTTCTCCATTTTTCTTTACGATAATGCTTTCTCCTTTGAGTAGATGCTCTTTTGTCTTGGAGTAATGATTACGCTCTTCTCTCTTTAGCACTGTTTTGTCTTTTAATGGTAGTTTTTGTATGTTGGGTTAAGGGTTGTCTGCTTCTTTTCTCGGTTCTCTCTTGTCTTTATAGTAGTGTTCTCTTTTTTGTTCGATTGCGAAATGCCTATTCTTATTTTCAGTTGTTTCTTATGCTTTAACGGCAGAATTTTTATAAATATGGGAGAACGCGAGTCTGTTCTGTGCGTGTCGGAGGATATATAAAAAAGAGGAACGGCGGTAAGTGAAACCACTTACCGCCGTTCGTTTTATTTACTTAGTCGGGATCGAAGAAGTATTAGTTCTTCACCTCAACTCTTCTTGCCTTGATAGAAAGAGCGTCCTTGCCAGTAAGAACAGGGTCTTTACCTTGACCTGCAGTAGTGATACGAGATACATCTACACCTTGTTTAGCAAGATATGATTTAAGGGCTTCTGCACGGTTGATAGCAAGTTTGTTGTTAAGAGCTTCAGTACCTGTGTGGTCGCAGAAACCTGTGATAACAAATTCTACAGTTGGGTTTTCCTTCAATGTAGATACGATTGTTGCCAATTCGTTCTTGTACTTTCTAACATCGATTCTGTGTGAACCTCTGTTGAAGTGTACTGTTGGAAGGTCAAACTTAACTGCTGCAAGAGCTGCCAAACGAGCTTCTTCTTCTGCCTTTCTGCGAGCAGCTTCTTCTTCAGCTCTCTTACGAGCAGCTTCTTCAGCTTCTGCCTTTTCGCGAGCCAAACGTTCAGCTTCTGCTTTTTCGCGAGCGATGCGCTCAGCTTCAAGACGTTCGTTCACTCTGTCTGTAGCCATCTTCTTGATAGCTGAACCAACAGGAGCGTAAAGGATATTGTCTTCCTTGTTTGTGTTGCCAATCTTGTAAACAACGCCAAGAGCCACTTGACCTACAACACCATAACGAAGTTTAGTACCTGTATTGTCGATACCATCGAAGTTGTTGTTGTTTTGAATCCAAGCAGTACCAGCTTTAAGCATTACGTCTACATGCTTGCTTGCGCGAACACGGAAGTCAAGATCTCCACCAAGAGCTAGAGTGAGGTCGTTCTTGAGATCCGAAGTGTTGAACTTCGCATTGTCGCTAACCTTGTGAAGTGTAGGAGAAAACTTGTAAGCATAAACAGCAGGGCTTAGGATAAGAGCCACCTTGCGGTTTGCACCAGGGGCGAATAGAGGAGCCACGTTGAAGTCAAAGTGCAAACCTCCACCCATGTGTACGATCTTAGAATAAACATCCTTGAAAAGCATAGACTCAGCAGGAGCTTTGCTCATATCGCCATAGAATGTCTGACCGTTAGGCATTACTCTGTATTGCATTTCTTCTTTCTTTGCGCCTGCAGGAGCGTTTCCGTACTGACCTGTAAGGCTAAGACCGAAGAATGGATTGAATTGGTAACCCAATTGCAAGCCACCCATGTAACCAAAGTGGATTTTGTCATGAGCAAGTGTTGCCATATCTCCACCTTGAGTAAATGGTAAACCACCATAGATACCTATACTCCAGTTAGAGTAGTTTTGCTTAATCTCTTTTTTAATCTTTAGAGCTTCTTCCTTAATAAGTTCTTCTTTTGTCTGTGCTTGAGCACCTACTGCTAAAAACAACGGAAGAGCAAGATAAAGTCCAATCTTTCTCATTACTTTGTGATGTTAAAAAGTTATTGTTTGTTTGTTACCTTCTTATCTATTTTTAGGCGATAATATATTCTGTATTTTCCTAACGGATATAGGCAAAATCATTGTCCATCTTAGGTTTGAAAATGCCATACTTTGACGCAAAGATAATAATTACTTCTTAAACTCAGTCTAATGTTATAAAAATAATGCTTTTAGCCTGTTCCTTTTTGTCTTTTTGGGACTATTTCAAGGGTATTCGAGGGTGTCCCGGAGTATTTTTGTCGCTCCGTTCTTTCGGACTGTCGCTTTGTCTGCTCTTGGAGAAACTTTTCGGTGGAGATACTCTCCCATTTATATATTGGTATTTGGAGTGTTAAAGATTGTTTGCTTGTAATCTCTGCTCAATATAGAAATCATTTGTAACGTTTTTACTAATAGTATTTTGGAGTGGTTTATTTTATTTTGGGCGTCCCCTTTTGTCATGTTAAATAATGATTTTTGGAGCGGAATTGTTTGATTCTTTTGCAGTTAAAAGGTATATTTGTCGAAAAAGTAGTGCTTTTGAAGTCGGTTAAAGTAAGGACATGGCTTGGAATGGCTCTGCTTTCGTGATTATAAATAGATGGTTTAACAGCACAAATTTATATGCGACATTTGAATTACCGATGTCTCCTTACAGCCGTGGCATGGCTTTCATTCCATGGACTTGTGTCGGCTCAAGCGCCACCGGGAGGAAATAAGGTTAATCAGGATCCGATAAAATCTATCGAGACTGCCATTCAAAAGCAGATGGGAAAAGATTCTCTCGCAATGGCAGATAACCTTAAAACTAAAGACATTAGAAGAACAAAAGAGCTCAATAAAGCCATAGAGGAATCTATCGCGATGGAGCTAGAGAGAGAGAGACTCGATTTTCCCGCAATGGATATTTACGGTGAAAACTCTTGGCACTCGAAGTCTGTAAATCCAATAATCGGAACGGCCATTACGGCAATTCCCGATACGTACGACATAGATTGTACCCAATTCACTTCTCCTTTAGGAAACGAAAGTATGCGTGTAACTTCACGCTACGGATATCGTAAAAGATACCGCCGTATGCATTACGGAATAGATATTGGTCTCAGTATTGGAGACTCTGTTCGTGTTGCATTCGATGGAAAGGTTCGCATGGTGAACTATGAAAGGAAAGGATACGGACACTACGTTGTGGTAAGACACCCTAATGGCTTGGAAACTGTGTATGGACACCTTTCTCGTGCCATTGTAACGGAAGACCAGGTGGTGAAAGCTGGAGATGTGATAGCTCTTGGAGGCAATACCGGAAGAAGTTCAGGTCCTCACTTGCACTTTGAAACACGTTTCATGGGTGTTCCTATCAATCCGGAGCTTATCATAGACTTCTCAACGGGAATCCCTCATAGTGATGTCTTTACTTTTGTAAAAGGAAGACATAAAGCGGGAGGTAATGCTTTGGCTTCATCTCGAAAGTCTTCGGCATCCTCTACAAGCAAGAATATTGTCGTACACCGAGTGAGAAACGGAGATACTTTATCCGAGATAGCCTCCAGGTACGGCACGTCAGTAAATAAAATTTGTAGGCTTAACGGTATAACGCCAAAAACAACTCTCAAGATTGGTAGAGCGTTGCGTATTACGGCGTAAGTACCTGTTTGAAGCGACATTTGTTATATATAGAGCAATACCATTTAAGTTAACAAGGTTGAGTCTTTACTGAAAAGATTTCTACCTGAAAAGAAGAGCTACGGTTGCAATCTCTAAGATTGCTTAGCTGTAGCTCTTTTTGTGAAGAATAGAGCTATGGCAAAGTATGTTTCGGAAGAGAAAGGATATCAACCACTTCCGCCATTGATCCTTGTCGGATTTATGGCAGTAGGCAAGAGCACATTGGGTCGGGTCTTAGCAGAAAAGCTCTCTTACCGATTCATAGATACGGATCTCCTTTTGGAGAGTCGTTTTCGGACAACCATTTCAGACCTCATAACCTCCCATGGAGAAGCTTATTTCAGAGAGAGAGAATACGCCATCGTGCAGGAAGTGATGGCGCATGAGTGTTCTGTGATAGCGACCGGGGGAGGAGCTCCCTGCTATAAGGACTGCATGAAACAGCTAATGGACAACGGAGTGGTGGTTTATCTGGAGTGTCCTTTGGATATTCTTTCTGCTCGACTATACCGTTATCGTCATACCCGACCCGCTGTGGCATCTAAAACTGCCGAGGAGATTGCTCTGTTTGTGAAGGACAAACTTGCACTTCGAGAGCCTGTCTATCTTCGGGCAAAGTATCGGGTGGATGTCGGCAAGCTGGAAACGGCAGAAGAGGTTCAGGAATGTGCCGATCGGATATTGGAGTTGTATCACCGGGAGATTGCGAATAGAGAGTAGATGGCATCCGTAAAGCATATTCTGAAAATAGCATCCCCCGTATTTGTATCCCTCATTGCGCAAAATATTGTAGGGATAACCGATACTGCATTTATGGGGCGAATAGGCGAAGTGGCTATGGGTGGATCCGCCATGGCAGTCATGGCATATTATTGCGTATTCACTTTGGGCTTCGGACTTGGAGCCGGAACACAGATTTTGGTATCCAAGCGATTCGGAGAAGGTCGGCGGGACGAGATAGGAAGAGTATTCGGACAAAGCTCCCTTTTGCTTCTTATTGCTGCTCAGCTTTCCTTCTTTATCTGTTACATCTTTGGGGAGTCCATGTTTTATGCGCTCCTTAAAAGTCCGGACATTGCAGACGTTGCCACCGAATATTGGCAGTGGCGCATTTGGGGCTTTGTCCTTGCTTTTCAGTCCACCACCTATCGTGCATTTTACATAGGTATAGGGAAAACGAAAGTGCTTACCTATAATGCCTTCATCATGGCAGTGGTAAACATCGTGCTCGATTACGTCCTTATCTTCGGACACTTTGGTGCTCCGGCATTGGGTGTAAAGGGGGCTGCTTTGGCAAGTGTCATCGCTGAGGGCTCATCTCTGCTGTTTTACTATTTCTATTCAAGGCTGAGCGGTCATACGGGGGAGTATTCTCTCCACTACACCGCCATACGTCTGAACATAAAGCTGATCCGGCAGATTTTCAGACTATCCTTTTATCTCATGTTGCAAGGACTCGTCAGCCTCATGGTCTGGGCGGTTTTCTTCATCTTCATAGAGAAGTTGGGAGAGCGAGCATTGGCTGTTGCGGCTGTCGCAAGGAGTATCTACATCTTCCTGTATATACCGATAAGTTCATATTCTACCGCTGTCCACACCATCGTGGGGCAGACCATCGGACGGAAAGAGGAGGATAAAGTTCCGGGTCAGGTCTTCAAGATTGCAAGGCTTTCCCTGCTTACGATGAGTGTGTTTGTCGTCATCATCAACCTCTTTCCGCATATCGTCACGGAGATCTTTACGGACGATCTCTCTCTTATCGCGGATGCAGTCCCGACCCTAAGAGTGATTACCATAGCACTGCTCGGCAGTTCCGTTGCCAATATGTTCTTTGCCGCCGTCTCCGCTACGGGTGCAACCAAGAAAGCGATGCAGATAGAGATGGCAACCATCCTTATCTATCTCGGGATGGCCTGGGTATTGACCTACTACTTGAATGCTCCGGTTCACTGGTGTTTTACCGTAGAGGTCGTATACTATATTATAATAGGAGTCTTCAGTTCGCTTTTTATTATACGGGAGAGGTGGAGACACCCAAAATGGCGAATGTTTCTGGAATAGCATTTGTCTGCTTTCGTAGAATTTCTTAACCCGAAACTTTTTTGTATATTTGTAATGAGGGGATGTGGAGAACTCTTCTCAGATGAGAAAGTAATGTTATTAACTAACTTAAATACTACATTAGCATGAAAGGCAATGGTGGAATGAAATTCCTTATCGGTTTTGCAATTGGAGCAGCAGTAGGTGCTGCCGCTGCATATTTTTCTGATGAAAAGAAACGTAATGACTTTATAGATGATGTATCCGACTTTTCAGACTCTGTAAAGAGTGGAGTAAAGGATGCTTATTACGGAGCTCGCATAAGAGGAAGAAAGGCTTCTCGTGATCTTCAACGCTACTTGGCAGATGTGAAGGACTCTGCGGAAGGGATGTATGAAGAGGTAAAGGACAAGGCTCTCCGTGCTATGAAGTCTTAACTTCCGGCATATACGGAAGATATTTTCAGATCCGGCAAATTTCGGATCGTCGGGTAGGTCTTCAATGATCTGCGTTATGTGTGGCTTTGAGATGAGGTGTGGTCATCGTGTCGTTGCGGAGAGCGTGCGAGCTCTACGCTCGTCTTGGTGGGGCAGATCTTCTCAAAGCCATATTTTTTAGGCTTGTGCTTCTCCTGGAGCAGGGGGCAGGTCTTCAGTTATAAATTTGTCCAGTTATACAGAAATGCAAAAAACATTCTTACAGATTATAGAGGAAACAAAAGAGGACTTCTTGGCTCTGATCTTTTCTCGCATAGAGCTTATGAAGCTGTCGGCTGTGGAGAAAGGAGTACCTGTGGGTGTCATTGCCGTTTACGCCACTATCGTGCTCACACTTCTCCTTGTGTCCACCACGCTTTATCTGGCTGCGGCCTCTTTTGCACTGAGTCTGCTCTTCACGGAGCTTTATGCCGAGCTGCTCAAAGCACTTTCTCTTGGCTTCACCATCTCAGGTACGATATTCCTCATACCGGCTCTTTACATGGCTTTTCGGTGGAGACACTACACGGATAGATATTCCGAGAAGTATATCCATGTCGTTCTGGATCATTTGGATGAGCAGAATGCCCAAGATGCCATCAAGGATGCCATAGAGGAGAAAGGAGGTAAGGCATGAACCGTAGCCGTCCGATACAAGTCTCTTCCGCAGAAAGGCTGCGAATCAAAAGAGGATTTTACAAGAATGAAATTCGTTCTGCCGAGATGCGTCTCCAGAATAATATAGGCTATCTTTCCCAAAACATCGGATGGATGCTCTTTGAAGAGCTCAAAGGAGTAGTAGCCGAGAGAGTCCCGGGAGGTGGCAAGCTGCTCGGCTTCCTTGGATTGTTCGACCGTTCGAGAGAGAAAACCAGCATACGGACCATAGATCCCGATGCCCGGCAAGAGGAGCAGCAACAACCCTCTGCACTCTCTTCGCTTCTTTCCGGAGTGGTCAGCAGCCCGATGCTAAGTGCTATCCTTCCTCTGGCAGCCGGTTACATACAGGGTCGGGCTTTCAATCTGGGATTGAAAGCCGTACGCAAAATTCTTTCTCTTCCTTTTGGTCGCAAAAAGAAGTAGTTCAAGCAGATATTGGAGACCATAGAGAGAGTATGGATTGGAAAAATATTCATATATTTGTATTGCCTTAGACGAGAGACTCCAATAGTGGGTCTCCGTTATTGTAATGCAGATATATGAGGTTTTAATAGATTTTTTTACATTCAAAAAATACGATAACTGAAAATGATTAAAGTAGGTATTAACGGTTTTGGCCGTATCGGACGTTTCGTTTTCCGTGCTGCTCAAAAAAGAACAGACATTCAAGTTGTAGCTATCAATGACCTTATGCCGGTAGATTACTTGGCATATATGTTGAAATACGATACTATGCACGGAACATTTGAAGGAACAATAGACTTCAACATGGATAAGAACATTCTTATCGTGAATGGTAAGGAGGTTCGCATAACAGCGGAACGCGATCCTAAAGACCTTAGATGGGCAGAAGTGGGAGCAGATTATGTAGTAGAATCTACCGGTCTTTTCCTAAGCAAAGATAAGGCACAAGGACACATTGATGCAGGTGCAAAGTATGTAGTGATGTCGGCTCCTTCAAAGGACGATACTCCTATGTTCGTTTGCGGAGTAAATCATAAAGAGTATGTGAAAGGTACTCAGTTTGTATCCAATGCTTCTTGTACAACCAACTGTTTGGCTCCGGTGGCAAAGGTTCTCAACGATAAGTTTGGTATCGTAGATGGTCTCATGACCACAGTACACTCTGTTACTGCAACACAAAAGACCGTTGATGGTCCGTCTCTAAAGGACTGGCGTGGTGGTCGTGCTGCTACCGGCAACATCATCCCATCATCTACAGGAGCTGCAAAGGCAGTAGGTAAGGTAATCCCTGCACTCAATGGCAAGCTTACCGGAATGTCTTTCCGTGTACCTACACTCGATGTTTCCGTAGTGGATCTTACTGTAAACCTCGCAAAGCCTGCGAAGTACGATGAGATCTGCAAGGCTATGAAAGAGGCTTCTGAGGGCGAACTCAAGGGCATCCTTGGCTATACAGACGAAGAAGTGGTATCTTCAGACTTCCTTGGAGACGTTCGCAGCTCTATCTTCGATGCTAAAGCGGGTATCGCTCTAACAGATACATTCGTTAAGATTGTTTCCTGGTACGATAACGAGATCGGTTATTCTAACAGAGTACTCGACCTTATCGCACACATGGCAACAGTAAACGCAAAATAAAAAGATGTCGAGACGACATTGATGCTTTGATTTTAATCATAAATTAGAGAAGGGGCTGTGCCGGCATTTGTTTGGCATAGCCCCTTTTCGCATACATTAAAATGCGTAGAGTTCAAGGCGATAGGGGTGAGGCTCGACAGAGCATACCGGAGTACCTGACCGATGCCGAATATCGCAAGCAACGCAGTGATCTGTACCTTATAATACTCTATGTTTTTCTCTCTATTCATCATGACACCCCTTCCGGATGCTCTCCAAAGTGTCGCCGGTGCATTTGAGCCAGAAGCGCTTCCTTATGGTCTGCTTCTCTTTTCTTTTTCTTCCCCGAAAGGTGTCGGATTCATGGGATAAAAATGTTATTCTCTCGGCTCCGACAGCCCTTGTTTTTGACCCGTTTTTGGGGGATGTTTTATATAAAAACAGAGCGGTAAGATTCTCTCTCCATGCCGATGATTTTCTCTTCTGTTTTGTATCATTTCAAATCCGTGAGTCTTTAATTCGTTTGTTATCAGACGAGTATGAGAAATCGCGAATTTGGAGAAAATTTTTTCTCAGTCCGTTTCATCGGGCTTTTTCACGTTAATAGGAGTGAATTTTAACACTTATCTCTGTGAACGTTTCCTAATAAAGAAATTCGCCTTTTCAGCTGCATTTTGGGGTAAAAATGTGTAGGTGGTTGATTATTAGTATTTTAATGGTTTTGGCTAAACACTTTAATTGAATTCGGTAAACGTATTAAATGAAATCGGTAAACGTGTTCATTGAAAAATTAAACACGTTAAGCCGAAAGAATATGCTCGTTTAGCGTTTTGGATGAACAAGTATCGGAATTTGTGTTAATAAATCGGGCTGATTTAACAAATTCGGACCCCTCTGAAAACAACCCCTCCGATCAAAGTAGAGAGCAGGGAAAAAGAGAGCATTTTTCGAGATGGAATATATAAAAACAGAGCTTGAAAATGGGGTTAAAAAGCAGCAAAATCTCTCCCGATACATTTTTGTCGGTTCTCTTTTTCTTGTATAAGATGTTTTGTTGATGGGCTTTTCCGTTATGGAAATATATAAATAATACTTGATTATAGTTAGATAAACCATTTTCTTCTCCGTTTTTAAGTGGAATGATATACTCAATAATGGTTAGATCTACCTCTATATCAAATATTTGTTGTACTTTTAGAGAGAAAAAGGAGAAAAGTATAACGAATAAATCTTATATAATAAATGAACTTTGACATAGCAATAATTGGTGGTGGTCCTGCCGGTTACAATGCCGCTGCGAAGGCTTCCGCCGGAGGTCTCAAGACCGTACTCTTTGAGAAGAGTGAGCTTGGAGGCGTTTGCCTTAACGAGGGTTGCATCCCGACCAAAACACTTCTCTACTCCGCAAAGACACTGGAAAGCGCAAAGTCTGCTCTCAAGTACGGCATCAAGATAGACGGAGAAATCTCTTTCGATTATAAGCGAATCATCGCTCGTAAAAACAAGGTCGTGAAGAAGCTTACAGCCGGTGTGACGTTCAAGATGAGCTCTTCGGGCGTTGAGGTTGTAAAGGAGTTGGCTACCATTGCAGGGGAGTCGGGCGATGAGTTTATCATCAAAAGCGAAAGCGGACAGGAGTATCACGCAAAGTATCTGTTGCTTTGTACGGGTTCGGATACCTTTATCCCTCCCATTCCGGGCTTGGATGGCGTGGAGTATTGGACCAGCAGAGAGGCTCTCGAGTCCAAAGAACAGCCTCGTTCTATCGTGATCATCGGTGGCGGTGTCATCGGTATGGAGTTCGCTTCATTCTTCAACAGCATGGGTTCCGAAGTGTCTGTCGTGGAGATGATGCCTGAGATACTTGGAGCGATGGACAAGGAGACTTCGGCAATGCTGCGCGACGAGTATGCCAAGAGAGGAGTTAAATTCCACTTGAATACGAAAGTCGTCGAAGTGTTTGATGGCGGTGTCAAAGTAGAAAAAGATGGAGAGACTTTCACCATAGAGGGCGAAAAGATTCTTGTAAGCGTGGGACGCAAAGCCCGTTTGCAAGGCTTCGGTCTCGAAAATATACCGGTGGAGACCAACCGTGGCGGTGTTGCCGTGAACGAGTATATGCAGACCTCTCATCCGAGAGTCTATGCCGCCGGAGATGTTACAGGCTTCTCTCTGTTGGCACACACTGCCATACGCGAGGGAGAAGTGGCAATAGGACATATCCTCGGAGAGAATGTTCCGATGTCCTACAAGGCTATTCCGGGCGTTGTATATACCAATCCCGAAATCGTCGGAGTGGGCAAGACCGAAGAGGAGCTTCGTGAGAGCGGAACCTATTTCCGTGTATTGAAGCTGCCTATGGCTTATTCCGGTCGCTTTGTGGCAGAAAACGAGACCGGAAACGGACTTTGCAAGGTGTTGGTAGACGAGAATGAGACCATACTCGGATGCCATATGCTTGGTAACCCGGCATCGGAAATCATCTTCGGTATGGGCATTGCCATCGAAAACGGAGAGACTCTCTCTTCTCTCGGAAAGCATGTCTATCCGCACCCGACCGTTGCCGAGATTATCCACGAAGTGCTGCACGACTAAGATAAGAGGAGTCAGATCGCACACGGATGCCTCACAAGTTTTCCCGTTTTCAGTTTGCACTGCTGCGCGGATCAGAGCCGTCGCTCATTCTTGCTCTGGAAGAGTGGTTGGTGAAGCATTCGGAGATCGACATCATACTTCTTTGGCAGACTCACCCTTCTGTTGTGCTCGGAAAGTATCAGAGCGTAGAGAGGGAGACTCGAAAGGCTATCCTCGATAGCCGAGGGGTGAGTCTGTACAGAAGATTTACGGGAGGTGGAGCGGTTTTTACCGACGAAGGCAATGTGAACATCAGCGTTATAGGGTCGTGCGAGACCTTTACCTTTGATGACGCGGTGCTCCTTCAGCTCTCTTTTTTGCACCGTCTCGGCGTGGATGCCAAGGCAGATAACAGAAGAAGTCTGTTTATCGAAGACCGTAAAATATCGGGCTCGGCGCAGGCTGTATATAAGCAGAGGCAGATTTTTCATGCTACTCTTCTAGTCGAGACAGACCTTTGCAAGCTGGAAGAGATGCTTCGCCCTGAAAACACAAGCACGGAAAGCGATCCGCACCCAAGTGTCCGGAGTCATCGCTCTCCCGTCACAAATATATATACCAACTCCGGAAAAAGCTATACGATAACGGAGGTTGAAACACAGTACCGGGTGTTCTTGTCGGATCTTGGCTGTAAAGAGACAGACCTGAGCACTCTGTTAAAAAAATCCGACCTGCTGGCACTCGAAAGAGAAAAGTATCAAGACCGCTCTTGGGTCATGTTCGGGACAAAAGATCAAAGCAGAACCAAAAACAGATAAGCAAATTATATTAACACTCAAAACTCAATTTATTATGTCTCTATTTGATATAAAAATGCCCAAGTTGGGCGAAAGTATCACAGAGGGTACTATTCTCACTTGGAATGTGAAAGTGGGCGACACCGTGGAGGAAGACGATATCCTCTTTGAGGTGAACACTGCAAAAGTAAGTGCCGAAATCCCTTCTCCCGTAGCCGGAGTAGTAAAAGAAATTCTTCATATAGAGGGCGATACCGTGGCAGTAGGTAATATCGTGGCACGTATAGACCTTTCGGGCGAAGCCGTAGTAGGAGAAGAGAGCAAAGCTGCCGCTCCTGCAGAAGAGGCAAAGTCCGCATCTTCTCAGCCCGAAAGCCTGAAAGCCGAAAAGCCTGCCAAGAAGAGCGGAGATCGTTGGTACTCTCCCGTTGTGCTTCAAAAGGCAAAAGAGGGTAAGGTATCTGCCGAAGAGCTGGACGCTATTCAGGGAACAGGATTCGAAGGCAGAGTGTCCAAGCATGATATCATTGCCTTCATAGAGAAGAAGAAAGGCGCACCGGCTCCTTCTCTTACCAAGCCCGCAACTCCTGCCGCTCCTGTTGCCGCCGCTCCGCAAAAGGCAGCACCATCTGTTCCGGTAGTGGCAGGCCCGGAAGATACCGTTATCCCTATGGATCCTGTACGTCGTATCATTGCGGACAGAATGACCGAATCCAAGCACATATCTCCGCACGTTACCAACGTTATAGAGGTCGATGTTACCAACCTGGTACGTTGGAGAGACAGAGAGAAAGAGGCATTCAAGAAGAGAGAAGGTATCAGCCTTACATTTATGGCACCTATACTCGAAGCTACAGCCAAGGCTTTGAAAGACTATCCGCGTGTCAACTCTTCCGTGGATGGCTATAACATCATCGAACGTAAGTCTATCAACATCGGTATGGCAGTATCTCTTCCGGACGGAAACCTTATCGTGCCGGTGATTAAGAATGCAGACCGTATGAGCATCTCCGGCTTGGCGAACGAAGTGTCTGCTTTGGCAAACAAAGCGAGAGCCAATAAGCTCGGAATGGATGAGATTCAAGGTGGAACATTTACCATTTCCAACTTCGGATCTTTCAAGAGTCTTTTCGGAACGCCAATCATTAACCAACCCGAAGTAGCCATACTCGGCGTGGGAACGATAGAGAAGAAACCTTCCATTTTGGAGACTCCGGACGGTCCGGTAATGGCAATCAGAGACAAGATGTACCTTGCTCTCTCTTACGATCATAGAGTAATAGACGGTATGCTCGGAGGTAATTTCCTTTACCGCATAGGGCAATACCTTGAAGAGTGGAACGCATAACAGATCATAAACCATGAAGAAATATTTTACTATAACCAATACTGATAAAGAGCTTCTAAAGAAGTGGTATCACCTCCTGATGCTGGGTCGCGCTTTGGACGATAAGGCTCCAAGCTACCTTTTGCAGTCGCTCGGCTGGTCTTACCATGCGCCTTACGCCGGACACGATGGCATTCAACTTGCCATGGGACAAGTATTCGACAAAGAGAAAGACTTCTTTTTCCCCTATTACCGAGATATGCTCTCCGCTCTTTCCGCAGGTATGACAGCGGAAGAGATTATCCTGAACGGTATTTCCAAAGCTACGGATCCGAGCAGTGGAGGAAGGCATATGTCCAACCACTTTGCCAAGCCGGAATGGAACATCCAAAACACTTCTTCTGCCGTTGCAAACCATGACCTTCATGCCGTGGGTGTGGCAAGAGCGATGAAGTACTACGGACAGAAAGGTGTGGCATTCACTTCTCATGGTGACTCTTCCACTTCCGAAGGTTACGTTTATGAGGCTATCAACGGAGCTTCAAGGGAGCAACTTCCGGTCGTATTCGTTATTCAGGACAACGGCTATGGCATATCTGTTCCGAAGAAAGATCAGACTGCCAACAGAAAAGTAGCGGATAACTTCACCGGCATGAAGCACCTTCGCATCATTCACTGCAACGGTAAAGACATCTTCGATTCCATGAATGCCATGACAGAGGCAAAGAATCATGCACTCGAAACAAGCTGTCCGGTGATTGTGCAAGCCAATTGTGTACGTATCGGTGCACACTCCAACTCCGACAAGCATACACTATACCGCGATGAAGATGAGCTTGAATACGTAAAGGCGGCAGACCCTATACAGAAGTTCAGACGCATGCTCCTTAGATATAAGAGAGTGTCCGAAGAGGAGCTGTTGGAGATTGAAGAGCAGGTCAAAAAGGATGTAAAAGAAGCCAACAAAAAGGCTCTCCGTGCTCCCGATCCCGATCCGGCATCCATCCATGACTTTGTACTGCCTCCTGCATACGAGTCCACAAAATACCCCGAAGGTCTTCACAACAGCACGGAAGGCGAGCCGATTAACCTCGTTACTGCGCTCAATCAAACCCTTAAAGCAGAGTTCCGCCACAATCCGGACACGTTCCTTTTCGGACAGGATATGGCTAATAAAGACAAGGGAGGCGTATTCAACGTATCCAAGGGTATGCAGCAGGAGTTTGGCGAAGAGCGTGTATTCAATGCTCCCATCTGCGAAGACTTTATCGTCGGAACGGCTAACGGCATGAGCCGTTTCCGTAAAGACATCCGTGTGGTTATCGAAGGAGCAGAGTTTGCAGACTATTTCTGGCCTGCAATGGAGCAGTTTGTGGACACCACTCACGACTATTGGAGAAGCAACGGAAAGTTCTCCCCGAACGTTACCATACGCCTTGCCTCCGGAGGATATATCGGTGGAGGTATCTACCACTCCCAGAACATCGAAGGTGCTCTATCCACTCTTCCGGGAACGCGAATCGTTTATCCGACATTTGCGGACGATGCTGCCGGACTTTTGCGTACCTCCATGCGCTCCGAAGGGTTGACTGTCTTCATGGAGCCTAAAGCGCAGTACAACTCTGTAGAAGCACAGGCACACGTGCCGGAAGACTTTGAAGTGCCGTTCGGTAAAGGGCGTATCCGTCACGAAGGAAAGGATCTCACCATCGTTACTTACGGCAACACTCTTCTTCTTTCTCTGCAAGCAGCCAAGAGACTAAAGGAGGAAGGTGTCGGAACTGTCGAGGTGATAGACCTTCGTTCTCTTGTTCCTTGGGACAAAGAGATGGTTCGCAAGTCCATAGAGAAGACCGGCAAAGTCCTCATCGTACACGAAGACAAGGTCTTCTCAGGCTTTGGAGCGGAGATCGCGGCTACTATTGCATCCGAAATGTTCACGCTGTTGGATGCTCCGGTATCTCGTTTGGGTTCTACGTTTACACCGGTTGGCTTCAACCCTATTTTGGAGAGAGCCGTTTTGCCCAATGCGGATGGCATCTATCGTGAAGCTAAGCGTCTCATTGAATTTTAATACAGAAACAAGTTATGGAAAAGATAGGATTATTTTACGGAAAGAGTGCCAGAAAGACCTCCAAGGTAGCTGAGATATTGGCAGAAAAGATAGGAAAAGACAAGGTAGACCTTGTCCCTGTGGAGACTGCAAGTAAAGAAGACCTCAACCCATACAAGTATCTCATCATGGGAGGTGCTACATGGTTCGATGGCGAACTTCCATCTTACTGGGACGAAATCCTGCCGGACGTGGAGACACTCTCCATGAAAGGAAAAAAGGTGGCTATCTATGGTCTTGGAGATCAGGCGAGCTATCCGGAAAACTTTGTGGACAGCATCGGTCTGCTTGCAAATCTTGTCAAGCATTGCGGTGGTGAGATCGTAGGTTATACCTCTACGGAGGGTTACGAGTACGAGCGTTCGCAAGCAGAAGAAGAGGGTCAGTTCATGGGCTTGGCTCTCGATTTTGAAAACCAGGAAGCTCTCAACGAAAAGCGCATCTCGGACTGGGTGGCTCAGATCCTCAAAGAGTTCGGCATCTGATAGAGACCCCGACAGCGAAGAGACCCTTTGGGACATCGCTTTTGAGCAAGGCTCTCTCCCAAGAAAGCCGTTTACGGAGCTTAGGCGATCTTGCCGATGCTTCACGACATAAAGGCTTATAACAGACACAGACACTGCAACACGAAATGGTTGCGGTGTCTGTCTTTTTTCAGACTGCTTTGCCGATATTGGGGAGACTGAAAACGGCTCTGCCGGAAGAGCCGTTTTTATATATTCCATCCCGAAAAATGCTCACTTTTTTTCGGCTCTCTATTTTGATCGAAGGGGGTGTTTTCAGAGGGGTGTCGAATTTGTTAAATCAGCCCATTTTATTAACACCATTTTTGATACCTGTTAAGCAAAAACGCTAAACGAGCATATTCTTTCGGCTTAACGTGTTTAATTTTTCAGTAAACACGTTTACCGATTTCAATGAACACGTTTACCGGATTCGATTAACGTGTTTAGCCAAAATTATCAAACTGCTAAATATCAACAGATTACCTATTTCCCCAAAAAATGCCCTTGAAAAGGTGAATTTCTTTATTAGGAAATGTTTACAGACAGAGGTGCTAAAATTCACACCAATTAACGCGAAAAAGCCCCATGAAACGGACTGAGAAAAAATTTTTTCCAAATTCGCGATTTCTCATATTTGTCTGTTGTCTAATGGGTTATAAGAATAGAGAAAATTATCCGGACTGAATCAGGCGAAAAAAGGAGGCGATTTAGGGGGCAGACAGACCGACTGTTTTTATATAAAAATTCCCGCAAAATGGATTTGAGAATAGCCTGCTCCGGGAAGAGAGATACTCTTTTCGTCTCTCCTTTGGATAGCTGTACGGAAAACGTTATTTTTGTACCCAAATACAGTAACCTATATCATATCGTTATGGCTATTATACACCAAGAAGTTTCTCGCACGTTTGGCGAATATCTGCTTATCCCCGGATTGACAGAAAAGACCTGTACACCCGACAACGTATCCCTGCGTACTCCTCTTGTGAAATATCGGAAAGAGGATGGAGAGAGCAAGATTAACCTGAACATCCCTTTCGTTTCGGCTATCATGCAGTCTGTCTCCAACGATACGCTTGCCATCGAGTTGGCTCGCAACGGAGGGCTTTCTTTCATCTTCGGTTCCCAACCGATAGAGTCTCAAGCGGAAATGGTGAGAAAGGTAAAGAAGTTTAAGGCAGGATTCGTTACCAGCGACTCCAACCTTACACCCGATCACACCCTGCAAGATGTCTTGAACCTGATAGCCAAAACAGGACACTCCACCATCGGGATCACTCATGACGGTACGCCCAATGGTATCCTCAAAGGTATCGTAACCAGCAGAGATTACAGACTATCGGTGGATCCGAGAGACAAGAAAGTGGCAGACTTCATGACACCATTCTCTCAGCTCACCGTGGGAAAGCTCGGTATCACGCTCTCCGATGCCAATAACATCATCTGGGGACACAAGCTCAATACACTTCCTATAATAGATGACGAGAACAGACTCTGCTACTTCGTCTTCCGCAAAGACTACGATAACCATCATCAAAATCCTAATGAACTCTCCGACAAACAAGATAAAACACTTCTTGTGGGTGCCGGTATCAACACTCGCGACTACCAAGAGAGAGTGCCTGCACTGGTAGAAGCCGGAGTGGATGTGCTGTGTATCGACTCGTCCGACGGCTACTCCGAATGGCAGAAAGAGTGTCTGGAGTGGATCAAGAGCAGATACGATGTGCCGGTAGGTGCCGGAAACATCGTGGATAAAGAGGGTTTCCTCTATCTCGTGGAAGCAGGTGCGGACTTTATCAAGGTCGGTATCGGTGGCGGATCCATCTGTATCACTCGCGAACAAAAGGGTATAGGTATGGGGCAAGCCACTGCCGTGATGAACGTGGCTGAGGCAAGAGACGAATATTTTGCTTCCAAAGGTATCTATGTTCCCATTTGCAGCGACGGCGGTATCGTACACGACTATCACATGACACTTGCTCTTGCAATGGGTGCAGACTTTATGATGATGGGAAGATACTTTGCCCGCTTCGATGAGAGCCCTACCAAAGTGCTCAAGGTGGGTAACAACTTCGTGAAAGAGTACTGGGGAGAGGGTTCCAACAGAGCTAAAAACTGGCAGCGTTATGACGCCGGCGGTGATGAAAATCTTAAGTTTGAAGAGGGCGTGGACAGCTATGTGCCTTATGCCGGTAAGATGAAGAGCAATCTGGATAAGACTCTTGCCAAGATGAAAGCCACGATGTGCAGCTGCGGATCCACTACCATCAAGCACCTTCAACACCATGCCAAGATTACGCTGGTATCTTCTACTTCGATAGTGGAAGGCGGTGCGCACGATGTGATACTGAAAGAGTAAGTGAAACAATTATACAGAGAGACAAAGAGAAAAGATGTTTTCAGGAATAGTAGAAGAGGCGGGACGCATCGTTGATATTGTCCACGAAACAGGTACAGAGAATGTACACCTCACCGTAGCGTGTTCTTTCGTAAACGAACTGAAGATAGACCAGAGCATTGCCCACAACGGCGTTTGCCTTACAGTGGTGGAGCTTACGGATGAGACCTATACGGTAACAGCCATAAGCGAGACACTCAAACGGAGCAATCTGGGTGATCTTCGTCCCGGAGACTTGGTAAACTTGGAGAGATCCATGCTGATGAACGGACGTCTTGACGGACACATCGTACAAGGACACGTAGATACCACCGGACTTTGCAGTGCAGTGGAAGAGGCAGACGGCAGTACTTATTATACCATAACATACAGCGTACCCAAAGATATGGCTCTTCAAGGCTACATGACGGTAGAGAAGGGTTCGGTGTGCGTCAATGGCGTTTCGCTGACAGTGTGCGACTCCACTCCGAACTCGTTCCGTGTAGCCATCATCCCTTATACCAAGGAGCATACCAACTTCTGCACCCTTGCCGAAGGGCATAGAGTGAACCTGGAGTTCGATATCATCGGAAAGTATTTGGCAAGACTGCGCTCTCTGGAGTAATATTCCACCGACAGTATGAGTAAAGATATTTATACCCTCATTCGGGAACGGAAGAGTCATAGAAAGTATGACCCCGAATTTGAGATCCCCGATGAGGTGCTTGGCAGAATCGTTGAGGCAGGACGGCTTTCACCTTCTGCCTGCAACGGACAGCCGTGGCACTTTGTCGTTGTCAAGGATCGGGAGTTGAGGAAAAGCGTCAGCGACGCCCTGCGGACACCTCTCGCTCCGGGTATGAATAAGTTTACCACGGACTGTTCTGCCTTTATCGTCGTGGTACAAGAGCGTACCAACATCGCAGCCGGTATAGGTGCCGTGATCAAGAACACGGATTACAGCTCTTTCGATATAGGAATAGCCGTGGGCTTTCTCACCTTGGCAGCAGAGCATGAAGGCTTGGGAAGCTGTATCATAGGCTGGTTGGATAAAGGCAAACTAAGGCGTCTGTTGAATGTCCCAAAAGGAAAAGATATTCCCCTTGTAGTGGCTCTGGGGAAAAGTAATGATAAACTCTCACAAAGAAAAAGGAAGCCGGAGCAAGAGGTGATCTCTTGGGACACATATAAGAAGAAGTAAACGGCTTTCGTTGTTTCGGCTAAAAGTAGAAGATTCAATTATTTCTTGTAACTTAATAAGCGGTAAGCAAGAAATAGATATTATCACTAAATGTATTACTATGGCAGTTCCAGAATTTAAGTATCAGGCTATGTTCCCACTCGGACCTGAGAAAACCGAGTATTATAAACTGACAGATCAGTACGTGCAAGAGGTAGATTTTGAAGGCACAAAGATGCTGAAGGTAGATCCGGAAGCTCTTACACTCTTGGCACAACAGGCTTTCCATGATGTTTCGTTCTTTTTACGCCCGGAGCATCAAGAGAGTGTTGCCTCTATTCTTTCGGATCCGGAGGCTTCGGAGAACGATAAGTTTGTCGCTCTTACATTCCTTCGCAATGCAGAGGTAAGTGCCAAAGGAAAGCTCCCATTCTGTCAAGATACAGGTACAGCCGTGATCCTCGGCAAGAAAGGACAGAATGTCTTTACCGGTGTATGCGATGAGGAGTATCTTTCTCGCGGTGTGTATAATACCTATACCCAAGATAATCTTCGCTATTCCCAAAATGCGCCGTTGGATATGTACAAAGAGGTCAATACCGGATGCAATTTGCCGGCTCAGATAGACCTTATGGCAACGGAAGGCGGAGAGTATAAATTCCTTTGTATAGCCAAGGGTGGCGGTTCTGCTAATAAGACATACCTCTATCAAGAGACCAAGGCTCTTCTCAATCCGGATACGCTTGTGAAGTTTCTTGTAGATAAGATGAAGAGTTTGGGTACAGCTGCTTGTCCTCCTTATCATATAGCTTTCGTGATTGGCGGAACATCGGCAGAAACCAACCTTAAAACCGTCAAGCTGGCAAGTGCAAAGTATTATGACGAGCTTCCGACCAGCGGAAACGAAGGCGGTAGAGCTTTTCGCGACATAGAGTTGGAGAAGACTTTGCTGCAAGAAGCATATAAACTCGGCTTGGGAGCGCAGTTCGGCGGAAAATATTTCGCGCATGATATTCGTGTCATAAGGCTTCCACGTCACGGTGCATCCTGCCCTGTAGGAATGGGTGTAAGCTGTTCGGCAGACCGCAATATCAAGGCAAAGATCAATCGTGAAGGTATTTGGATCGAAAAGTTGGAGACTCATCCGGAACGTCTTATCCCGGCAGAGATGCGCGAAGGACACGAAGGAGAAGTGGTGAAAATAGATTTGAACAGACCGATGGCAGAGATCCTGAAAGAGCTTAGCCGTTATCCGGTCTCCACAAGACTCTCTTTATCGGGTACCATCATCGTGGGTCGGGACATCGCTCATGCGAAGTTGAAAGAGCGCATAGACAGCGGTCAAGGATTGCCCGAATATGTCAAGAACCATCCGATATACTATGCAGGACCGGCAAAGACCCCGAAAGGAATGCCTTCCGGATCTTTCGGACCTACAACGGCAGGGCGTATGGACTCTTATGTGGATCTCTTCCAGAGTCATGGCGGAAGCCTTATCATGATTGCGAAAGGTAACCGTAGCCAACAGGTTACAGATGCTTGTCATAAGTACGGAGGCTTTTATCTCGGCAGTATTGGCGGTCCTGCTGCAATCTTGGCACAGGATAGCATCAAGAAAGTAGAGTGTTTGGAGTATCCGGAATTGGGTATGGAGGCGATCTGGAAGATAGAAGTAGAAGACTTTCCGGCCTTTATTCTCGTGGACGACAAAGGCAACGACTTTTTCAAAGTGATCTCTCAAAAGTGTGAGGGTTGCGCTTTGAAGTAAACTTTATACCTCGTTGAACGATCGCATAGATAGCAGATACCATGATGCCGTCAGGGCATTGTTGGGAGAGTTATCGGGCGATGTTTCAAGAGAGATCTCCGTTAAGGATTGGCTGTTGTGCCTGTCCGGGTTTTTGGAGATCGCCACTATCGACAGCGGTCTGACCTTTGAAGGGCATTACGCAAGGCTTGTATATCTTCGTCATGTCCCGGTATTTGAGGGCTGTTCACAGCTTTGCAGACGCATCGTGAACAGGTATATCAATTTTTTGAAAAGAGATCCGTCCGAACTTGTTGAAGATACGGAGCGACGTGCATTAGCTGCTTTCATAGGGCACTATTGCGGAGAGACTGCTCTCGGAACGGATTTTATGGATAAGGAAGCGAACTCGCAGGAAGTACCCGATGTACTTCCTGCGGGTTCGCTTCCCTCTTTTTTATATCTGGTAGTAGAAGAGATCGGAGAGACGAGTGTGAATGGCTGGGCGTATGGAGAGAATAAAGGTGTGTGGGAAGAGTATTATCTCACCTTTCTTTACCGTTATACTTACCAGCATGGAGCTTATGACCGTTTGGGCGCACAGGTAGAAAGAGGCAGTGTGATACATCTTTACGACATTCGGGAAACGGCGGAGGGGTTGGTACCACTGTTTATAGTCGTAAGACCGGATATTATTCTGGATGTAACTTCCATAGCCGAATGTTTCGTCTCACAAGATTTCTCCGATCCTATGCTCTTCTTGCTTGCAAGGCTCAAACCGCAAAGCCACTCGTGGTATCTGCTTCGGGGAGCTGTGGCGAATAAGTTTCTCGATGATCTTGCGACCTCTTCGGAGAGTGTCTCATTCACTTCTTCTTTTCACGCTGCATTCTGTGCAAATGCGCTCGGATTTGCTTATGCCCGGCTTCCCGTAACATTTGGTGAAGAGGCACAAAGCCAATACGACAACATCCGTAAGAGCATCCGGCTTCTGCGGAAAGAGCAGTTTGAAAGCGTTGCTTTGGAAGCAGAGATTCATGCACCCCTCTTCGGAATGAGGGGACGTATAGATATGCTCTCAAGAGACGGCAGCAGGCTGCTGGAGTTAAAGAGCGGAAAGCCCGGAAGGGGAGGGCATCCCCAACCGCCTCATGCCATTCAGACCATCCTCTATAACCTCATGAGCGAAAAGGCATTCGACTTTCCTCCGGAGCAGAGACAGAGTTACCTTTTGTACGCCACTACGGGCGATCTGTTCCCGATACCGGCTACCCGAAAGAGTGCAATCCTTGCAATGGGACTTCGTAATAAGATGGTCGGCATCCTGCTTCTCGGTTCAAAAGATCAAACAGGCGGGCAAAAACTTTGGGAGATATTGGAGCAATACCTTCATTTGAATACCGACTCCTCCGAAAATCCTCCCTATGTCCGGGACGAATGCAGAGGTTTGTTGCTCTCCATGGGAGGCAGTCGGGATCCGCTTTTACACGCCTATCAGAGAGCTTATTTCGGTTTTTTGATGCGGGAAGAGATGGCTGCTTACACCAATCAACACAGCAATATGCTTCCCGACGGCACACACACGCCCCCTCACTCGCTTCCGCAGTGGTGGAATGAAAGGGAAGGAGAAGCGTGGACTAACCTTATATTGATGAAGAACAGCTGTACGGATGCCGATCATCCTCTGCTTATCTTCTCGTGGGGCGGCGATAAAGGGACAATGCCGGAGGTTGTACCGGAAGCAGGAGAGCTTCTAAGGCTCTATCCTGTATCTTCCGGAGCGGAGGCTTATCCCTGTTTGCGTTGCAGTGTTGCCGATACTTCGCCGGAAGGATTGACGGTAAGACTGTTGTACGCTCAACCCGATGCCGAACTTCTGCAACTGCGAGAAGGAAACAGCTATCACTTGGAACGCATCGGAGGTCAAAATATCGGAGTGGCGCACCAGTACAGAGCAATAATGGCTTTGGGGCGCACCACCTCACGGCGCAGAGACCTTATCCTTACTCGTGCAGCAGGTTTGGGACGGAGCACGGAGCCGTCTGCCTGTAAAAACGACTTGGACAGAATCGTACAGAAAGCACTTCGGGCAGAAGAGTACTTCCTGCTTGTCGGACCTCCCGGTACGGGAAAGACCTCTCATGCACTGCGGACGATGGTCGAAAGATTGCTTGCCGAAGGTAAACGGATAGTGCTGACAGCCTATACCAACAGAGCGGTGGACGAAATCTGTTTTGCCTTAGAGGAGATACCGCAAGCGGCAGGATACATCAAGGTAGGCAGGGAAAGCATCACACCCCAATCCGTAAAACCGCATCTTCTTTCCGAGCGTACGGCTCACTGCCGATCCCGAAAAGAGATTCTCGATATTACGGAAAGTTGCCCCGTTTTTGTGGGTACTACACTCTCTCTTCTCGGACACTCTCTGTTGTGGAGCAGGACACCGTTCGATGTGCTTATCGTCGATGAAGCTGCCCAACTATTGGAACCTCAACTTTTGGGTCTGCTTACCGCCACTGTCGATGAGGATGGAGAGAGAAGAGAAGCGTTCAAAAAGTTCATTCTCATCGGGGATCACAAGCAGCTCCCCGCGGTAGTGGCGCAGGACAACGAAGGGCTTACAAGCACAGATCCACTGCTGAAAGAGCATCGGATGGAGCAGCTCTCTCATTCGCTTTTTCAGAGACTGCTGGAGCATGCCAAGCGCAACAACCATACCCATCTGTACGATGCCTTGACCCTTCAAGGGAGGATGCACCCGAAGATAGAGGCTTATCCCTCAGTGGCTTTTTACGACTCTCTGCTGAAACCATTGGGGCTGCCACACCAGCGAGAAGCACTGCTGCCGTTTGCTCTGTCGGAAGAGGAGGAGAGCCTCACCGCCATACTGAAAAGGGAGAGAGTACTCTATCTCGACACTCCGAGAGAACAGCACTCGGAACATAAGGAGAACCGGGCAGAGGCGGAGCAGGTCAAAAATCTGGTACAGACGCTTCTTGTCATGGCTCACACGGCAGGTAAGCGCATTGTCCCTACTCATCCCAAAGAGGCTACAGACCGGCTTTTGAGTCTTGGCATCATCACGCCATACCGCCGTCAGATCCTGACCATCAGACAGACGCTTCGTTCGCTTTCGGATGATGCGTTGCTGGTTTCGATGGTAGGTAAAGACTCTTTGCAGTATCTGCTCGATCATCTTGTGATAGATACGGTGGAGCGTTTTCAAGGCTCGCAAAGAGACATCATTCTATACTCTGTCTGCACCAATCAGCCGTTTCAGATCTCTTTCCTTTCCGGCTCTTCGTTTCGGGACGAAGCCGGAAAAGAGATAGACCGCAAGCTCAATGTGGCACTCACAAGAGCCAGACATCAGATGATTTTGCTGGGAAACAGAGAGATACTATCGCTTAGCAGAGCTTATAGCGGATACATTGAAAGAGCGGCGGAGGTACCCCTCGAAGCACTCTCAAAACGGGTAAAAAAGTAGCTCTTTTCGGGAGCTTTTATATAAAAACGGCTTGACACTCTATCGCCGAAATCGCTCTCTTTTTTCTTCCGATTCTCTCCGGATAATTTTCTTTATTCTTCTAATTCGTTCTATAACAAACGAATATGAGAAATCGCGAATTTGGAAAAAATTTTTTCTCAGTCCGTTTGATGGGGCTTTTTCGCGTTAATAAGTCTGAAATTTAACACCCTCTTCTGTGAACGTTTCCTAATAAAGAAATCTGCCTTTTCAGAGGTATTTTGGGGTAAAAACACGTAGGTGGTTCATTATTAATGTTTTAGCCGTTTTGGCTAAACACGTTAACCGAATCCGGTAAACGTGTTTAATGAAATCGGTAAACGTGTTCATTGAAAAATTAAACACGTTAAGCCGAAACAATATGCTCGTTTAGCGTTTTGGGTGAACAGGTATCGGAATTTGTGTTAATAAAATGACCTGAATTTAACAATTCGGTCGTGCTCTCAGAACGACACCTTTGATCCAAATAGAGAGAGGGAAAAACGGAAGGTATCCATCGGTATGGAATATATAAAAATGCCTCTCTGTCAGGAAGCTATTATTTCTTCTTTTTTGCCGGTTCCCATTAGGGGTCTGCTTCCCGGCTATCCGGAAAAATATTAGTATCTTTACCCATTATTTATAGATAATTGAGATGACGGTTATTACAAGACTATCCGGAAAAATATTGCTGTGTCTGCTCTTCTCGTTTGGAGTGATAAGCGGGGTGGATGCAGCTTCTAAGAACTACTACTATTTCACTTCACCTGCAAAAGTATGGGAGGAACAGCTGCCACTGGGTAACGGACGGATCGGACTCATGACCGATTCTCGCCTCAGCCATGAGACTATCACGCTGAACGAGATTTCGATGTGGTCCGGCTCTAAAGAGAATACGGATAACCCCAAAGCCTTGGAGTCGTTGGAAGAGATTCGTCGTCTGCTCTTTGCCGGAGAGAATAAGAAAGCTGAAGAACTCGTTTATCGTACCTTTGTTTGCGGAGGAAAGGGGAGCAATTACGGGAGAGGAGATATTGCCCCATACGGATCTTATCAGCTCTTTGGACGTCTGCATCTGAGCCACTACGGGATAGAACCCCAAGTGACAGACTACAAGAGAGCACTGGACATAGACAACGCACTGGCTGAAACCACCTTCTCCTCCGGAGGAGTGCGGTACAGCAGAAAATACTATACCTCTTTTGCAGACGATGTTGCGGTCATCGAACTGACCGCATCGGAGTCGGGCAAGCTCTCTTTCGACCTTGCCTGGAGCCGTCCACAGCATGCTCATTTTCGTCTTACCAAGAATGGTGCCGTGATAGAAGGAGCTCTTCCGGATGGTGCAGGCGGCTATGGTAACAGATTTTTCGGAGAAGCCCGTGTCGTTCTGCCCGAAGGTGGAAGCATCTTCCCCAACAACGGCTCTTTGGAAGTACGTCAAGCCACTTCCGTACTCATCCTCATTGCAATGAACACCTCTTATGGTGGAGTGAACGAAAAGGAGAGGGTCACCAAGAGACTGGATGAAGTGGCAGCAAAAGCCTCGCTCGACTTTCTCAGAGAAGCGCATACGAAAGCATTCAGAGAGAAGTTCGGACAGACGGCAGACCTGTCTCTCGGAGAGCATCCCAACGAACAACTTCCGATGCCGGAGAGATTAAGACTGTTCCATGAAAACCATGAAGACCTTCCGTTGGTTGCGTTGTATCAGAAGTTCGGACTCTATCTTTTGGTCTCTTCGACACGTGAAGGCGGTTTGCCGCCCAACTTACAAGGACTTTGGGCAAGCACCATAGCAACGCCTTGGAACGGAGACTACCATTTGAATATTAACCTGCAGATGAACTACTGGCCGGCAGAAACAGGCAATCTTTCTCCGCTTCACCGGACTCTTTCGGACTGGACACTGGATCAGGTAGAGAGTGGAAAGCGGACTGCAAAAGTGTTCTACGGAGCAAAGGGATGGGTTACTCACATTCTTGGCAACGCATGGCAGTTCACCGCACCGGGAGAACACCCTTCATGGGGTGCCACAAACACATCTGCGGCATGGCTCTGCCAACACTTGTTCAGACATTACAGATACAACCTCGATAAGGCTTATCTGAGAGAGGTATTCCCTGCAATGCTCGAAGCATCGCGCTTCTTTGTGGATATGTTGGTGAAAGATCCTCGCAACGGCTACCTTGTAACAGCCCCCACAACCTCTCCGGAAAATTCATACTACACACCGAAAGGGGAGGTCGTACACATATCTGCCGGATCCACAATGGACAACCAAATCATACGCGAGCTGTTCGGGAATACCATAGAGGCGGCTCGGATACTCGGTATCAAAGATCCGCTGCTGAAAACAATGGCTCAGAAGAGAGACAGCTTGATGCCTACGACAATAGGTGAAGACGGCAGAATACTCGAATGGCTTGAGCCATACAGAGAGGCAGAGCCACATCACCGCCACGTCTCACACCTTTACGGACTCTATCCGGGCAGTGAAATCAGCTTGGAACACACGCCGGATCTGGCGGCAGCCGCAAAGAAAAGCCTTGATGCACGTGGTGATGTGAGCACGAGTTGGTCTATGGCGTGGAAGATAAACTTCTGGGCAAGACTGCACGAGGGAGATAGGGCATTCAAGCTCATTACCGAACTTCTTCGCCCTTGCAGTGTGCAGGGTATGGACTATAAGGGGTACAGAAGCGGAACACTGCCTAATCTTTTCAGTGCGCATCCGCCTTTCCAGATAGACGGAAACTTCGGAGGTGCTGCCGGTATCATGGAGATGCTGTTGCAGAGCGAGTCCGGCGTGATAGAGGTAATACCTGCACTGCCCTCTTCATGGCGTAAGAGCGGAAGCTTCCGCAACATTAAAGTAGTGGGAGATGCTCTTATCTCTGCCGAGTGGAAGGATGCCAAGATCGTTGCTTTTACACTGACGGCTTCTGCTCCTTATACTCATAAGCTGAAAGCGGACAAGGGATTGGAGACACTCCGACTGCAAGTGAAAGGAAAAGGTTCGGCTAAACGCCAAGGCGGTTACTGGATACTGAACCTCAAACCGGGCGATACGGTCTCTGCCCGTTAAAGATATAGAAGAGAATGGGAAAGAATAAGCTTGCCAAGTTTGCCGATATGGCTGCCCTGCCCAATGTGTACGAATATCCTTTCGGAGTGCTTCGTACCGGGGTGCAGTTCCCTTTCCGTGGAGAGTGGAGAGCCAAAGTGTTCGGGAATGATGCTCCCATTGTTTTGGAATTGGGCTGTGGCAGAGGCGAATATACCGTGGAAATGGGACGGATGTTTCCGGATAAGAACTTTATCGGAGTGGATATCAAGGGAAATCGTATGTGGACGGGAGCAACCACAGCCCATAGAGAGGAGCTTTCCAATGTGGCTTTCCTCCGGACGGAGATAGAGTTTATCGAGACATTTTTTGCTCCCGGAGAGGTGGATGAGATATGGATCACGTTCCCTGATCCGCAGATGAAAAAGGTGCGGAAAAGACTTACCTCTGTCCGGTTTATGCAGATGTACAAGAGAATCCTTGCTTCCAACGGAGTGGTACACCTGAAGACGGACAGCCGGTTTCTCTATACATTCACATCCGCAATGGCTCGGCACAACGGCTTGGAAGTGATCCGTTCCATAGAAGACATAGACAAAGAGGTGGACGAAGAAGATCCGTTGAGAAAGATTCGTACCTACTACGAAAGCCAATGGAGAGAACGAGGATTGACGATAAAGTATATCGTACTCTCTCCGGCACTGCTCACCGATCACTCCGAAGACCCTGACATAGAAATAGAGCCGGATAGTTACCGTAGCTTTAACCGGGAAAGAAGAGGCTCTCTTAACTTAAAATCGAATATATGACACTTAAATTATATCCCAATCTAATATTGGATGCCTTGCGGAATGTCCGCTATCCGGGCAAGAGCGAAGATATTGTCAGCGCAGGAATGGTACAGGCTGACAGCATACACATAGCTGGCAATAAGGTTTCGTTTGAAATACATTTCCCGAAAGAGAATGACCCTTTTGCAAAGTCTCTTGTTCGGGCAGCAGAAACAGCCGTCAATACTTATATCTCTCCGGATGTAGAGGTAAAAGGAAATGTAACAGCCGTTTTCCCTAAAGTGGTGAAAGAGGAGAAGCCTCAACTTCTTCCCGGTGTGAAGAATATCGTCGCCATATCTTCCGGTAAAGGGGGAGTGGGAAAAAGTACCGTTACAGCCAATCTGGCTGTCGCCCTTGCCGCTTCGGGCTATAAGGTGGGTGTGTTGGATGCAGATATATTCGGTCCAAGCATGCCTAAGATGTTTTGCTGCGAAGAGGCAAGACCCTGCTTGGAGAATATCAATGGTAAGGATCTTATCATCCCCGAAGAGAGTCATGGCGTCAAACTGCTCTCGATAGGATTTTTTGTTAATAAAGATGCTCCGGTACTTTGGCGCGGAAGCATGGCATGCAATGCCCTGAATCAACTTATAACAGAAGCGCATTGGGGAGAGTTGGATTACTTTCTCATCGACCTTCCTCCCGGTACCAGCGATATTCATTTGACACTTATACAGACTCTCGGCATCACGGGCGCAATAGTGGTTACCACGCCTCAGGATGTGGCTCTTGCGGATGCACGAAAAGGGGTGAATATGTTTTTGGATGAAAAAGTCAATGTTCCGCTCTTGGGTTTGGTAGAGAACATGGCATGGTTTACACCCGAAGAGCTGCCGGAGAATAAGTATTACATCTTCGGTAAAGAGGGAGGTAAACGCTTGGCAGAAGAGGTCGGAACCCATCTTCTTGGACAGATACCGCTTGTTCAGAGCATTCGTGAGGGAGGAGACAGCGGTGTGCCCATCGCTGCCAATCCCGATAGCATTGTCGGACAGGCGTTCCGCGAATTGGCTGCCAAGGTAATCGAGAGCGTAGAGGAACGTAACAATACTCTCCCTCCGACCCGGAAAGTGGAGGTAACACATTAGTAATAACACAAACACAAATACTTATCGCAATGCAACAAGAACAAGCACAATTCCGGATAAGTAAGGTGGTGCAGAGTATCAATCCCTCCTTGCTTCTCTTTTTGGCGGCTTTGGCTGCTATCATTTTTGCCAACTCTCCCTGGCAAGCACAGTATTTCAGCTTTCTCAATAATCCGATCAAAGTAAATATCGGAGATTACGGACTCTTTGAACATCACGGGAGACCGATGACGCTGCAAGAGTTCGTGAACGATGCTCTTATGGCTATATTCTTCTTCGTAATAGGCCTGGAGATTAAGATGGAGCTTCTTATAGGACAGCTCTCAAGCGTTAGAAAAGCGATGCTTCCGGTGGTTGCGGCCATAGGAGGAATGATAATACCGGTACTTGTTTTCTACGCATTTGTTCACGATGGAGGTATGGCAATGAGAGGTGCAGCCATACCTATGGCAACGGATATAGCTTTTGCTTTGGCTGTTTTGGCGGCAGTCGGCAAGCATGTCCCTCCTTGTCTGAAAGTCTTTTTGATGTCTTTGGCTGTGGTGGATGATATTGGCGGTATCATCATTATCGCTCTTTTTTACAGCGGACAGATACATCTAACCTCTCTGTTGATAGGGCTTGGTCTCTTGGTGGTAACCTATATCTTGGGACGTAAAGGGATGGACAAGGCGTACATCTACTATTTCATAGGCTTCATTGTCTGGACTTTCTTCTTGCATAGCGGTATTCACACCACCATTTCCGGAGTATTGTTGGCGCTTACCATACCTTCTAAGTGTACAGTTCGCCTGCCTCAACTCAAGGAGAGTCTATCGGACTTTATCGGAGATTTCAATGGTAAGTACGAGATCGAAGCAGATAAAGCACAGAAACTCTCTCACCGTCAGCTGGTTCGTTTGCGTCTTTTGGAAAAAAAAGTGGAGCGTTCTATCTCTCCGCTTCAGTTCATTGAGCACGATTTAAGTCCGGTGGTAAGCTATATTATTTTACCTTTATTTGCTTTTGTCAATGCCGGTGTAACATTCGGAGGAGTTACCATGTCGGATCTTTTGGGACTGCCTATTGCAATATTCTGTGGGCTTTTTATCGGAAAGATGTTGGGTATCTCTCTCTTTACTTATATACCGAACAAGATTGGGATATTGAAATATCCTGAGGGAATGACGACACGAAATCTTATCGCTATATCTATTTTTGGAGGCATCGGCTTTACGGTTTCGCTCTTTATAGCCTCTCTTTCTTACTCTCCCGAAACAGCAGAAGGTGTAAATCTTCTAAACCAAGCAAAGATCGGAGTATTTTCCGGTACCATAGTTTCCGCTCTTGTCGGATTTTTTGCCTTAAACTTTGCTACGAGGCATCTGAAGAAATAAAGAAAATCCCCGATTTGAATCCAAATCGGGGATTTTTTGTTTACGGTAGTGTGTTGGCTGCGTATTCTAAAAAACGTTTTCGAGCATCTCTCTGCATCTGGCAAATTGTGCATTCTGTTCCTTTAAGCGATCTATCAGTTCGGATAGCCTGAATAACGCCTCTTCTCCGGTATTTTGTCTCATATAGAACGGTAGCTTAACGAGAGGTTCCGATGGCAGGTGTACAAATTCCCAAGGATGGAAATAGATATTGAAGTACTGTTTGTCTCTGTACGTGTAGATGCAGAGATCGTTGAATATCTCCATCGGGAGATTGTGAAAACAGAGCCAAAAGAGAGGAAAACGTACTATTGGTGTAACGGATGCAGGCAGAACCAACAGCTGTTCGGGTGAGATAAACGGACGTGTCGGTTTGCCTAAGTTGTTGTACCGTCCCGGCATCCACGTCGGATTCAGAGAGGAATCGTACTTATAACCTGCATTTTTGAGCGCATACCCCGATACATTCTGCATACGAGGCATACGGAATCCTACCACATCGTATCCGGTAATCTCCTGCAGCTTCAAACGGGAAGAGAGAAGATCTTCTACATGGAATGCGGAGTGATAGTAGCCGTGCGAGGCGAGTTCATGACCCTCTTCCGTGATGCGTCGAACCAGATTCGGACGCTCTGTTGCAAACGTTGCGGTGCAGAAGAATGTTGCTTTTACATCTTTTTCTTTCAGTAGAGAGAGAATCGCTTCAGTACCGCGAGCCGATATTTCTATCTGCTTTTCAAATGGTATCGGATGACCAAACTCTACGGGAGCATCGAACTCCTCTATATCGAAACTTAAGAAAACCATCTTGATTGGAATACTTTAGGAAGGACACGAAGCTCCTTAAGAAGGACTTTCATGCCCATTCGGGATAAAACTACTTCATCTCTTACCTTTGCCGGAACGCCTTCCACTTTCAGGCGTTTTTTCACAGCTATCGAGATGAACTGTGTATCGAAGAGGAAAGAGTCTATATTCGTTTCCAGAAAAGCCTCTTTCCCTTTCCGGTTGAATCCTTTCAGACCGCCTTGTGTGTCTGTATATGGAAGACCGAGCAGTACTCTATTGACCAGATGAGAACCGTATGAGAGCAGTTTTCTCAAGGCAGGCAGACGATGCTGATAGCTTTTCCGCCTGATGGCAATCACCGCATCAGCTCCCGAAAGAAGGCTTTCGATAACATTGGTATAAGAAAACGACTCGAAAGGGAAGTCATAATCTGTGTACAGGATCAGGTCTGAGTCCGACATTTCTACACCTGAACGGAGAGCAAAACCTTTACCCCTGTTGACCTCGTAAGAGACATACCGCACGGCCCAAGGCAGATCGGCAATCTGTTGTTTCACCTCTTCGCTGTAATAAGAAAACGATCCATCCGGAGATATAATAAGAGAGATCTCCAACCTGTCCGAGTATTGCTCGGAGATAGAAGAGAGTTGCGTGTGCACTGCTTTCACCCACTCTCCTTTCGGTTTATATGCCGGGAGAATGATGTCTAACGTCTGTTTTTGCATATCAAAAGTGGCTCAAGGGTCATTCTTGCCCATAGGATGAGGGCAAAGATAACTCCAAGATTATTGTGGTCAAGTATTATTCTTCGGATTTTTACGGGACATATCACATCTATGGGGCAGATGACATAGAAGAAGAAAAAGAGAGCTGTGAATATCTTATCCGTTTTGGACATGTATCCTTTGGCATACACCCAAAGAAGATACCCCGTCATACCTATTATATAGGTGTGTCTTTCGGTGGAGTTCCCCCACACCATCAGCGTCATCATTACCGTTCCGAGCAGCATTGCTCCCAGCATCGGGCGCAGGCAGTCTCTTCTCTCCCTCTCTTTTGTCTGCATCAGACAGAGAGCTATACAGACTGTCGGTAAGAGTGTAGCAACAATGAGTATCGGTAGTGTATATTCGTAGATCTCCGGTAGTCCGGCTTTAGCAATGAAGCGGTAGGCTACTTCAAAACGTTCGGGAGCTTCCCGTATGGAGATTGCCTCAAACCATGAGCAGTAGTAAGGCAGAAGTCCGTCCACTCCAACCTTTAGAGCAGGAAGAAGTAACGCTATCACCGAAAATACCATTCCGTGTCCGATGTTTTTCCAAAAACGAGGATAGAAAAAGAGTAGTACTCCGGCAAAGCCGATATACACTTTTGTGAAAGCCCCTATGACTAACAGAAGTACCGCCGGAAGGTATCGTCTCTCTTCCATCCATTTGTAAATAAAGAGAAACATAGCAGTGGTGAGAAGGTTGAACTGGAACGACATGATGGATGAAACCATAATTCCCACAAGCAGGAAGAAGACTACGGCAAGTCGCTTACTATTCCAAACTTTACAGCTATACAAGGAGTAGAAGAATGCCGAATAGCTTGTGAGATTCCAGAGAGAAGCTCCCAGCCACCAAGGAAGGAAGGCAAACGGAGTGAAAAGCATCGAGAAGAGCGGACCGTACAAGTATCTGTCGAGCCCGTTTCCGGCAACCCCGGTATGATCCCAACCGGAATAGGGATTGATCCCTGCCCAGAAATCTTTAGACCCATAGGCAAATATCTGAAAGTTGTTTGCCTTTAGGGAGACCAGCTCGGTAGTGGAGAAAATCAAGGTAAGCAGTAATCCGAAGAAGAAGATGCTCTCCGGCTGCAAGAGTAGAGTCTTGACGCTCTTTTTCTGTATCATTTGTTGTCAAATGGTCATTAGAGTTCTCACAAAGATACCATTTCCCCTCGAAATTGTGTTTTCACTCCTGCTTTCGCTCATGAAAGGAGAACTAATGAAAACGGAGATGTGTTGCGCAAACACACCTCCGTTTTGAGTTATAACACATCAGGGACGAACATTATAGAGAGCTCCAATAGTCGTCGGACTCTATAATTTCGATCATGATTTTTCTATCCTGCTTACGAGTGCTGTCCGGCTTCTCTTTCGGAGCCAATGCCACTCGCTTACCAAGCCCTCTGTACTTCAGTTTATCTTGAGGAACACCTCTGGAGATAAGGGCATTGACAACAGCTTTCGCTCTTTCATTGGAAAGTTTATCGTTGTACTCATCGCTACCCACATTGTCTGTGAACCCGGATATAAGGAATCGTTTATTGTTATTCTGGAGCATGAAAGCCGCCGTTTGATCCAAAGACTGCTTAGAAGTATCGTCTATCACACTGCTGTTAAATGCAAAGAAGATTCCTTCCAGAAGCATAGGGATAGAGGTTGAAGAGAGAGATGCCGGAGCAACTTTTACTTCTTTTTCGACGATTTTCTCTATCACTTTTTCTACGTATCTTATCTCCGTTTTGGGCTGCATTATCTTAGGCTCTCCACCGATACGCATCTTTATACCTACACGAGCATACCAAAGTCCGGATCTGTCCATGTGTTCAAATGCCTGATAACCGCTTTCCATATTTAGCCCCCAATGATCGTTAAACCAAAGATTGATGCCCACACCTCCGTATATGGGTATAAGATGTTTTCCTTGTATCTGATGAGGAGTCTTGTATTCAACACTCTTTCCGTCGATTTGAATCTTTGGGCTTTCTTTTGAGAAACCATTAAAGAAGTATCCTGTCCCTATTGTCAGATAAGGATCAAATAGTGGATTCGGACGAAAATATTCGCCAAGCCTATAGCGTATTCCCAGATTGGTCAGGAGAGCAAACTCTTTGTCGTAACTTACCGACTGGGTAAGATCCACAGCCCAGTGTCTTCCAATCTCTTTCCCAATTCCTATATGTCCTCCGAAAAGTACACTTCTCTTATCCACAGAGATAAAGTAGTGATGAGCCTTTTTAGAAGCCTCTGCAATATCTATTCTGGAAAGTCCGAGAGCATTACCTCCAAGAGAGATTTCCCATGCTTTCTTTACGGGTTGCTGTGCATAACCTCCAGCCATGATGAGGCTAAAAAGAAGTATCCGTAGTACTGTCTTCATGATTATTCTTCGCTATAAGTTACTTCAATCGGAGCCACTTTACCTTCATATAGAGGGTTGATTTTTAGTTTGTATTGACCCGGATGAGCCGGATCTTCAATAAGCTCTCTGTGTATGTTGTCCAAGCCATTCCAAGCTATGTTCCCACTTTTGCCGGAAGAAACAGACCAGTTGTATGAGACATATATTCTGGATCCTAAACGGACATTCTTCAGTTCAAACGTTGGTGTCCCAAGGGTTGGATGTTTTTCGGATGTGTCTGTATAATCTTTCCCTCCATAATTGGCTTTGATGAAGAGTACTGTTTGTGCTTTTGCTTCTTCTTGTGTGAATGGCGGATAAAGTACGGTCATTCTTTCCGGTTTAATGGTAACCTTTCTCTTGCTTTGAGGGAATATCGCATCAAGATTTATGGTACTCGTATCAAGCTCCCCTGTTACTCTTTCAAATAATATGGTATCGTCATCTTGTACGATCTTTTTATGCAATACAAGTTTTTTTATCTGAGGAAGATTTTGTACCGGCGGCACTTCAACAATAATTATTCCTTTCAAAACTCCCAAATATTTACCCAAGTCGAAGTCTATGGAGTAGTACTCTCTCTCTCCTCCCCACAGGTTACTCTTGTCGAGAACAAGATCCGAGTCTACTATTTTCTTCTTAATGGTAAAGTTGCCAAACATCTGATCTATGGTAAATGGTACCGAAATCTTATGTCCACCACCATCTAAAATAAATGAAGTCGGATCTTCAGGATTCGATATTCTGTATCCGGTAGCATAGTTGCCAAATCGTGGTCGACTATCGTCTATGAGATGAGCCGGAACGGGTTCCCAAGGAGAGCCAGGCTTGCGATGGATTTCTATAGCAGAATTGATTTGAAGAATATTATGTCCCATAACATAAAAAATGGAACGAAGCCTAACCCTTGCATGAATTCTGTTTGGAACAAAAGTGTTTCTAGCAGCTCTTCTTGTTTTACCTTTATATTTAACAAATGGAGCCCCAAATGATGCCATGTCTTTGAATGGCAACAGGTTCAGAGGTATGCGAAACTCTCCGTTGGTATCTGCCACAAAAGCTAAAGCCGGATCTAATCCGGGCATTCCCGTGACAATACTTCCCGGAGCCAACTCTCCATTTTTATCATAGACCTTATAAAGAACCCCATCGGGATGACTGTATTCACTGAAGTTTGCAAGAGAAAATTGTGCAATAACGTTGAACATATTGTCTATAATGGGAGTCTCTGCTCCGGGAGTTCCTGGTACAGGAGGTACGAAGTCGGTATTGCCACACTCACAAGAAGCACTTATGAACTCGTAAAAGTCGTCAAGAGAGTTCTTTTCGCAATCCCACGGCTCGTTTGTGTTTCTGTTTCTGATAGGATTTGTCGTTCCACATCTTTTGGCAAGATCTTCTTTCCAAAGCTCATAGGTAGAAAGACCATTGTTTCCATTTTGTCCATTCTCCCCGTCTTTTCCATCATTCCCATCCTTACCATTGGATCCATTTTCTCCTTTAGCTCCCATTAGGAAAGCCCAAAAGTCTGCCTCTGAATTGGCTTCAGGTGGCCATTTTTCTCCCGGTTTATGTGGATGCGGTACATTGCCGGAAGAGATGAACTTCTTCCAGACTTCATAAGCAGAGTCTCCGTTATTACCTTTTGCACCATCCTTGCCATCTTTACCATCCTTTCCTTTAGCAGGAATACCTGTGTCTTTGTCTCCTATCCACCAGTTCCCGTTTTCGCCAATGTGTGGAGAGATACCGTTTTGTCCATTCTCTCCATTCTCTCCATCCTTACCGTCTTTACCTTTGGCTGGGACACCGGTGTCCTTGTCTCCTATCCACCAGTTTCCGTTTTTGCCAATGTGCGGAGAGATACCATCTTGTCCATTCTCTCCATCTTTACCATCCTTACCATCCTTACCATCCTTACCGTCTTCACCTTTGGCAGGGACACCTGTGTCCTTGTCTCCTATCCACCAATTGCCGTTCGAGCCTATGTGTGGAGAGACACCATCTTGTCCGTTTTCTCCATCTTTGCCATTGTTACCGTCTTTACCATCTTTACCTTTGGCAGGAATGCCCGTATCTTTGCTACCAATCCACCAGTTACCATTTGTGCCGATGTGTGGAGAGACCCCATCTTTACCATCTTTCCCGTCTTTGCCTTTTAGGTAGAGAAAGAAGTCGGGAATATTTGTACCTCCATTCCAGATAATAATCTTTTTTTCTACCTGTCGCTTCCATATTTCGTAAGCTGATAACCCTGCCTCTCCTTGAGGCCCTCTTTCTCCTTGAGGTCCTTCGGGAAGTATAAAGTCTACTTTTTCACATGCTGTTAATCCTACAATTAGCAGCAACAAAAGAAATAATCCCTTGAAGAGAAAACTGTTTTTACTCATAGTCGTAAATCAAATGATTCATTTTTCTGTGTTTGTATTTTCTATTTATGATAAAAATCGCTTACTGTTATTCTATCTTTAACGAGTCGTATCGGTAACTAAAAGATATACATCTCATAGTAACAGGCTCTTAAATATTTCTTTTCAACCTGCAATTTTAGTGATAAATAGTTTGGGGACCAAATTATTTATCAAAATAGTTGAGATTTTTTATTTTGAGTGTGAGTGTAAATATAATTTTGCGCTGATATTTTCTTATATCATGATACTTCGTTTTGTGATAAAGAGGAGAGGCTGCTTCAGATTTTTTATCTTAAAAACAAGTTCTAAAGAGGATTTTATAGGCATCTGTTGGTAGGTTCAAACAAATTACATATTTTTGTAGCGAAATAGAATAACATTTTCAAACACTACAACAAAAAACTACATGCGATATGCGCTCTCAAGGAATATGCAAGAGAGTATCGGTGCTTATAGCACTAAAGATTCCATGTCAGATTGGCACTTAGAGTTACGACTTTAAGTGGTTTTTTCGTGCAATCTTTTGAGAGCCATATCCGGAACAGAAAACTATATTACTAATATTATAAAAATAGATTCAGAAAGAGAGTTTTTGACACTTGTCAAGTTCCTGCCAAAGTAAAAAGCCTCTATGATTTTTGTCCAATGCATGAGGGGAGACGGATTAAAATTCTTTTAGCAGGATTATGTATGGCAAAGCAAAAAACACATGGAAGATACCTTTTATGGGACTACTGCCTATAGTCATACTTACTCAACAAGATAAAGGAGCTTTCTTTCTCTGCTACGGAAACTAATGTTTTATCACTTATAAAACTCAATACAGCTTATGATGACCAGCGAACAGTATGTAGAAAGTCTGAGAAAAATGAATCTTCAGGTCTATTTTATGGGAGAAAAGATCGATAATCCTGTGGATCACCCAATGATAAGACCTTCGATGAACTCAGTAGCAATGACTTACAAACTGGCAGAAATGGAGGAGTACAAGGATCTCATGACTGCCACAAGTAATCTTACAGGCAAGCGAATAAATAGATTTTGCCACCTTCACCAAAGTACAGAAGACCTTAAGAATAAGGTGAAAATGCAACGTCTCTTGGGACAGAAGACAGCTTCTTGCTTCCAACGTTGTGTGGGTATGGATGCATTCAATGCAATCTATTCTACAACGTTTGAAATGGATAGAGAACTGGGAACCGAGTACCACAAACGCTTTGTGAAGTACATGGAGTTCGTTCAAGAGAACGACCTCGTTGTGGATGGCGCAATGACAGACCCTAAAGGGGATAGAAGCCTTTCTCCTTCTCAACAGCCGGATCCGGATCTATACGTTCATATTACAGAAGTACGACCGGACGGTATCGTGGTAAGAGGTGCCAAAGCTCACCAAACAGGGGCTGTAAACTCTCACGAACACTTGATCATGCCCACAATAGCAATGAAAGCAGAGGATGCAGACTATGCAGTGTCTTTTGCCGTGCCAAGTGATGCGGATGGCGTGATAATGATATACGGACGCCAATCTTGCGATACCAGAAAGATGGAACCGGGTGCAGAGATAGACCTTGGTAACTCTGAGTTTGGCGGACATGAAGCTCTCGTAATATTCGATGACGTATTTGTGCCAAATGAACGTGTGTTCATGTGTAAGGAGTACAAGTATGCAGGTATGATGGTAGAAAGATTTGCCGGCTACCACAGACAGTCTTATGGTGGTTGCAAGGTCGGCGTTGGCGATGTGCTTATCGGTGCTGCTGCTCTTGCTGCAGACTACAATGGGGTGCCTAAAGCCACTCATATCAAGGATAAACTCATAGAGATGATCCATCTTAACGAGACACTCTACTCTTGCGGTATAGCTTGCTCGTCCGAAGGAACCCAGATGGATGCAGGTAACTATATGATAGACCTTCTTCTTGCAAACGTATGTAAGCAAAACATTACGAGACTTCCGTACGAGATAGCTCGTTTGGCAGAGGATATTGCAGGAGGTCTTATGGTTACAATGCCCTCTGAACAGGATCTCCGTCACCCGGAACTTGGACCTATCGTGAAGAAATATCTTGTAGGTGCTACCGGTAAGGATACAGAAAATCGTATGCGTATATTGCGTTTGATCGAGAACATTACACTCGGTACAGCTGCAGTGGGATATCGTACAGAATCTATGCATGGTGCCGGTTCGCCTCAAGCTCAACGCATCATGATTGCAAGGCAGGGAGATCTGGAAGCTAAGAAAGAGATGGCTCGTGCTATTGCGAAGGTAGATGTCTCTAAAGATAAGTAAACAGAAGCCCATATAAATGGTAAAGACACTTTTGGCAGAAGAGATTGAACTCGTGCTACGTGACAAGGTAAGCCCTTTGTTGCGTAGTCACGGGGGAGATTTGAAACTCGTCAAAGTAGAAGATCGCACGGTATATGTCCGATTTACCGGAGCGTGTAAGTTTTGTCCCGCAGCAAACGAAACCCTTGAGAAAGTGGTGCAGTCTGCTTTGCGGGAACATCTTTGCTCGGAGGATGTGTATCTCTATCTCGAAAGTGGGGTAAGTGAAGATCTTTGGAATGAAGCCAAGCGAATACTAAGAAAAAACAGCAAAATATGAACAGAGAAGCCCTAACGCCTTTTAAGTCTAAAATTGTAACGGCAGACGAGGCGGTTAAGCACATTCAGAGTGGAGATTTTGTCGTACTTTCTCATGCGGCGGCCGTGCCGCGGTTGTGCGTGGATGCACTGGAGAGAAATGCAGAGAGATTTAAGGATGTGAAGATCTATCACATGCTTTGTCTCGGTGAAGGGAAGTACATGAGTCCCGAAATGGCTCCGCACTTCAGGCACGTTACGAACTTTGTGGGAGCAAATTCCCGTGCCGCAGTAGCAGAAAGTCGTGCAGACTTTATTCCGGCGTTCTTCTATGAAGTACCCAGTATGATGAGAAAGGGTCTTCTTCCTGTTGATGTGGCTATCGTGCAACTTTCTGCTCCCAATAAGGAAGGATATTGCAGCTTCGGCATATCTTGCGACTATACAAAACCGGCAGCAGAGGAGGCTAAAATTGTTATCGGGGAGATAAATGCTCAAATGCCTTTTGTCGGAGGAGACAATACTATACACCTTTCTGATATAGACTTTATCGTAGAAGCAGATTATCCTCTTTACGCGATACCTCAGCCTAAGATCGGAGAAGTAGAAGAGGCAATAGGGAAAAATTGTGCCGAGCTCGTACAAGACGGAGATACACTTCAGTTGGGTATCGGAGCTATACCGGATGCCGTACTTCAGTTTTTGAAGGAAAAGAAAGACTTGGGCATCCACACTGAAATGTTTGCTGATGGCGTCTTGGAATTGGTGAGGAAAGGAGTGATTACCGGAGCGAAAAAAAGTCTGCATCCCGGTAAAATGGTTGCCACATTCTTGATGGGAACTCAAGATGTGTACGATTTTGTGAATAATAATCCCGATGTGGAGCTCTATTCCGTAGACTATGTGAATGATCCGAGAGTCATAGCACAAAATGATAATATGATAAGCATCAATAGCTGTATAGAGGTAGACCTTATGGGACAAGTGGTCTCGGAGTGCTTAGGCCCTAAACAGTTTAGCGGTACAGGCGGACAGGTTGATTATGTACGTGGTGCCACATGGTCTAAGAACGGAAAAAGTATTATGGCAATGCCTTCTACCGCAAGCAAGGGAACAGCTTCGCGCATTGTGCCACAGATCGCGGAAGGAGCCGCAGTAACCACTCTTAGAAATGATGTAGATTATATCGTCACAGAGTATGGTATAGCTCGCCTGAAAGGAAAGTCGCTTCGGGAACGGGCAGAGGCTCTCATTGGCATAGCACATCCCAACTTCCGTGAGGAGCTTTGGAGCTATTATCGTAAACGTTTTGGATGATACTAACATTTCTTATTTATATTCTATTATGCAACTTTTTAAACTGAAGACTACTATTCATAGCTTTGACTCCTTTAAGGAGTTTGCTCAAGCATTCGATCTTGGAGCTAAAGACTTGGTCATCACTAATGAGTTCTTATATGAACCATTCATGAAAGAGGCTGATATTCCTTGCCATTTTGTGATGCAAGAGAAGTATGGACTCGGGGAACCTTCGGATGAAATGATGAATAACATCCTGTCTGATCTTCGTGGAGTGGATTATGACCGGGTTATCGCAATAGGTGGAGGTACTGTGATAGATATCTCTAAACTGTTTGTATTGAAGGATATGACGGATGTCTTGCAAGCATTTGATCGCTCTATCCCTTTGATAAAAGAGAAAAAGCTGGTTATTATTCCTACTACTTGTGGTACAGGTAGTGAGGTTACCAATATATCTATCGCAGAGATCAAGAGCAGACATACAAAGATGGGATTGGCAGATGATGCAATTCTTGCAGATGATGCTGTTATCATTCCTGAGTTTTTGCGTGGCTTGCCATTTAAGTTTTATGCCTGCAGCGCAATAGATGCTCTTATTCATGCAATAGAGGCGTATGTTTCGCCTAAGGCTACACCGTTTACTCGGATCTTTAGTGAAGAGGCTTGGAATATTATTTTGGATGTATTCAAGAAAATAAGAGAGCATGGTCCGGACTATCGCTTTGAAAAGATGGGAGAGATGATCATGGCAAGTAATTTTGCAGGAATTGCTTTCGGTAATGCCGGAGTGGGTGCTGTTCACGCGCTCTCTTATCCTCTCGGAGGAAACTATCACGTACCACATGGAGAAGCCAACTATCAATTCTTTACAGAGGTCTTCAAGGCTTATCAGAAGAAAAATCCTTTTGGTGCAATAGTGGAAGTCAACTGGAAACTCTCTCGCATTCTTGGATGTCAGCCGGAAGAAGTTTATCCTTGTCTGGACCAACTTTTGGGCTGTCTTATAGATAAGAAGCCGCTCCGAGAATATGGAATGAAAGATGAAGAGGTAAGGGGCTTTGCAGAAGCTGTCATAAAGACACAGCAGCGTCTCTTGGCTAATAATTATGTAGAGCTATCTGTGGATGAAATAGAAGAGATATATAGAAAGCTTTACTAATCTGATCTTGGCTTTTTGATCGTAAGATCTTGAATTGAAATATAGGAAAATCACAACAATAACGTATTAAACAAAGAACATGGACATTAAAACAATGGTGCAGCGCGCTCGTGTTGCACAAGTGCAGTATGAGCAAACCTTTAATCAAGAAGCTGCAGACATGGCAGTAAAAGCTGCAACAAAAACAATTTACGATAATGCAGAAATGTTGGCTCGTTTGGCTGTGGATGAAACAGGAATGGGTGTTTACGAACATAAGGTTGCGAAGAATCGTAACAAGTCTAAGGGTGTTTGGTACAACCTTCATGACAAGAAATCTATGGGTATTATTGGTATAGATCAGCGTACCGGTCTTATCGAGATAGCTAAACCTATTGGTGTTATTGCCGGTATCACTCCGATGACCAATCCTATCGTAACTCCGATGTCTAAGATTGCGTTTGCTCTTAAGACCAAGAATGCTATTATCATTGCTCCTCACCCAAAAAGTAAAGAGTGTTCAGGCATGGCTGTAAAGCTAATCAAGGAGGCTGTAAAACCACTTGGTGTTCCTGAAGATCTGATTCAAATGATAGAAGAACCGTCTATTGAGAAGACACAAGAGTTGATGGCTTCAACAGACGTGGTTGTTGCCACCGGAGGTATGCCTATGGTACATAGTGCTTATTCTTCAGGAAAGCCTTCTTTTGGCGTGGGGGCCGGTAATGTTCAGGTGATTTTGGATAGTCATATCGACTATGACGATGCTGCTGAAAAGGTCGTAACAGGTAGAGCATTTGATAATGGCATTATATGTTCGGGTGAGCAGTTCTTTGTGTATCCGAAGAAAGATAAGGAAGAAGTGCTCGCAGCATTCCAACGTCATGGAGGATATATTGTTCCTGAAGAAGATCGAGATGCTGTTGTTGGAGCTATCTTCAAAGATGGAAAACTTGAGAGAGATATTGTAGGTCAAAGTGTAGAGTTTATTGCAAAGAAGGCAGGAATAAAGGTGCCTGCGGATGCTCGTGTACTTATAGTTCAAGCACATGGTATAGCCCACGAAGATGAAATCTGTAAAGAAAAAATGTGTCCGGTACTTGGATGCTATGGCTATACTCATTTTGAGGAAGGTATTGAGATGATGAAAGCCAACCTCTTCATGGAAGGTAGCGGACACACAGCGGGTGTTCACTCCAATAATCAGGCAAACATCATCAAGGCTGGTTCAGAAATCTCTGTTTCCAGAGTTATTGTTAATGCTTCTTGTGCTACGACAGCGGGAGGTTCTATTCAAAATGGTTTGGCTGTAACCAACACTTTGGGGTGTGGTACTTGGGGAAATAACTCTATTTCAGAGAACTTTACCTATAAACATATGCTCAATATCACAAGAGTAGCTCCTATCTCTGCGAGGATTCAAGTTCCAACAGATGAAGAGATTTGGGCATAACATAAATAGAATAGTCGTTTTATAATTTATACTGTAAAGTTCCGGGGCTGTCTCTGCATGGTAGCCCCGGGTAGCTTTGTTCCCCAATAAGGCTTTGCAGATGGAGAAAAAGAGTTACATTTGTTCCGAAGAACCATTGTCTTAGATTTTTTTCTTGCAATACGCCACTCCGATAGCCTCCAAATACATTCTGTTAAGAAAGAAGGGTATAGAGGCGATGTTGGAAAGACATAATGTTAAATAAACTAATACAAACAGAGATTTATGGACTTTTCTCAAACCAAACAAGAACAAATGTTCCTTGAGATGATCCGAGAGTTTGCTCAGAAGGAAGTGCTCCCTCTGGCAGCTGAGATTGACGAACAAGAACGTTTCCCCATCGAAACGGTAAAAAAGATGGGAGAGATAGGGCTGATGGGTATCCCCATTCCGGTAGAATACGGAGGAGCGGGAGCTACCAATCAGATGTATTCTATGGCAGTAGAAGAACTATCTCGCGTATGTGCTACCACCGGTGTAGTCCTTTCTGCGCACACTTCTCTTTGTGTGGCTCCTATATATGAACATGGAACAGAAGAACAGAAGAACAAGTATCTTCCCAAGCTATGCTCCGGAGAATGGATAGGAGCATTTGGCCTTACAGAACCTAATGCCGGAACAGATGCTGCAGCTCAACAGACTACTGCGGAAGATAGAGGTGATCACTATGTCCTTAATGGTAACAAGATCTTCATTACAAATGCGGAGTATGCACATGTCTATATCGTATTTGCTATGACAGACAAGTCGCAAGGGACAAAAGGTATCACTGCCTTTATCGTAGAGAAAGGAACCCCCGGTTTTTCTATCGGAAAGAAAGAGTTGAAGTTGGGTATCCGTGGATCTGCAACATGCGAGCTTATATTTGAAAACTGTATCGTTCCTAAAGAAAACCTCTTGGGACGTGTCGGAGGAGGATTCAAAGTGGCTATGAAGACACTTGATGGAGGTCGTGTCGGAATAGCTTCTCAAGCATTGGGTATAGCACAAGGTGCCATGGATGAGACTGTGAAGTACACTAAAGAGCGTAAGCAGTTCGGGAAGAGTCTCGCCAAGTTCCAAAATACACAATTCCAGTTGGCAGATCTGCAATGTCGCATAGATGCCGCACGTCTTCTTGTGCGCTTGGCAAGCTGGAAGAAAGATATGGGCATGCCGTACAGCATGGAATCCGCAGAAGCAAAACTTTATGCTGCAGAAACGGCTATGGATATGACAGTAAAGGCTGTACAATTCCATGGAGGATATGGTTACACCCGTGAATATCCAGTAGAGCGCATGATGCGTGATGCCAAGATTACCGAGATATATGAAGGAACCAGCGAAGTGCAACGCATGGTTATTGCTGCTAACCTACTAAAATAATCGCCGATCATGAAAATAGTTGTTTGTATAAAGCAAGTGCCAAATACTACGGAGATAAAGCTGGATCCTGTAAAAGGAACACTGATCCGTGATGGAGTGGTAAGTATAATGAATCCTGATGATAAGGGCGCATTGGAACAGGCGCTTTTGTTCAAGGACAAGTATAATGCACATGTAACGGTAGTAACCATGGGACCTCCTCAAGCGGAAGCCATTTTGAGGGAAGCGTATGCCATGGGAGCAGATAGGGCTATTCTTGTAAGCGATAAGAAGTTTGGAGGAGCCGATACTTTGGCTACCAGCTATACTCTTTCAAGAGCTTTAGCAAAGATCGAGTGTGATGTGATCTTCGCCGGTCGCCAAGCGATAGACGGTGATACTGCACAGGTAGGACCACAGATAGCCGAACAGCTGGATCTTCCTCAGATTACTTATGTAGAAAGTGTGGACTATGACGGCAGCAAGACTTTGACCGTTCGTAGAGGAACAGAAGAAGGACACGAGATACTCGAAGTAGATCTGCCCTGTATGCTTACATTCCTTGTCTCTGCATACAAACCCCGCTACATGCGTGTAAGAGGTATTATGGAGGCTTACGATAAGCCTATCGAAGTTTGGGGTACAAACGAGATAGAAGTAGATCCTACCCGTATCGGTTTGGCAGGATCTCCGACCAACGTGAAGCGTTCGTTCACCAAAGGTGCAAAAGCGATGGGAGCCATGCACGAGGATATTACAGCGGAAGAAGCTGCAGATATCATATTTAATAAGTTGAGAGAGAAATTTATCATCTGATTCCTAACCCCTCATACTAAAGACAATGAATAAAGAACAATATAAAGGAGTAATGGTCTTCGCAGAGCAACGCGAAGGAGTCATTCAGAATGTTGCTTACGAGTTGATAGGTAAGGCTCGTGAATTGGCAGAGGCTTTAGGAGAAAAAGTCACAGCACTTTTGTGTGGTTATAATGTTGCAGACCAAGCAAAGGAGTTGATAGCAGCAGGTGCAGACACTGTTCTCGTTGTAGATGATAAGCATCTGGAACACTACGTGACAGAGCCTTATGCACAAGCCGTAACACACGTTATCAACAGCAAAATGCCTGAGATTGTGCTACTTGGTGCCACAACTATCGGGCGAGACCTTGGTCCTCGTCTTTCTGCTCGCCTTTTGACCGGACTTACAGCAGACTGTACCTCTCTCGAAATAGGGGATGATCGTAATCTTTTGATGACTCGTCCTGCTTTTGGAGGAAATCTCATGGCAACGATTATCAGCAAGAATCATCGCCCACAGATGTCCACCGTTCGTCCGGGAGTGATGAGACGCAAAGCCATGGAGTATGATCGTACAGGGGAGGTGGAAAAAATCTCCGTACCATTCGATACATCCAAATTCCGTGTGCGTTTACTTAAGAGAGAAAAAGAGGAGAAGAACATGATAGACATTACCGAGGCGCACTTTATCGTCTGTGGTGGTCGTGGAGTGGGAACTCACGATGGCTTCTCCAAGCTCTCGGAACTTGCTAAGACTATCAATGGAGAGATCGCTTCTTCACGCGCTATGGTAGATGCCGGTCTTGTCGGACACGAAAGACAAGTAGGGCAGACCGGAAAGACTGTTCGCCCCGATGTTTACATGGCAATAGGTGTTTCCGGAGCTATACAGCACTTGGCCGGAATGGAAGAGAGCGAATACATCATAGCCATAAACAAAGACAAATACGCTCCGATATTCCAAGTGGCAGACTTGGGTGTTGTTGGAGATCTTCATAAGGTCGTACCTATCCTTACTGCCAAGATAAAATCGGCACAGCAAGAAAAGAAATAAGCGATAAGTGTTAGTGTTTAACTTGAGACTCCTCCCGGTGGCCCTTGCGGAACATTTGGGAGGAGTTTTTTTGATAAATAGATGATGTTGTTTTGAGATAGCAGAAAATACTGCATTGGGATAGTTAATTTGTATTTCCATATATCTATTTCATATTTTGCATAATACTTATCGTATTGGTTATATCCTGCTGAAAAAAAGGTGTTTTTAGAAATAAAATCTCTTTCTTTCTGTTTGGTATATGTTTTATTGTATTTATGTATTTATGTATAAGGATAGTTAAAACATTGATTGTCCGATTTTATTATAAGAATAAATACTACTTTTGTACAAGAAAATACTCGTTTCTATTGGTTTATCCGAATATACAAGATGTTATATTCCGGATATAGTAACAGATGTTAGATTCCACAAGAGGGAATGAGGTTAATTAGAATATTACAGTTTTATATGTTTGCGAGGTAATCCGTGTGTCTCTGTCTTTCTTATGAAAATTTTGAGCGGGATTGCTCGCATCATCATTACAGTCTAATTTTATAATTGTTTTATGATTAAGAAAACGCTATTTAGTTTTTTTGCGTTGCTGCTTACACTGACTGTGTATTCTTGTAGCGACCTGAACTTCCATCTGCCTCCGGGTCCTAAGGGAGGAGATGGTAAGTCTGTTTATGAAATCTGGAAAGAACAAGTTGAACTTGGAAAAGTTAAGTGGCCAAAGGACAGAGTTTCTATGGCTGACTTCCTTATCTATATAAAAGGAGAAAAGGGAGATAAAGGGGAAAATGGAAAATCTGCATACGAGCTTTGGAAAGAGCTTATAGCAAAAGGAAATACCCCAAATCCACACAATCCTTCTGAAATGTGGCCTGTAGAAAGGAATACAGAGGCAGACTTTTGGGACTTTATCACCGGTAGAGACGGTAATACACCGTATGTTGGCGAAAATGGCAACTGGTGGATCGGCGGTAAAGATACGGGAGTGCTTGCAAGAGGTAAGGATGGAATCGATGGCAAGAATGGTCTCTCTGCTTATGAACTTTGGAAACAAGAGGTCTTGGCAGGAAGAATAGATTGGCCAAAAGATAAAGTAGAAATCTCCCATTTTTTCCAATACCTGAAAGGTAAAGATGGTAAGGATGGTAAAGACGGCGTTACTCCGCACATCGGTCCTAATGGTAACTGGTGGTTTGGAGACGAAGATACCGGTGTACCTGCTAAGGGTAAAGATGGTAAAGACGGAGTTGCCGGCGTTACTCCACATATTGGAGAGAATGGTAACTGGTGGATTGGTGATAAAGATACCGGTGTACCTGCCAAGGGTAAAGATGGTAAAGATGGCCAAGATGGTCAAGATGGTGTTACTCCACATATTGGAGAAAATGGTAACTGGTGGATTGGCGACAAAGATACCGGTGTACCTGCCAAGGGTAAAGATGGTCAAGATGGTCAAGACGGGGTTACTCCACACATTGGCGAGAATGGTAACTGGTGGATTGGCGACAAAGATACCGGCGTACCTGCCAAGGGTAAAGATGGAAAGGATGGAAAAGATGGAACGTCTCCACATATTGGTCATAACGGTAATTGGTGGATTGGTGACAAAGACACCGGAGTGCCTGCCCAAGGAGAAAAGGGTAAAGATGGAGCCGATGGTCTAAGTGCATATCAGTTGTGGGTTAAAGATGTTAAGGCAGGTAAAATAACAGATCCTGAAACAGGGAATCCATGGCCGGTTGATAAAATTACTCTTACGGACTTCTGGAAATACCTTCGCGGTGCTAAGGGAGACAAGGGAGAGAAAGGTAATGATGGAAAAGATGGATTGTCTGCTTATGAAATCTGGAAGCAAATGGTTCTTAAGGATCAGATAAAAGATCCTAATAATCCTACTCAAAATTGGCCAAAGACAAAGGTGGACGAAAATCACTTCTGGGAATTCCTTACAGGTAAGAACGGAGTGGATGGTCTTTCTGCATACGCTCTTTGGAAGAAAGAATTGGAAGAAAGATTTGATGGTCCTAAGCCATTGATGAACTACAGAACAGGAGAAAAATGGCCAAAAGAAAAGAACAGCATGGATGACTTCTTTGACTATCTACGTGGTAAAGATGGTAAAGACGGTAAAGATGGTAAGCCGGGTGAGCCGGGTAAACCAGGTGCTGAAATAACTATTTTGGCAGGAGCTCCTAACGTTATTGCTCAATACACTCAGATCAATTATAGTGAATATGTCAGTGTTAAGGATGGCAGTGTTCAGTATAGAGTATATGATAAGGAAGGGAAACCAGCTCCGGGGGCTGTCGTTACAGGTCTTCCTGGTATGGCTGAGACCAAGAGCTATACAGCCGATCATGAAGGTTACTTTACCGTAGAAAAAGAAGATCTTCCGGAGATCCAAGATGTCCAAGCACGTTGGGGTAAAGTTAAGTCCGTTACAATACAAGGACAACCGGCAGCAGAATCTGCTCCTAATACTTATGTTCCTAACAGAATTAGGACAAGAATAATATTTGAAAACCCGAATATTGCGTCAGAAGCTAATAGACCTATTCTGTCGGATAGCCATGTATTAGGATTCCGTATCCAAAGAAAAGTTGATCCTAACGGAGCTTGGGTCGATCTTCCAAGTTATTTGCCTGACTTGACCAATATCGTCATTGCATCTTACCTTACAAACGGAAATGATCCAAAGACTATTACAAATCAGGAATTGGCTTCCATTGCTCGTACTACAGATGTTGCGTTGCTTCCAACAAAGCGTTATGTAATGACCAATAAGTACGAGTTTAAGAATAGTTATCCGGATTATTGGGATGGAACAAAGAAGTACTTCTCGGTAAAGCAAAAGACATCCTACTATGGAGAGAATCCTCAGTGGAATGGTGTTTGTGAAATGGCTCCATACCAAGCTCCTCCTACAATTAAGTGTTTGACATTGAAGACCGAAAATGAGAATCTTCACAATGAGGTATTCTTCTCAAGTGTACGTGGACAATTTAATTATGACGATATTAAGTTGGATAGCTTCTACAGAAGAAATCTTTTGTACAATGCAGTTGGTGGTGTGGATTATGTTACTCCGGACAAAATGCCAAAAGCTGAGGCTCAGGCACTAACCCCGTCTTTTGCATATTTCCACTATAAGGCCATTCCGGGACAACAGACAAGTGGTAGTGACAAGAACCCTGCGGGTCCAAATCAAACATCGTATACTTCCAGTACAGTATATTTAGGCTCTACAATATTTGTGAAGACTCTCCGTAACTCCAAGGAGATTGACAAAGACTTCTTGCATTTGCATCCAACTGAGACAAAGTTGGGAGTCTTGTTGAAGGGTTCTGCCGGATACCATGTACAGAATGAAAAGGCTACTTTGCCTAAGGTGACTGTCACTTACGAAAACTAATTTCTTGTTTGAATCAATCAAGTATGAATAAAATTATGATACATAAATTTTCTAAATATATTCTTGGGTTGTCGTTTGTGCTTTTGGCTCCTCAAGTAGTAGCTCAAACATACACGGAGTCTGAAGTTCGCCCCGAACAAGAGAAGAAGCATAAGAGAGCATGGGAAATAGGAATTGGCGGGACAGGTATGCACATGACTCGCATGAGCGTTTTGGATTTCCAAAAGGCTCCCGTAGGTCATGAGATCAAGGTAAATAAAAGAGATCTTCTTTTTGGAGGAAATCTTTACATTGCCCGAGAACTTAATCCTTACTTCTATTTGGATTTGCAAGGGACGGTAGGATACGCAAAGGATCCGATCGGAAAAGGTAAAACAGAAGATCGTTTCTTGTATATGGGAGGTCTTGGACTTCAATGGCGCTTGGGTGAATATTTTGAATCCAAATACATTGATCCTTTCTTCCGTGTGGGTGCCAATTATATGTATAAGACATTTACTCAGTTGTACAATGGTGTTGAGAACTACGACGGATCCCAAATGAATTGGGGTTTTGATCTTGACCACAACAAGAGTGGTGCAGACCAAAAGCAACTCTTTCCTGTATCTTTTGGTACCGGTATCAATATGTGGCTTTCCAATGGATTTGGTATAGGTTTGCAGGCTGACTATCTCTACATGCCTCATAAAAATGTTGCAAATGTTTGGCAGGGAACTGCAAGACTGATGTGGCGTATCGGAGGCAAGTCTAAGAAACCTGCTCCTGAAATCAGACATACCGAAAGAGTTATTGAGCGCATTGTAGAAAAACCTACCATTATAGAGAAGATTGTTCCTACTCCGGTAATCGAGCGTGACGAAACTCTTTGCGAACTCTTCAACTATGTATTCTTTGAGTTTGATAAGGCTACTATTACACAAGACTCTCAGGAAGTTATAGATAGAATTGCAGATATATTGAGAGGAGATCTTAACCGCAAGTATCTTATTATTGGTTATACAGATGCTGTTGGTTCTTCAAACTATAATCTCGGTCTATCTGAGCGTCGCGCTAAAGCTGTTGTAGATGCTCTTATTCAGAGAAACATTCCTCGTGAGATGCTTAAGTTCAGAGGAGTGGGTAAGAAGGTTGCTTACGTTAAGGAAAGTGCTCCGGATAACACTCGTAGAGGTGATCGTAAGGTTACTATCGAGAGAGTTATCAATATGGACTATTGGAACTACCTTAAGTAATACTATCCTCTGAAAACAAAGTGATGTTTTGAGATAACAGACATATTACAAGATACGGAGCACTTGGAGTGCTTCTCTCAAGTGCTCCGGTCTTTACTTTGAGGTTTGGAATCTCAAACACAGGTATTAGCACTCTTTCGGAAGAGTTTACTTCGAGAGTGCTTGGTGTATAATTAAAGAAACAACAATAACAATGATGCTTATGACCAAGAAAGCAATATTCGGTTTCTGGGTATTCTTGTTCACTTTATCGGTATCATCTTGCGGGAATATGAACTTTGGTCTTCCCGACGGGCCTCAAGGTCCTACCGGTAGATCTGCATATGAAGTCTGGGTCGAACAAGTGAATGCCGGAGAAATCAACTGGCCTAAAGATAAAATTGATGTAACAGATTTTCTTGTTTACATCAAGGGTCAGAAAGGAGATAAGGGAGAAAATGGTAAGTCTTCCTATGAGCTTTGGAAAGAGATGATAGCGGATGGTAAGACTCCTAATCCTCACAATCCAAAAGAGATGTGGCCTGCAGAAAGAAATACAGAAGCAGACTTTTGGGATTTTATTATCGGTCGAGATGGTAAGACTCCACATATTGGCGAGAATGGCAATTGGTGGATCGGTAGTAAGGACACTGGAGTATATGCTTATGGTACGATAGGTAAAGACGGTAAGAACGGTGTCTCTGCTTATGAAATATGGAAGAAAGAAGTCCTTGACGGAACCATAGATTGGCCAAAAGATAAAGTGGAACTGGTCGACTACTTCCAATACCTTAAAGGTAAAGATGGTAAAGATGGTAGAGACGGGGTCACTCCGCATATTGGTGAGAATGGCAACTGGTGGTTTGGTGATAAAGATACGGGAATACCTGCCAGAGGTCAAGATGGTAAGGACGGTGTTGCCGGTACTACCCCACACATTGGCGAGAATGGCAATTGGTGGATTGGTGATAAAGACACCGGCATACCGGCCAAAGGTCAGGATGGTAAAGATGGAGCCGATGGTAAAGATGGTATCTCTCCGGAAATAGGAGAGAATGGTAACTGGTGGTTTGACGGTAAAGACACCGGTGTTCCTGCGGCAGGTCAAGATGGCAAGGACGGTATTGATGGCCGTTCTCCACGCATTGGCGAGAATGGCAACTGGTGGTTTGGCGATAAAGATACCGGAGTGCCAGCCAGAGGACAGGATGGTAAAAATGGCAAAGATGGGCTTTCTCCACGCATTGGCGAGAATGGCAATTGGTGGATTGGAGATGTTGATACCAGCATTCCTGCACGTGGTAAGAAGGGAGCGGACGGAAACGATGCAAAATCTGCATACGAACTTTGGTTTGATGATCTTAAAGCCGGAAAGATCATAGATCATAAGACCGGTAATCCATGGCCTGAGAATGAAGATACTATTGCAGACTTCTGGAGATATCTTCGTGGAGCTAAGGGAAAGAAAGGAGATCAGGGAGACGATGGCAAAGATGGTCTTTCTGCTTATGAGATTTGGAAGAGAGACGTGCTTGATGGTAAGATCAAAAATCCTAATAAACCTGGAGAAAATTGGCCTGCCAGTGAAGTGAGTGAACATGACTTCTTCAGATACCTCACAGGTCCAAATGGAAAGTCCGGTATCTCTGCCTATAAGCTTTGGTACGATGAACTTAAGGCTCGTGCCGGTACGGCAGATCCTTTGCGCAACCACAGAACCGGCGAAGAGTGGCCCGAAGGAGATGATACCATAGATCACTTCTTTGAATACTTGCGTGGACGTGATGGTGATGATGGGTCCGATGGTAAACCGGGAGAACCGGGACAACCGGGAGCGATTGTTAAGATCATCAAAGGTATTCCAAACGTTATTGCACAGTATTCTCAAAAAGATTTCGGTGAATATGTACGTACAGAAGATGGAGGAGTGCTTTATAAGGTTTATGATGATAATGGAAACCTGGCTCCTTTTGCTACTGTGAAAGGTATGCCGGGTCTTCCTGCGGACAAGACCTTCCAAGCAAATGATAAGGGAGAATTCATGATCCCTCGTGAAGACCTTCCTCTAATTCCTGAAGTTGAAAAGCGTTGGGGATATGTTAAAGAGGTTACTATAGGTGGAATGACAAAGCAGTCTGCTACCAATACATACGTTCCTAATCAGATGCAGATGAAGCTCGTATTGGCAGAGAGTGTGGCACCCCACAGACCTGTGATATACGACCATGTTAGGCTGTTCTTTAGAATACTTAGACAAGTAGATCCGGGTAAACAATGGGAAGACCTGCCGAACTATCTGCCTAAGGTAACAGAGATAAAGTTTATTCCCTATCCGGTAACCGACCATTTGGATCCTGTGGGAACTATCAATAAAGCCATAGACATGGGGAATAGCACTCAGGGCTTCCGTACGGATAGAATCTTCGAGATTCGTGCCAATAGATATATCATGCCCCACCATACTGGGAAAAAAGCTGGATATGCTACAAATTGGCAACCGGGTCAGAAAGACTACTTCACCGTATGGCAAAAGACATCTTATTATGGTATTAACGTTACTTGGGAAGGCGTTGCATTTATGGAACCTTTCCAAATCGGACCTACATTAAAGAGTCTCAAACTGATCAAAGTTCAGAAAAATTCAAATCCTAACATCCCGGATCTGTTCTTAGGTGTGAAAGGTGAATGGGACTATTCTAAGATGGACTTTACACGTATGCCGGAAGAAGTCATGCTGGTGGGAACTCTTACCGGTCATGGCGGAAAGCAGTTAGAGTATGTCTATCCGAAGCTTTATTCAAAAGAAGAAGCCTTGAAGATTACTTATGGCTTTGCAATGGCAACTATCAATATACCGGGTATCGGAGAGGTTATTTCTCGGAGTGACTTGAATCCTTCCGGACCATCAACACCGGGATTCTTCATGAATACAGTTTATTTGGGAAGTAGAATTACCTCAAGGACAAGACATTGGTCACGTCAAGGAGACTACGGAGTGGGTATAATCAGAAGAAATTCTGACGGAACTTATAGAATAGACCTTGAAAGTGGACACCCACCGGTAACTATAACCTACTCGGAAACCAATGACTAATATTCTGTAAAATATTTATAGAGAATAGTCAGGCATATATTTTTCGCAGGACAGCTCGGACATTAGTCGGGTTTGTCCTGCGACTTTTTATGCTCTTAATTGAAGCTTCTCTGCTACGAAAAAAAGGTTCGTCAAAGGATTTCCCTTTTGACGAACCTTTTATACTACTGTAAGAGTCTTTTGCCTGGAGATCATTCTGCTATGAATGTCTCTCCATATCCCGATACTTGACGAATGCCCGGCGTATGGAGTCGAAGCCAAACTTGTTCGGATCTATCTCATCGGGATGCAGAGCGATGAGGGACTCCACATCGTCTCTTCCTTCTCCGACATAAGGAGAGAGATCTTCCACTTCAAGAAGATAGATCATGTCCATTGTCGGGATGGTCATGCCGGAATAGAGGTAGAGGTTAGGGCGTGAAAAGAGAAAGCGAAGCGTGTCGGCTGCATCCTCTACCAGCTTAGGGGAGATCTCTTCTGCCACTTCACGCAGGATGCTCTCCTCCGAACACTCATTCAGGTCAGAGAATCCGCCCGGCAGGTCATACATACCTTTTGCCGGCTCGTTCGCTCTTATTGCCACCAAGATACGCCCCGACCCTTTCTCCCGTATGATTGCAGCGCAAGCCGCAGAGGGGTTCAGGTAGTAGACAAATCCGCAATGATCGCAGCGTTTGCTCTTGATGTTATTTGGGAAAAACCGGTCGCTGCCACAGTGAGGACAGAACCGGAAGTGAGACAAAACGTGTGTCATAATGCTTCTCAAGATCTCAAGAGGTAATATAGAATACCAGATCCGTAAGTATCGGCGCCGGATCCGTATCGTTTGTATAGAGTCCTTTGCTGCGTGCATCGCATCTTCTGATGAGGGAGATGATGTTCATCACCTTGGGTCTTCGGAAATGATGCAGGGCGTACTGGTAGTCTTTCGACTGAAAAGCGGAGTTGAGTCCCAAAAACTTAGCCAGGTCTTCCTCCCTTTTGGAGGGCGCATCGAAAGCAATGAGCAGGTTGGAAAAGAAGTTGAATAGCATTGAGAGAATCATCTGTACGGGATGATTTTTCGGATCAGCTGCATACGCTCTGGCTATTTTAAGTGCTTTTGCGGCATCTTTAGAGGCAAGAGCTTTTTGGAACTCGAATATGGTAAACTCTCTGGAGAGACCGATGTACTCCATTACCGCAGTGGGCGGAATCACCACGCCCTCTTTCGCATACGATGTCAGGGATAGCTTCTGCAGTTCTTGGTACAGGCGAGTGAGGTCTGTACCGCTATTCTCCAGCAGCAGCTCTTTGCCCGGCTCGCTGAGGAGTACTCCTGCCTCTTTCATAAGCCACTCCAGCGGTTTTCGGATCTTGTATGGTGTCAGCTTCGGAGAGTTGAACACCACACTCTTTTCGCTCTTCTCCGCCGCCTTTATCCAAGCCTTTCGCCTGTCCAGATTCTTTCCCTCGAAGTTCATTGCCAGTATCGTGGTTGCAGGGAGTCGCTCTATCACGCTCTCCATACCATCAAGGCTGTGCATTTTACCGGCATCTTTCACCACCACGAGCTGATGTTTCGCCATCATCGGATAGCGAAGGGCATGGCTCAGAATCTCGCCCGGCGAAGTGTCTGCACCATAAAGGATGGAGAGATTGAAGTCCTTCTCCGCTTCGTCCAGCAGATTGTTCAGGATCGCTTTCTCTATTCTCGATGTCAGATAGACCTCTTCTCCTCCGAGTATGTAGAGGTTCGGACTCTTTTCGGGGGAGATAAGAGCCATCACTTTTTCGTAATCTTCAATATATGGCATATCTCTTGAGGTTTGAGATAAATCTTTTATTCCCCAACAAATATAGTGAAAACCTCCGCTTCTCTCTGTGCGAAAGGTCTATATCTTGCGCATTCATTTTGTTGTGGATTTTGTGTTTGTAAAAAAATATTTCTATCTTTGCATCAAGATTAAAGTTAAAACTTGGAGAGGGAGGGAGTAATCCCCCCGCTCCCCCGATATGAGGTAGAGGATGAAAATTCTTTACCTCGTATTCGTTTTACCCTTTTGTGCTTTATCCCTTTCTCCTTTTACGGGGAAAAATATCCTCTTTCGGCTCTCTTTTCGGAGGGCTGTTTTTATATATTCCATCCCGAAAAATGCTCACTTTTTTCTTGCTCTCTATTTTGATCGGAGGGGTCGTTTTCAGAGCACAACCGAACTGTTAAATTCGGGCTGTTTTATTAACACAAATTCCGATACCTGTTAAGCCAAAACGCTAAACGAGCATATTTTGTCGGCTTAACGTGTTTAATTTTTCAACGAACACGTTTACTGATTTCACTTAACACGTTTACCGGATTCGATTAACGTGTTTAGCCAAAAACATCAAAACGCTAATAATCAGTCATTTACCTGTTTTTGCCTTAAAAAGCACCTGAAAATGCAAATTTCTTTATTAGATTTTCTTTACAGGTAGGGGTGTTAAAATTCACAGCTATTAACGCGAAAAAGCCCCATGAAATGGACTGAGAAAAAATTTTTTCCGAATTTGAGATTTTCTCTATTTCTTTCATTGATAGGTTGTTATGTATTTTGTCAGAACAGATGAGCCTCCAGAGCGGAAAAAGAGAAGAGGCTTCCGGAACCGTTCCGAAACACTGTTTTTATATAAAACATACCGACCCTGATCGGTCTTATTTTGCTCCATTTCGGAGTATTCGGGCTCGGCTCTTTTTCTTTCCTTTCAAGAGAGAAGAATCTACTCTCTCAAAGCAGGTCTGTTACAATGTTTTTTCCTAACTTCGTACTCGTAACGGAGTATTTTTTACCAACTGCGGAGCGTAGAATAAGAAGATGAGCCAAAGTGAAGAGACAATGCCGAGAGTCCGGCTGGTCGGGGATGGAAAAAGAGAGATCTTTGACCGCCTTCGTGGCAGATACGTTGCTCTCACTCCGGAAGAGTATGTCCGGCAGAGGTTTGTGCATCTGCTCATCTCTTCTTACGGCTATATGCCTGCTCTCATGGCGAATGAAGTGTCGTTGCAGGTGGGAAAACTCTCTCGCCGGGCAGATACGGTGGTGTATCATAACTCCCTTCGTCCGCTTCTTTTGATAGAGTATAAGGCGGAGAGCGTAGCCCTTACGCCGGAGGTTTTGGAGCAGGCATTGCGGTACAATGCTGCGTTGGGCGTGCTCTACATCATCATTACCAACGGGAAGAGGATAGCCTGCTTTCGCCGTCTTACGCCGGAAGAGCCGTTCGAGATGCTCCGCTCCATCCCCTCTTATGCAGAGGTGCAGGAGGCGGGAAATAAGTTTGATGCAAAATAATATTTACCTAAAATAACCTAAGATTTATGTTTGGAAAAATGAAACAGCACTTGCAAGGTGAGCTTTCTGAGATTAAAGCTGCAGGTCTGTACAAGAATGAAAGAATCATCACCACTCCTCAGTATTCTGAAATTAAGGTTCAAGGCGCGGACGGAACAGAAAAGAGCGTACTGAACTTCTGTGCAAACAACTACCTCGGACTCAGTAACAATAAAAGAGTAGAGGATGCAGCCATCAAGGCTATCCAAAGCCACGGTTACGGTATGAGCTCCGTACGTTTTATTTGCGGTACGCAAGATCTTCACAAAGAGCTGGAACAGGAGATCGCTCGCTACTTCAAGACAGAAGACACAATCCTTTATGCTGCCTGCTTCGATGCCAACGGCGGTGTCTTCGAACCGCTCTTCGGAGAAGAGGATGCCATCATATCCGACTCTCTCAACCACGCTTCCATCATCGACGGAGTGCGCTTGTGTAAAGCCAAAAGGTATCGCTTTGCCAATGCAAACATGGAAGAGCTGGAAGAGTGCCTCAAACAGGCTCAAGCCCAACGCCATCGCATCATCGTTACGGACGGTGTCTTCTCGATGGATGGAAACGTAGCCCCTATGGACAAGATATGCGATCTTGCAGAGAAGTACGATGCTCTTGTGATGGTGGATGAGTGTCATTCCGCCGGAGTGGTAGGTGCCACCGGTAGAGGTGTGGCAGAGAAGTACGACTGCTACGGACGTATAGACATCCACACCGGTACGCTCGGAAAGGCATTCGGAGGTGCTATCGGAGGGTTTACAACCGGTCCTAAAGAGATCATAGACATGCTTCGCCAGAGAAGCCGTCCTTATCTCTTCTCCAACTCTATACCTCCCGCAGTGGTGGGAGCATCTTTGGAAGTGTTCAAGATGCTGAACGAAAGCGATGAGCTACACACCACTCTGATGTCCAATGTAGAGTATTTCCGCACAAGAATGGTGGATGCCGGCTTCGACATCAAGCCTACACAGAGTGCGATATGTGCCATCATGCTGTACGATGCCAAGCTTTCGCAAGACTACGCAGCCCGTCTGTTGGAGGAGGGTATCTACGTAACAGGATTCTACTATCCGGTAGTGCCGAAAGGCGAAGCACGTATCCGTGTGCAACTTTCTGCTGCTCATACTCAAGAGCAACTGGACAGAGCCATCGCCGCTTTCATCAAAGTGGGCAAAGAGATGGGTGTAATAAAGTAAATAATAGGGAGAGTCTCGACAAATATTACTATCTTTGAACAGATATAAAAGAGATAAATGTCGTAGTTCAAACTAAAAACATTTTTATGGAAATAATCAAAGTAATCGGACGCGAAGTGTTAGACTCGCGAGGTAACCCAACAGTAGAGGTAGATGTACACTTGGCATGCGGCGTAATGGGACGTGCAGCTGTTCCATCGGGAGCATCCACAGGTGAGAATGAAGCTCTTGAGCTTAGAGACGGAGACAAGAACCGCTATCTCGGAAAGGGTGTACTTAAGGCAGTAGAGAATATCAATACTGTGATTGCACCGGAAATTATAGGCTACTCTGTACTTGAACAAAGAAAGATAGACCGCGTAATGCTGGAGCTCGATGGCACTAAGACCAAGTCTAAACTCGGAGCAAATGCCATGCTTGGTGTATCTCTTGCAGTAGCCAGGGCAGCAGCAGAGTATCTCGGTATGCCGTTGTACCGTTACATCGGTGGTACTAACACATATGTATTGCCTGTACCTATGATGAACATCATCAATGGTGGCTCTCACTCCGATGCGCCTATCGCATTCCAAGAGTTTATGATTCGCCCTGTGGGCGCACCTTCTTTCCGTGAAGGTTTGCGTATGGGTGCCGAGATCTTTCATGCCCTTAAGAAAGTGCTTCATGACCGTAACCTCTCTACCGCAGTAGGTGATGAAGGTGGTTTTGCTCCTGCTCTTTCCGGTACGGAAGATGCTCTCGAGTCTATCATGGAAGCTATCCGCAAGGCAGGTTACAAGCCGGGGGAAGATGTTCGTATCGCTTTGGACTGTGCGGCTTCAGAGTTTTACAAAGATGGTGTATATGACTATTCTAAGTTTGAAGGCCCTCAAGGCGCCAAGCGTAGCTCTGACGAACAAGTGGCATACCTTAAAGAGCTTGTGGCTAAGTATCCTATTGACTCTATTGAAGACGGTATGGACGAAGGCGACTGGAGCGGATGGGCTAAGCTTACAGCCGAAATAGGCGATAAGGTACAGCTTGTGGGTGATGACCTGTTCGTTACCAACGTAGAGTTCCTACGCAAGGGTATCGAGTTGGGATGCGCTAACTCTGTTCTTGTTAAGGTGAACCAGATCGGAACGCTATCCGAAACATTGGATACCATAGAGCTTGCACACCGTCACGGCTATACTACCGTTACTTCTCACCGTTCGGGCGAAACTGAAGACTCAACCATTGCAGACATCGCAGTGGCTACAAACTCCGGACAGATTAAGACCGGATCTCTCAGCCGTTCGGACCGTATGGCTAAGTACAACCAGCTTCTTCGCATAGAAGAAGAGCTTGGTGAACTTGCTCAGTATGGCTACAAGAGAGTAGTTCGCAAGTAATTCGGACCGGAAGCGAAAGCTTCTCGGAGAATAATAGGAAAACCGATACGGATGTGGTTGCATCTGTATCGGTTTTTTGCATAAGATCATTGTTTTTTTCGTAAAAGTCTCGGCGGTCTGTTTTGGCTCTTATCAGCCGTTTGTTTGTTTCTTTTTTATCTCCGGTAGAGATACTTTCGAAGAGTAATCACATCAAGCCAAGGCTTTTCTTCAACTGTGATATGTGCTTGCTCCAGATAGCATCGGCACTTGGATCTTCTGTGGAAAGAGCATCATCTCTTACGAGTAGAGAGACCGCTCCGGATATTTCTGCCTTAATGATCTCAAAGGACAGATAGCGCGCTTCTTGACTGTTCGGAGCTTCGTCTTCCCACTGAAAGGAGATAAATCTTTCGGGATCGGAGACTATGAGCAATGCTGTTGACATGTTCTTCTTATCCCAAAAGAATATAAACTGATCCGCATTCCTCTCCACATTGTACGCAAACCAATCTGCTAATCCTTTAGATGTAGAGATCTGATTCCATAGGCTCTTTACAGAAACATGATTCAATAGAAACTCTTCTCTATACGATGTCTCATGCACTTTCATAGCAGATAACTTTTGGTGATGCCCCTAATATACAAAAAGATATTTGATTAACAAAGAATATCGTAATTAAATATAAATGTTCTCTTGAATGGCATTTTATTACTGAAAAAGGGTTGTTATTCTTAAAGATACCAGTTATAGCCTGCGACTATTTTTTGTACTTTTGAAACGTAAATTGCTTATATTGAAAAGAGCACAAATATATTTTCTACATTCAGATAACTTAAACAGAAAAATCATGAACCTTAAACAGATTCTTTTTACAGGAGTGGTTGCATCTTTTATCCTCACAGGATGCACCAAGAAGAAAGTCACGCCGGAACCTCAAGAAGACTTTTACGCCTTCGTGAATACGGAGTGGATGGAGGCAAATCCGCTTAAACCCGAATATGGTCGCTACGGCACGTTTGATGTACTCAGAGACAGTGCGCAAAATATTGTCCGCCGCATCATCACAAGTATGAGCAGTGGAGATATTCAGCCCGGAACGGACGCTTATAAAGCGGCACTCCTTTACAATATGGCTATGGATAGCGCAAAGCTCAATGCCGATGGTGCCGCTCCCATACAGCAGGATCTTGAAAAGATCAATGCTCTCTCTTCCAAGGAGGATCTTGTTGCCTATCTTGCAGAAGCCAATCTTCATGGCGACAATCCGTTCTTCTCGGACTATGTCTATGCGGATAATGAAGACAGCAACACCAATATCCTGCATCTTACTCAAGGCGGACTCATAATGGGGGATAGGGACTACTACCTCGAACAAGAGAGTCTGGATAAATTTCAAAACTCTTATATAGACTATCTCTCTTCTCTTTTCGTGTTGGCAGAAGGCATAGAGCCGGAAGCTGCAAAGGAGAAAGCCAAAACGGTATTGGAGGTAGAGACAGAGCTTGCACGTATGCATTACAGCAGCATAGAGCTTAGAGACACTCACAAGAACTACAACAAGTACACCAGAAAGAAGCTCATCTCTTCTTTCCAATTCCCTTTCGAGCGTTACTTTGCTCCTCGTGAAGCCGTTGCCGGATTCGAGACCATCAATGTGGCTCAAGAGGGTTACTTCAACAGCTTCGACAAGTGGTTCCAAGAGCTTCCTTTGGATAGAGCGATCACTTACCTCAAAGGGATTCTTTTGGATGACGCTGCTTCGTTCTTGAGCAACGATTTCCGCAAAGCCTCTTTTGAGTTTCACGGACGCATCTTGGGGGGACGTACAGAGATGCAGCCTCGTTGGAAGAGTGCTGTTCAGCTGGTAAACTCCTCATTCGGACATGTTGTGGCTCAAGAGTACACCAAGACCTACTTCCCTCCGAAGGCAAAAGAGCGTATGCTTAACCTCGTGGAAGACTTGAAAGAATCGCTTGCACAACGCATCCAAAACCTCGAATGGATGACCGAAGAGACCAAGCAAAAGGGTTTGGAAAAGCTAAGCACCTTCCGTGTGAAGATAGGCTATCCCGAAAAGTGGGACACTTATGAGGGGATAAAAGAAGATACCGGCTCTCTTTATGGCTATATCAAAAATATAGCTATGTTTGAAAAGGGAAAGAACGATCAAGACTTCGGTACTCCTGTAGATAAGGAGCGCTGGTTGATGAATCCGCATGAAGTGAACGCTTATTACAACCCCGCAACAAACGAGATATGCTTTCCGGCAGGTATTCTTCAACCTCCATTCTTCAGTCTTGAAGCGGATGATGCGGTGAACTATGGTGCAATAGGCGTTGTGATCGGCCATGAAATGACTCACGGATTTGACGATCAGGGACGCAACTTCGATAAGGATGGAAATGTCTCCAACTGGTGGCAGCCGGAAGATGAAGCGAAGTTCAAGGAAGCATCCGTAGAGCTTGTGAAGCAGTTTGATGAGATTGTCGTTGCGGACGATGTGCGTGCAAATGGTCAGCTGACCCTCGGAGAAAACATCGCGGATCAGGGAGGACTTTTGGTGGCACACATGGCAATGAAGAACAATATGCCCGAAAAAGATCCTCTCATAGAAGGACAAACCGCGGATCAACGCTTCTTCATTGCTTACGCTCGTCTGTGGGGACAAAACATCAGAAAGGAAGAGATCTTGAGGCTCACCAAGCTCGATGTTCACAGCCTTGGTAAATGGAGAGTGAACCAAACACTCAAAAACATCCCGGCATTCTACGAAGCCTTCGGAATCAAAGAGGGCGACGCCATGTATCTTGCCCCTGAGAAGAGGGTATTGGTTTGGTAAAGATTTTTACAGAGAGAGGCGACAGTGTCGTCTCTCTTTGTATATTGTACAAGCAATAGATTTTCTATATCTTTGCCGAAAGTTGATTGTATTACTAAAGTGCACCATCGGTGCATCTATGTTGAATCTTTTATAACAAAAATGAAAATGAAAAAGTATGTTTGCGAGCCTTGCGACTGGGTTTATGATCCGGAGATAGGTGATCCTGACGGAGGTATCGCTCCAGGCACTCCTTTTGAAGATATTCCCGATGATTGGGTATGTCCTATCTGTGGAGCCGAAAAGAGCGACTTCAGACCTCTTGAAGACTGATACAAGGCTTTGTAGAGCTTATCGGAGAGAACCTAATGCTGCTTTCCGATGAGCTTTTAGAAGCTCGATACAAAAAGCCCCATCTTATACTTCTTGTACCTTGTGTACATCCGACAGAGAAGCGTAAGATGGGGTTTTTATATATAGTCCGGATCTCGAAAGGCTGTTTGGAACAGAGGATAAAGCGGTATAAAAGAGTGGCTATACCTGTTAAATAGTTCCGCTAAACCTATCGACAACTTTCATTCAAAGCGCGATTGGTGAAAACCGACTCTTGATTTTTATAAATCAAGCCCTGAACCGTACAAATCAAATCTTGAACCACACCAATCAAGCCTCGATTTCTCATTTCATAAAGCATCAGAGAAGCTTTTTATCCCGTTCAGGAGATGTTGTAAAAGCATTCGGACGCATTTCTTTCCACACAACACGTCAGATGTCATGGCGTTAGAGTCCCTCCGGGAAGCAGGAAAAAGGAGCGTTTATTCGGGTGCAACAAGAGAGCGTTGCACTCTGAGATGGATGTAGAAGAGGGTTAGCCCTTTGAGTGTAGTGGAGATCGCTATGGCGTACCATAAGCCCTCTATGCTCGGATAGAAGTAGAGAATGGTATATGCCAACGGGATACGGACAAGATTGCCAAAGATACTCACGGCGGCAGGTATAGTGCTTCGCCCGATGCCGTGAAAGAATCCCTGCGTTGTGATTTCCAGCATCATGAAGAGCTGCGAGAAGCCGTTGATCCTCAGATAGACCCCTCCGGCAATGTACGCAACAGGGTCGGGGACTATTATCGCAAAGATCTCTTCTCCGAAGAAGACGTACAGAATGGTGGTGAACACCCCGAACAGGGAGGTTATGATCAGCGTGGAGCGGAACGCTTTTTTCACTCTATCCATCGCCTGAGCCGCATAATTTTGGGAGATAAATGCCCCCAAAGCGGTAGAGAAGCCTTGTGCCGTGTTCCAAGTGATACCCTCGATCTGTCCGCCGGAAGTGATGGAGAGAACCCCTATATGCCCTGCCGTAAGAGAGGCAATGCGACCCATATACATGTTGATGAAGGCAAACAGCGCACTCTGAGCCGATGGAGGAGCTCCTATCTTAATGATGCGCCGGCAGGTTTCCCACTTCAGCTTGGTGACGAAAGGGAAGCGTCCGAGCAAGTGATCCCGCTCGCGGAGGAAGTAGTAGAAGAGAACCCAAACCAAGATCTCGGAAATGATGGTGGCATAAGCCGCTCCATCGGTCTTGAGATCGAGTACAAAGATGAATATCGGGTCTAAAATGATGTTCGCTATAAGCCCTATGGAGTTGATCATGAACGGACGTTTGCTGTGTCCGCAAGCGTTGTAAGCACCGGTAAAGGCATACGTCATGAAGAAAAACGGAAATCCGAGAGAGTATATCCTCATGTACTCGGCAGCCGTCCGGGCTATGCTGTCTCCGAGAGTGTATATGGATAGAAGGGTGGGAGTGAAGAGAAGGAAGAGAATCGTTACCAACGCTCCCGACAAGAAAGCTATGGTACTGTTCGTAGAGGCGTAGTGAGAGGCGGTTTTGAACTCCTTTTTGCCAAGGAAGTAAGCTATCGTGATTTCGCTTCCGACCTTTGTCAGCAGTCCCAAAGAGCCTGCCAGCCAACCATAGAGAGCCACAGCCCCGACAGCAGATACTGCTTCGCTGCTGAGACGCCCCAGCCAAGCCATGTCCGTAAAGTTGTAGAGCATCTGTACGAAAGATGTACCCAATATGGGTAGAGCCAAACGTACGATTTGTGAAGCGATATTGTCTCCGGTTGTGAGATCTTTCTCTTTTAGCTTGCTCGGACCAGACATCCTCTCTTGCAATGTTAGGAATAACTGTAGAACAGACGGCTCTGATCATCGGAGCCGGAAAAGCATCACGGCAAAAGGGCTTTGCCAAATAGCTCGTTCTATATGCGGATGCAAAGATAATGCTTAACTTTGGAATATGGACAAGAAGACTATTCTCCTTACGGGTGGAGCCGGATTTATCGGATCCAATTTTCTGCACTACATGATACCCAAATATCCGGAGTATCATTTTGTATGTTTGGATCTTCTCACCTATGCAGGAAATTTACAGAACATAGAGCCGCTGTTGCAGCAGCCCAATCTCACTTTCGTACATGGAAGTATAGAGGATGCTTCGCTGCTTGACAGCTTGTTTGACCGGTACGGCATCACTCATGTGGTGAATATGGCTGCCGAAAGCCATGTGGACAGAAGTATTCATGACCCGTTGGCATTCGTCCGGACAAATGTTCTGGGAACGGTAACACTTCTGAATGCCGCTCGTAAAGCGTGGAAAGATATTAAGGATGCTTCCCGTCTCTTTCTGCACGTCTCCACAGATGAGGTTTACGGCTCGCTGTTGCCGTCGGATCCTGCTTTTTCGGAGGAGAACAGGTATGAGCCTCACTCTCCTTACTCTGCCAGCAAAGCCTCTTCCGACCATTTCGTCCGTGCTTATGCAGACACTTATGGTCTGCCTGTGGCAATATCCAATTGCAGTAACAACTACGGACCATACCAGTTTCCGGAGAAGCTTATCCCCCTTGTGATCAAGAACATTGTCGAGCAGAAGAAGATCCCTGTCTATGGTGACGGACAGCAGATAAGGGATTGGCTCTTTGTGGTGGATCACGTCAAGGCATTGGACTTGATACTGCACAGCGCAAAGCCCGGAAGTACATACAACATCGGCGGAGGGAATGAAAAGACCAACATAGAGCTGGTTCGGCTTCTTGTTGCTCTGGTCGATCGTAAGCTCGGAAGAGCAGAGGGTGAGTCGCTCGGCTTGATTACTCACGTCCCCGACAGGTTGGGGCACGATACCAGATATGCAATAGACTCCTCAAAGCTGCAAAGAGAGCTGGGGTGGAGTGCTTCCGTCTCTTTCGAGGAAGCCATCGCCTACACGGTGGAGTGGTATCTGGAGCAGACGGAATGGCTACGCAACATAACATCCGGAGAGTATCAGAACTATATCCGACGAATGTACGGAGATCACATATAGTAGGTGGGCGAACCTTCGCACGCAATACAACAAAGGGGTGTACCAAGTCCGAGACTCGGTACACCCCTTTGGTATATAAAAAAGCCACGCCGGAGGATAACGTAAAAACTCCGAAAGATAGGATTTGAGGGCAGTAAACGCTTTGTAATCCGCTGTTATCATTGCAAGCAATGCCCGAAGGTGCGGCCCGCCATTACGATATACTGCTTATCTCGGAATTTGTAATAATTGATGAGTTTCCCGATCGCCCGACGTAGCTTATATTTTACCCCTAAGGGTTTATCTATGACCTCTTTGTACTACAAAATTACTTTTTCTTTCCCGGAAATGCAAGAATCATGCGATATTCTTTGCATTCGCTTGATCACTCGGTATAGAGGGAACATCAATATTATAGCCGCCACGACCAGTAGAGAGTAGTAGAGGAGAGGCTGTTCCGGTAGAGGTGAGAAGTCGAAATCTTCCGGTAAAGTATAGAGAGCCATCCATGCGATAAAGTTATTGATGGCATGCACCAGAATGGCAAGGCGCAGAGAACCATACACAGCCGTATAGCCTGCAACGGCTCCGAGTAATATACGAGAGAGGAAACCTACATATTCGAGATGCCCGATGCTGAAAATGACAGCCGTAACCCAGACAGCCATGTGTACTCTTCCGCTCTTTTTATATAAGTAACCCTGCAATATCCCTCTGAAGAAGAACTCTTCTCCCACTGCTGCCAGTACTACAATGAGTACAAAAAACATAATATGATCCACGGCAAAAGGGCTCTTCTTGGCCGCTGATGCCATTTCGGAGATCAGCTTATTCGGCTCCGATAAAAACTCTTGTATGGCTTTAAGCGATTCGGGAATAGGGATCTTCTCTATCGTTTGAGCCAGAAGAGTGGATATAATAATCGTTAAGGCTATGGCGGCGATTACTATCCCAAGCATCCCCTTTTTCTGTTCATGCTTGGCGGTGAATATCTTATTGCCATAGCCTTTAAGGTGAAGATAGTTCAGGGCAATTGCGGGCAAAAGGAAAGAACCGATAGCTACAATGATATTGTCCAATAGGGTTGAGGTTATACTCGCCATGAGTATAAAATCCAGCCCGACTATGAGTGGAGCAGCGAGGAAAGTAAGTATCAGATAAACTCCTACAAGTGTAACCAATGCCACCCATACGGGTGCAAGGTTTTTGGTTTTCGGGTAAGGAGTGGGAGGATAAATGGTATAAAGATGTTCTTCTTGCTGAATAGGAAGTTGTTCATCCGGGTTAATACCAGGATTCTGCGGTGTTGAATTTTGGGGTGTCACTCTGTTTATATTTTAGATCTTGTAATAGACTTGATTTTACTTGAATGGTAAAGTTGTACGATTTATACGGCCCTATCGGAATGAAACTTGCTGTAAGCGACCAACAGTGAAGGTCTCTCGTGATGTTGCAAGACATGTTGGTGATCTTCTTCAACTCGAAATTGTAGTTTGCCGAGAAGTTGAAGTTCCAGTTCTTGGTCGGGTTAAACTGTCCGTTAAGCGAGAGGTCGTGCCGGAGCTGATACTTAAACTCTTTGATCCGAGTGTCGAACTCGTTGCTGTAACCGAGGCTGATGGAGTAGTTGAAGCCGAGATTCCACTTCATATCACTCTTCAGATAGCCGTTGGAATCGTATTCACCCAGATCATTGGAGCGTGATCGCTTGAGAGAACCATCCTGTTCCTGACCTCGACCCATACCCGATCCCATGCTGTCCATACCGCTTTCACGGGAGCTCGAACTGCCGCTCTCTCCCTTTTTATCTCCGTCATCTTTGTCCTTTTTCTTGCCCGAGAAGAAGTCGGCAATACTTTTGAACGTATCCTGATTCAGGTTGTAAGAGAACGAAGTACTGGTTCCCCTGAAACGCCCAAAGCCTTTACCATTGAGGATACGTAGCTTATTCGTCTTGTACGGACGGATATTATCTCCATTCTTTTCATAGTCGTAGAGATAAGTCTCAAAGCTACCACCGAGACGGAGAGCTATGGTATTTGTAAACCTTAAAGCTATTGAGGCATTGATGTCGCTCCAGTTTAGCGAATCCGCTGCCATATTATAACTTATTCCGGTAGACAGGTTATCTATGATGCTTCGTTTATAGAAAGAGGTGGAGTCTTTGCTGTCTCGCAGTTTCGCTTCAATATTTTGAGAGAGATTGAAACTTATGCCTCCGAACTTTCCTCTATTGGGAACACCCTGTCCTTCAAATGGCGAATAAAACTCCTCCATCTGCTTACCATCCGGAGTCTGATAGCGTATAGGTTTCCAAAATCCAAAGAACGGATCTCCGAAATCCGGGTGCCAGGAGAAAGAGATAGAGGGTTCGAGCCTGTGCCGTATCATATCCAGCTTTTTGCCCAAGAACGGAAGAGGCTTCCAAAATCCGTATATCGTTGTGGAGGCGGATATCGAAGTGTTGAAGTCGTAAACACGATTGAACCCGTAGGTTGTATCGGATACCACGACACGTTGTTTAGCCGGATCGAATGCTTTTTCTATCCTTCTTGTAAACCAACGCTCCTTATAGCTGAAGGAGGGACTGATCTTAATGTAATCGAACAAGTCGAATGATGCACTTATCGGAATGGAATGCTCGAAGCTGTTGTTCCAATCCTTCACCAGGCTGGACTGGAACAGCTTATTCTCCTTCGTGGTGATCGAGTTGCGTATGCGACCATCGTAAGAGAGCTGAATCTTTTCGTACCAACGTTCTTTCCCTATCGGCTTTTTGCGCTTGAACGGATAGATGCGGCTCATACTTATGGATATGTTGGGCAGTGTAAGCGATATGGTACTGTCCTGCGAGCGTTGAGCAATATCCATAGACCCGCTTATGGTGATGGGACTATTGGGAAAACGTTGCGTGAAACTGATACTGGAGCTTTTCGTATTCTCTCCCATTCTTGCCTGATTATACAGCGCATCCAGATTGTTATGGTTATAGGTGGAGGTCGAGAAGTTGACGTTTGCACTCAGTGTACGGTATGGATTCGCTTTGGCATCCTGTCTGTGCTGCCAAGATATACGGAAGTTGTTGATCTTGTTATAGTCTCCTGAGAGCTTGTCTCCACGTACAGTATTGAGATAGCTGGCGTCGAAGCTGCCGGAGTATCTGTATCGCTTGGCGTAGTTGGACTGTGCATTCACCGCCCAAGAGCCTAACGAGTAGATGTCTCCCGTTACTTGGAGATCCACGTAATCGTTGATAGCCCAGTAGTATCCCCCGTTTCGCATATAGAATCCAAGCTCTGAGTCTTCTCCCGGAGAGGGCATGATGATACCGCTTGCATACGATTTGGAGAACGGGAAGAACCCGAACGGAAGAAACAGCGGAAGCGGAACGTCTGCGATGACAAGGTACAACGGTCCGGAGATGAGGTTCTTCTGAGGTCTCACTTTAGAGTTTGTGATGGAGACGTAGAAGTGAGGATGGTCATGATTGTCGCAGGTTGTGTACTCTGCTCCCTGCATGAACATACTGCCGTCTTCCCGCTTCTTAGTTTTCTTTGCGATGATGAAGCCTTCGCCTTGTTGGGTTACGATGTCTGTCGTGTACCCTTTTTTGCTACGGAAGTTGTAGTTCATCGTCTTGGCTTCATAGTTCTGTTCGCCGTCTTTGAACTTAGGATAGTTGATCTCCGTATTGGCTTTCACCGAATCTGGAACATCTCTGTACGTAGCATAGACCGAGGCACTGTCCATGAGCATACGGATATAGTCTCCGGTAAGCTCTTGTTCGGTGTATTTCACCTGCGCGTTACCGTACAGACGAGCCATGTTCTTTTTAGGAAATACTATCGTGGAGTCCGATGCCTCAAACTCTATCGGAGCCGTGAATGTCTCTTCGGACTGCTCGGTGGTATCGGATGGAGCACTCTGCGGACGAGGTCCTCTCTTCTTTCGGGTAGAGACAGCTTTCCCGGCTGCAACGCTATCTTTTTTCTCTTTCGCCGATGATCCCGTGCTGTCTTTCGCCACGGTTTCTTTCAGAAGGCTGTCTTTCGGAGCGGTCTGCCGTGCAGAGGAGTCGCCTTCTATGGCTTTGACGGGCAGAGAGTCCGCTTTGCGAGCCGTGATCTTTGCCATTGTGTCCTCCTGCTTTACACTATCTTCCCAGCGATAGGATGTATAAGGCCTGCCCTCTTTTCCCTTTGCTCCTCTTGCCGGAATGGAGAGAAGCGTAAGAGCGAGGACTATACAACCTACCAAGATGATATATGGTGTGCCTTTGTTCATGGGTAACCTTGTGCTGCCGTATAAAGATGCAACCACAAAAGTAGGAAAAAAAAGTGTCTCCTCCTACGGTTATCCTCTGAGGGATAAATTGTACCTTTGTTCCTGCGATAAGACATTGGGTGCGAGATATCGTGAGATAGCTCCGGGGCGCAATGGGTTATATATGGAAACCAAAGGGTGTACGACGCACCCGGCAATATATCAAAGCGATGAAGAAGATTATAGAACCTCCGTTTACGGACGCTCTTCTGGCATCCCTGAAAGCAGGAGAGATGTACTACATTACAGGGACTATTTACACGGCACGCGATGCTGCTCATCAGCGTTTATGCGAGATGATAGAGCGGGGAGAAGATATGCCGTTCGACTTTAACGGGCAAGCCGTCTACTATGCAGGTCCATGTCCTGCCAAACCGGGGCAGCCGATCGGTTCGGTAGGCCCTACCACCGGCGGACGTATGGATGCTTACTCTCCACTCCTGATCTCCAAAGGTCTCAAGGTGATGATAGGCAAAGGATCTCGTCATCACTCTGTGGTGGATGCCATGAAGAAGCATACCGGTGTCTATTTCGCTGCAATAGGCGGTGCGGCTGCACTGATGGGAAAGAGTGTAAAGAGTGCCAAAGTGATTGCCTTTGAAGATCTCGGACCGGAAGCCATTAGAGAACTTTACGTGGAAGAGCTTCCCGTGATAGTGGCAATAGACTCTCGTGGCAACAACAGCTACGAGCAGGGAATGGCAGAATATGCACAAGAGTAACCCTACGAGCCGAAAGATTTAAGGCAATACGGATCCCCGAAAAGTGAGTGTGATTTCTCCTTTTCGGGGATCTTATTTTTATATATTCCATCCCGAAAAATGCTCACTTTTTTCTCGCTCTCTATTTTGCTCGGAAGGGGTGTTTTCAGAGCGCGACCGAACTGTTAAATTCGGGCTGTTTTATTAACACCATTTTCGATGCAGGTTTACTCAAAACGATAAAGCAGTATATTTTGTCGGCTTAAAGTATTCAACGAAATCGGTAAACGTATTTACCGATTTCATTGAATACGTTTACCGGATTCAATTAAAGTGTTTAGGATTTTTAGCTAATCCGTTGTTTGTAAATGGTTTAGCTTTTTTTTGCCCCTTTTCGGGGCTGTTTGAGGGGGATTTTGTCGTTAAGAATTGTTTGCATGAGAGGGGCGATATTTTCAGCTATATTAACTCGAAAAACGGCTCTGAAACCGATCGAGAGGAGAGTTGTGCCCGAAAACGAGATTTTTATATCCTTCTGATTGTTAGTGTGTTGCTCTTTTCTCTTGTCGGGATGGCTTGAAAACGGATTTGACTAGCGGCATCATCCGGCAACTTTCCCGGACTCCATTTTTATATAAAACATCCCATCCCTACTCCCATCCTTTTTGCCGGAAAAAGGAGTAGATTCGGAGAGAAAATATGGTGGTCTGGGTGTGCCGAAAAAAGCATTTTTGCCTTTAACCATTGGGGCTGAAATAGAGAGTGGCAACAACTAAAGCATCCGATGGCAGGGATGGAAGGTCAAATAATAGCGAAAAAGCAGAATATCAGGGCACTAATATTTGGAGGAATGGTGGAGTATTTATAAATTAGCACTTGTGTTCTAACAATAGCTTAAACAAAGAATGAAAAAAGAGAGAGAGGCAAAGCAAAGAAATATTTTCACTCGTGTGTATCGGTTTTATGTGGATGGGTTCCGAAACATGACCTTAGGCAAGACCCTGTGGATGATTATCGGAATCAAGCTGTTCATCATGTTTTTTGTGCTTAAACTGTTTTTCTTCCCCAATTATCTATCCGGAAAAGCAGAGACTCCTGAGGAAAAAGCCAAGTTTGTAACCGAAGAGGTTATCAACAGACGGTGATGATGACACGGAATCAGAAGGACTAATAGTAATCAACTTAATATATTTTAATTTATGGAAATGATAGACACATCATTGATAGACTGGTCAAGGGCTCAGTTTGCTCTTACTGCCATTTATCACTGGTTGTTTGTTCCGCTCACTTTGGGTATGGGTGTTGTCATGGCTATTGCCGAGACGAAGTATTACAGAAGCGGAGACAACTTTTGGAAAGAAACCGCCAAGTTTTGGCAAAAGATCTTTGGTATAAACTTTGCCATCGGGGTCGCTACGGGGCTTATTCTGGAATTTCAGTTCGGTACAAACTGGAGCAACTATTCTTGGCTCGTAGGAGACATTTTCGGAGCGCCTTTGGCTATTGAAGGTATCTTTGCTTTCTTCATGGAAGCTACCTTTATTGCCGTTATGTTCTTCGGTTGGGACAAGGTCTCCAAGCGGTTTCACCTCGCTTCCACATGGCTTACCATCATAGGAGCAACGCTCTCCGCCTACTGGATTTTGGTGGCTAATGCCTGGATGCAATACCCTGTGGGGATGCACTTCAACCCCGATACTTTCCGCAATGAGATGCTCGACTTCTGGGCTGTGGCACTTTCGCCTGTTGCAGTGTTCAAGTTCTTGCACACCGTTATATCTTCTTGGATATTGGGTGCTATCGTTGTAGTGGGTATTTCGGGCTGGTATCTTCTTCGCAAGCGTCAGCAACGTTTTGCGATAGAGAGCATCCGCATCGCTTCGTGGTTCGGTTCATTGGCTGTGATTCTTACCATCATCACCGGTCATACATCCGCTGTTCAGGTCGGAACATACCAGCCGATGAAGTTGGCAGCCATGGAAAACTACTATGAAGGTCGTACCGAAGCGCCTCTCAGTGCCGTTGGAATCGTAAATCCGAACAAGAAAGCTTATAACGATAATGTGGATCCGTTCCTTTTCAATATAGAGATACCTTACGGACTCTCCATTCTCGGTACACATACTGCTTCCGGCTACGTTCCGGGCATTAAGGATATTATAGAAGGATATACCTCCAACACCGGAGAGGTGATCCCGTCCGCGGCAGAACGTATAGAGAGAGGCAAGATGGCTATCACCGCTTTGGCTCACTACAAAGAGGCAAAAGCAAAGCGTGATGATGCCGCTGCGGCAGAGCATAGAGCTGTTTTGGAAGAGAACTTCAAGCATTTCGGATATGGCTATTTCGACTCTCCGAGTGAGCTTATCCCTCACGTTCCATTGTTGTATTACAGCTTCCGTGTGATGGTAACACTCGGATTTGTGTTCCTGTTGCTGTTTGCATTCTCTTTGTGGATGATTCGGAAGAATCGTTTGCAGCATGTGAAGTGGTACGGATACGCTGCCATAATCTCCGTTCCTTTGGTTTATCTCTGCTCTCAAGCGGGATGGATCGTAGCCGAACTGGGAAGACAGCCTTGGGCGATACAGGATATTTTGCCGGTGAAAGCCGCTGTATCCAAACTCTCTACCACATCTGTTCAGGTTACGTTTACGCTCTTCCTTGTCCTTTTCAGTATCTTGCTCATTGCCGAACTCGGTATCATGTTCAAGGCGATAAAGCAAGGACCAAACTTGGAAGATAAGCAAGAGAACAAGTAAACCCTATCGTATCATTCAGAAAAAAGGACTAATATGGATTCTTATATATTTCTTCAACACTATTGGTGGCTTGTAATCTCGCTTCTTGCAGCACTTCTTGTCTTCCTTATGTTCGTTCAAGGTGGGCAGTCGTTCATATTCACGATAGGCAAAGAACCTATCAACAGACGTATGCTGATTAACTCTGTCGGACGCAAGTGGGAGTTTACATTTACTACGTTGGTAACTTTCGGAGGAGCGTTTTTTGCCTCTTTCCCTCTGTTCTACTCCACAAGTTTTGGTGGTGCGTATTGGGTTTGGAGTCTCATCTTGCTCTGTTTTGTGATTCAGGCGGTATCGTATGAGTATCAGAACAAGCGGGGTAATGTCTGGGGATCTAAGACTTTCCAAATCTTCCTGTTCATCAATGGCATTATGGGTCCGTTGCTTATCGGTACTGCTGTGGGTACATTCTTTACCGGAGCAAACTTTATGGTGGAAAAGGATAATCTCGTTAATATAGGCAATTCGACCATTTCTTACTGGACCAATAGCTTTCACGGCTTAGAGGCGATCTGGAGTACCCCATGGAATATCATCCTTGGTATTGCGGTGCTGTTCCTTTCACGCGTTACGGGATTGCTTTATTTCATCAACAATATCGACGATGACGCTCTCCGTGCTCGTGCTCGCAAGAGCATCTTGCCCAATGCAGTCATCTTCCTTGCCACGTTCCTTGCATTCCTTGCATTCCTTCTTACAACGACAGGATGGGCTGTGGATCCGACGACGGGAGTTGTTGAACCCAAAGAGTATAAGTATCTTCACAACCTGTTGGACATACCTGCCTTGATCGTTGTTCTCCTTATCGGAGTGGTCTTGGTGCTTTACGGCATCGGTCGTTCTGCACTTGATAAGAGCTTCAACAAGGGTATCTGGTATCAGGGAGTGGGTGTGGTGCTGACGGTGCTCGTTCTTTTCTTGCTTGCCGGATGGAACAATACAGCCTATTATCCCTCTTTGGCGGACCCTCAAAGCTCGCTTCATTTGGGCAATAGTTCGTCATCGGAGTTCACTCTGAAAGTGATGGCTTATGTTTCCATAGCGGTTCCTTTTGTCTTTGCGTACATCTTCTACGCATGGAGACAGCTGGACTTCCACAAGATCACAAAGGATGAGATGAAAGACAAAGACGCTCATATCTATTGATGTTGAAACAGTAAACGTTTAAGTTTTTTACCAAGCAGGGAATATGCAGACCGCTGTGTATTCCCGCTTAACTTTTATACCGATAATATCATGAAGAAATTAGTTTTGGGAGCATCACTGATGTTGATCCCCATGTTCGGGAGCAGTATAACGCCTCTTGCCGCACAAGTGCAGGAGACAACCCGTGAAAAGAGTATGGAAAAGCCGGAAAGAAGCCTCAAGTGGAAGGTTGCCATCGGTCGTTTTTCCAACGAAACGCAGTACGGCAAGGGCATCTTCTACAATCGTGAGAACGATCCCATGGCGAAGCAAGCGCTCGACATCCTCAGCACAAAGCTTACGGCTTCCGAAAAGTTCATCTTACTCGAACGCTCCGATATAGACAAAGTGCAGGCGGAGATAGAGAAGGGAAACATCTCTCATAAGATTGGGGCGGACTATCTGATACTTGGTTCCATCACGGAGTTTGGTCGTAAAGTAACCGGTAAAGATGGGGTGTTTTCCAACGAAAAGAGTCAGATCGTGGAGGCAGGCGTAAGTATCAGGATTGTGGACGTCTCCACAGGAATGGTGATCTACTCCGAAGAGGGCAAGGGGTACGCAGAAACCACAGCCAAGACCACGCTCGGATTTGGAGGGAAAGCCGGATACGATGCCACTCTTAGCGACAAGGCAATATCCGGAGCCATAGATCAGTTGGTCGAGAACATCATCAACAAGTGTACCGATAAGCCTTGGAAGACCTATCTCATCAGTGCGGACAACGAAGCCATCGTTATTGCCGGTGGAGCTTCTCAGGGTCTGAAGGTGAACGATAAGTTTGATGTCTATACTCGTGGCAAGAGAGTCAAGAACCCTCAAACGGGTGTGGAGTTTGAGCTTCCGGGCAAGAAGACAGCCGTTATAAAGGTAGAGATGGTGGCAGGAGATACGCCGATGACTGAGTTTGCCATTGTAACCATCGTGGAGGGTGCGTTCGACTTCAACTCTCTCGACAAATATTACGTTCAAGAACAGGATAAAGAGTAAATATCAAAGATGATGAAAAGTATAAGACTTCTTTTTGCCACTCTTTTTGTAGCAGTGGCAGCATTGGGTTTATCGGGTTGCGGCTCTACCTCTTCCATACATGGCGGACGTGCCGATGTGGCATACGTCGTGGTGGCAGCGGCTCAAAACTATGTGGGAGAAATGGTCGCCGTGGAGGTGGATGGCGTTCACGCGGGCAATATCGAGGTTCTCAAAGAGAAGCACGTGGGCAAGAAAAAAGCCGGAATAGCCATCAAGCCCGGAAGACACACGTTGGTGTTGCGCACGCTTTCTTCCGGCAGGGTGATCAAAGAGCTTCAAATCTTTGTTTCAGCCCAAAGCTCCAAGACCGTATTGCTTCCTTAATCTCCGCCGAACGAAATGAAGATAAAGAAAATGCCTGCTCTCATGGCAGGTGTGGCAGGCATGGTGCTTCTGCTATCTTCTTGCGAAGCATCAAGATCCCTTTACAGCTGGTACTCTTATGAGGATGCCTCTTACAGGGCAATGAAGACACGCTCCGAAGAAGATACGAATGCCCTGATCGCAACCTACAAAAAGATCATAGAGAGACAGCTTGGATCTCGTCGGACAGTGCCGCCCGGAATATATGCCGAGTATGCTCTTGTGCTCATTAAGCAGAATAAAGTGGAGGAGGGGATAGAGATGTTTGAAAAAGAGATGGAGCTATACCCGGAGAGCAAGAAGTATATAAGTAGAATCGTAGAACAGTACAAGAAGAGATGAAAAAGCATATAACCCTCTCTCCGAAGCGGATGGCAAGAGCCTCCGCACTGCTCATGATGGCTTGGCTGATGCTCTCCTGCAGCGTTACCACCACTACCAGACGCACCGCTTATCCGAAGATGTACGAAGAGCGACCTGCTTCCATCCTTATCATGCCTCCTATCAACGAGACCAATCATGTGGAAGCAAAGGAGTTTTTCTTCACCTCTCTTGCACAGCCTTTGGCAGAGAGAGGCTACTACGTATTCTCTCCATTTCTCTCCATGGAACTGCTCCAACAGGAGAGTGCAAACGATGCAGAGGTTTTTGTAGAAGGCTCCATGAAACCGTTTCTTGACTTTTTCGGAACGGATGCAGTGCTGTTCACCCGAATAAAAAAGTGGGAGAAGGCGAGTCTTCTATCTCAGATGTATGTGGAGGTGGAGTATATCTTGAAGTCCGCCAAGACGGATGAGATCATCTTCCAAAAGAGTGCCAATGTAACGGTAGACCTTAGCGTCAATTCCGGTAACGGATTGGTGGATCTGCTTGCCGGTGCTATCTCCACAGCCGTAACGGATAAGATCGTCGCTGCCAGAAAGGCAAACCGGTTTATCCTTGCCGATATGCCTTTCGGACGATACTCTCCGGAGTATGGAAAAGATGGTGATATTCCTGCAAGAGAAAAGCATATCACTGCCGTGGTGAGGTAGTAAAATTCATTATAAACAAGATTAACGGGTGTGGCGGATATGGTTTCTGCCACACCCGTTTTCTGTTTAGGAGATCTCTTCTCTGCTCTATGGTCGTAAGATAAGCCGGTACGAAAGTTTCATTAAACCTATTTGGAAACCGATTTATACAGTGCAAGAAGTTTTGGTAAACCTTTTCACTGCTATAAATCGGGGTTTGGTTCTTGAATTTCAAGGCTTGATTTGTGGCAGTCAGCCCTTGATTTGTCCCGATCAAACCTTGGTTCCCAATTTTATACACGTTTAACACAAGAAGTAAAGCTGTATAACATAACTTCTAAAGCTGTTCGCATAGAATAGTAAACAAAAAAATCCTCCGCTCGGAAAGAGCAGAGGATTTTTTTGTTTCAGGATCGCAGCAAGAAGTATTGCCACCGATGTTATGATGTCAGACTGTGCTTACTCTACGTTCAAAGTAACGCGCTTGAAGTTTGTTACCGTAAGAGTTGCGCTTTCAGACTTAAGATACTGCTCTACAGTCTGCTTGTTGTCCTTGATATTATCTTGAGAAAGAAGAGTGTTTTCCTTGAAATACTTTTGCAGAGAACCTTCAACGATCTTGTCGATGATGTTTTCCGGCTTGCCGGACTCTATTGCCTTTTCACGAGCAATCTCTTTTTCTGTCTCAACAATCTTAGCAGGAACATCTTCTGCAGTGATACCCACAGGGTTCATTGCAGCTACCTGCATAGCGATGTTGCGTCCAACCTGGTACTCTACCTCTTCGTTGAAACCAACGATGGTAGCCAACATGTTACCCGGGTGGATGTAAGAAGATACGCCGGTAGCTTCTACAAACTCGTAGAAACCGATCTCCATCTTCTCTCCTGTAACACCGATTCTATCTGTTATATGCTCTGCAACGCTTCTACCATCGGTCATAGGAAGAGCAGCGAGTTCTTCCATTGTCTTTGGCTTATTGGTCATAGCGCAGTCGAGTATTGCTTCTGTCAGTTTAATAAACTCTTCGTTCTTAGCCACGAAGTCTGTTTCGCACTTTAGAGCAACGATAGCGGCAAAGCCTTTTTCTGTTTTAGAAAGAACGCAACCTTCCGATGCTTCTCTGTCCGAACGTTTTGCTGCCACAGCCTGACCTTTCTTTCTGATGATTTCCATCGCTTTGTCGAAGTCGTTGTTGGCTTCTTCGAGTGCCTTCTTACAGTCCATCATACCTGCACCGCTCATTTTGCGGAGCTTGGCGATATCTGCCATTGTAACTGCCATTGTCTCTTTATTATTAAGGGTTATACGTTTAAGTTTTTGTTGCGTAAGAGCATAGGGGAAGCTCTTAGCGTTATTTGAAAAAGATAGACGTACCTTTCTGTTGCTCGGTTGGCGGTAGAAAAGGTACGTCTATCATAAAGATTATTTAGTGTCTAAGTCTTGCAGCTTTGCTGCGAAAGGGTCTGAAATTACTCTTCGTCGTTGTTCTTAGCGTACTTATCTACCAAGCGAGCGTTAAGTGCTTCGCTATCTTCTTGTTTTGTGCGCTCTCTACGAGCTCCGCTACGAGTGCGTCTTTCTCTTTTTACCGGAGTTGCTTCTTCTTCGTTTTTCTCGTCTGCCTTTTCGATCTTACGCTCAAGACTTCCTTCCTTGATAGCCTCGCAAACTGCATTGAGGATAACACTGATAGAGTCTTTAGCATCGTCATTCGCAGGGATTACGTAGTCGATGTTTCCGGGGTTGGAGTTAGTATCCACGATTGCAAATACAGGAATACCCAAGCGTTGAGCTTCACGTATGGCAATGTGCTCTTTAAGAACGTCTATTACAAATAGAGCGGAAGGAAGACGTCTCATGTTTGAGATAGAACCCAAAGTGCGTTCCAACTTTGCGCGTTGTCTTTCCACTTGGAGCTTTTCTCTCTTAGAAAGGTTGTCAAAGGTACCGTCCTTTGTCATCTTATCTATAGAGTCCATCTTCTTTACAGCCTTGCGGATAGTAAGGAAGTTGGTAAGCATACCGCCCGGCCATCTTTCCACTACGTATGGCATCTCTACAGACTCAGCGTATTGAGCTACGGTCTCTTTGGCTTGCTTCTTTGTGGCTACAAAAAGGATTGTTTTGCCTTGTGCAGCCATCTTTTTCAAGGCTTCAGCAGCCTCGTCTATTTTGGCAACTGTTTTGTGTAGGTCGATTATATGAATACCGTTGCGCTCCATAAAGATATAGGGCGCCATAGCAGGATTCCACTTTCTTGTGAGGTGTCCGAAGTGCGAACCTGCCTCTAATAGTTGGTCAAATGTTACTCTTGACATTGCGTTTACTTTCTTTTTGTGTTTAACACTTTCAACATGCAAGTAGATTGCCTTTCGGTCGATGTCTTGCAAGTTTAGATACTAAACGGTTGAATAAATAATTTTTGTACTGAATAGTTCGTTCTCCAAGGTTGATATTCGGAAAATGTACCGTAATATTAACGCTTGCTGAACTGGAATTTCTTACGAGCTTTAGGTTGTCCCGGTTTTTTACGTTCTACAGAACGTGGGTCGCGAGTCATGAATCCTTCTGCACGTAGTGCTGGTTTGTCTTCCGGGTTGATCTTCACCAAAGCTCTTGCGATAGCCAGACGGGCTGCTTCGCTTTGACCTTTGAAACCACCACCCTTAAGGTTGATTTTGATGTCGTACTTGTCCAGAGCCTCCAACTTAGCCAATGGCTGCTTTACTACGAATTGTAGTATAGAAGAAGGGAAATAGCGTTCCAGCTCTTTCTTGTTGATAACAATCTTTCCACTGCCTGCTTTTACGTAAACACGTGCCACTGCAGCTTTTCTACGGCCTATAGCATTTATCTGTTCCATAATTACTTAAGAGTGTTGATGTCTATGCTTTTAGGTTGTTGAGCTTGATGAGCATGCTCCTCTCCGCTATACACATAAAGGTTCTTAATAATCTTGTCGCCAAGACGGTTCTTAGGCAACATACCTTTTACTACTTTTCTGAAAAGTCTGTCCGCACCCTTATCCATGAGGCGTTTTGGAGTCGTTAATCTCTGTCCTCCCGGGTATCCGGTGTGTGATAGGTACTCTCTACCTGTCCATTTGTTTCCGGTCAGAACTACTTTGTCTGCATTGATAACGATAACGTTATCACCACAATCAACGTGTGGAGTGAAGTTCGGCTTGTACTTGCCACGCAGTAGCTTTGCTACCTTAGAGCATAGTCTTCCGAGAGATTGGCCTGTTGCATCTACAACGACCCACTCTTTTGTCACAGTTGCCTTGTTTGCAGAAATGGTCTTGAAACTTAAAGTATCCACTTTCTATAAACTTTTTTGTTGGTAAATAAAATGTTCGACCTTTGCTCTCTTGCCATCGAGCGGACACACTCATTGTGCAAATCTGCTCCGGTCTAACGGTTCATACAAAGAGACCCATAGGGTCCCGGTTGATAATAATCGGCTTGCAAATGTACGACTTTTTTTTCAATTAGCCATACGATCCTGTTCCCCTCCTTTTCTTCCTTTTTCATTCAACCTCCTCTTGCTCATTTTTATATATTCCATCCCGATCGCTTCCCCTCTCGAAATGCTCTCTCTATTTTGATTGAAGGTGGTGTTTTCAGAGGGGTGCCGAATTTGTTAAATCACCCTGTTTTATTAACATTATTTTTGACACATATTCACCCAAAACGCTAAACGAGCATATTGTTTCGACTTAACGTGTTTAATTTTTCAATGAACACGTTTACTGATTTCATTTAATACGTTTACCGGATTCGATTAAAGTGTTTAGTCGAAATCATCAAAACGCTAAATGTCAACCGATTACCTGTTTTTACCCTAAAAAGCACCTGAAAAGGAAGATTTCTTTATTAGGAAACGTTTACAGGTTTGGGTGCTAAAATTTACACCAATTAACGCGAAAAACGCCCATGAAACGGACTGAGAAAAAATTTTTTCCAAATTCGCGATTTCTCGTATTCGGTTGAGATGTAAAGATTTAGGAGAATAAAGAAATTTTTCCGAGCTGAAACCGGTTCGGAGAAGAGGATTTCGGAGGCATTTTCAGGGAGTCCGTTTTTATATAAAAGTGCGCTCCGAAGCGCCCTTTTTTACCTCTGCTTTATGCTTTGATTGATCTCTTCGATATACTCCAAAAGTTCGTCCGCTCCTCTTAGCTTTTCGCCGGATGTGATGAAGATGGGAGGGAGGTCTTCCCAGCTTTTCAGCAGTTCGTTTTTGTAGTTCTCTATGTTTTGCCGGAGCTTGGTCTCGGAGAGTTTGTCGCTCTTTGTGAAGACGATGGAGAATGGTATGCCATGCTCGCCCATCTGCTCTATGAAAGCGATGTCTATACTCTGCGGTTCGTGACGACAGTCTATGAGGATGAAGAGATTGGTAAGATCTTCCGAGCCTAAGATGTAGCCTTCTATCAGTTTACGAAATCCCTCTCGGATGTTTTTGGGTGTCTTGGCATAGCCGTAGCCCGGAAGGTCTACGATGTAGAAGCTGTCGTTGATGTTGAAATAGTTGAGAAGCTGTGTCTTTCCGGGTTTTTGTGAAGTCTTGGCAAGCCCTTTTCTACCGGTAAGCATGTTGATCAGTGTGGACTTTCCCACATTGGATCTGCCGATGAAAGCGTACTCCGGTCTGCCGTCGCTGTTGGGCGTCTGTGATGGAGCGCTGCAGCTCTTAACAAATTCTGCTGTCGAAATCTTCATATTCTCTCTCTGTTTTCTTTTATACTTCTATTTCGAGCCGGGAAGAGAGGTAACATTTTATCTCCTCCAAGTCTTCCGGAGAAAACCATACTATATCTTCTGCTTTTCTGTACCATGTCAGCTGTTTTCGGGCATAGGTTCGGGTGTTTTTCTTCATCTTTGCCACAGCCTCTTCCAATGTACATATCCCATCGAGATACTCGAATATCTCTTTATACCCGACCGTGTTCAGGGCATTGAGTGTGCGGTAGGGCAAAAGAGCCTTGACCTCGTCTACCAGTCCGTTCCGAACCATTTCGTCCACCCTCCGATTGATTCTGTCGTAGAGTTCTGCCCTGTCCCGGTTGAGCCCTATACGGATGATTCGGAAAGGGCGTTGCTTGGCACTCCGGCGATGAAACGAGGAGAAGGGGAGACCTGTGGTGAGATAGACTTCCAAGGCGTGGAGGATGCGTTTGTAGTTGTTCCGATCCACTTTGGTCAGATACTCCGGATCTGCTTTTTCGAGTTGCTTTAAGGCAAACCCGATACCCTCGTTGTCGTATTGTTCATACAGCTCTCGGCGGATGTCCGGATCTACATCGGGGATCTCGTCTATCCCGAAACAGAGTGCGTCCGTGTACATCATGGAACCTCCGCAAAGGATAGCCACGGGTGTCTGCTTGAAATAAGAGGAGAGCTTCTCCATTGCCAAAGCCTCGAATGCAGAGGCACTGAAATAGTCTGTTACGCTCTTGAACCCGATGAAGTGATGCGGCACGGCTGCCAACTCTTCGGGTGTGGGAGCTGCCGTGCCTATGGTCATCTCTTTGTAGATCTGGCGAGAGTCGGACGAGAATATCTCCACACCGCTCCCCAACCACTTGGCAAGGGCTATGGATAAAGCTGTTTTGCCCACTCCTGTCGGTCCTAAAAGGACGATGAGAGAGGGCAAATATTTATCAGTAGAGCGAGTCTTCATCCAATCCGAAACCGGCTTCGTCCAGCTCGTCAAGTGATGCAAACTCGGTGCCTTCAAAGTCGTCGAACTCATCATTAAAGCCAAACTCATCTTCTCGTGATGCTTTGGCTCCCTTCTTGGTGGGTTCTTCGGCAAGAAGCGCTTCTATATCTTCGCCTTGTCGAGGAGGTTCACCTTCGGAACGTACCACCTTGGGCAGACCTTTTTCTTTCTCGAAGATGATCTCTCTCAGCTCTACAAAGAATGCCCTATTGCCCATCATGTCGAAGACGTACATCAGCTTTTGCTTCTCTTCAGTGAGAAGATCGTCCAGTGTGGTCTTGTCCATGAGGTAGATATCTTCTTCCGGATTCATCCTCAAATCCATGATGTGAACCTCTTTTTCTTTCTGCCACGCATCATCGCAGATGTAGAAGCAGGAGAGTTGGTCTTTTGCGTAGCCGACGCTTTCCTGTATGATGTTGCAGAGATCCGAGAACTTTGCTCCGGCTTCAATCTTTATGTCTCGTCTGAAACCGGGTACCTCGTTGGAAACTATTACAAATCTGTATATCATTGTGTATAACTCTGAAAAATCTCTTGGGAATAAAACATTAGTCCATAGCGCCTCGCACCACTCCTCGTTTGGACTCCTTTATGAAGTAGTATATGGCATCTCTTTCCGGTGTCTCCGGATACTCTTTTTCTATCGCCTCCAGAGCATCGGTGGTATTGAGTCCTTTGCTGTAAATGGTACGGTAGATGTCGTTGATGAGGAAGATCTGATCGTTGGTGAAACCTCTTCTGCGAAGTCCCACAATGTTGATACCGCAGTAGCATATCGGCTCTCGTCCGATGAGTGAGTATGGCGGGATGTCTTTGGTAACTCGGCTTCCTCCCTGGATCATCACATGACATCCGATGCGGACAAACTGATGGACGAGTACACCGCCGCTTATGATGGCATGGTCTGCCACTTCGACCTCTCCCGCAACTTGTGTCGCATTGCCGAGAATGATGTTGTTGCCCAACTCGCAGTCGTGTGCAACGTGTGAGTATGCCATGAGAAGACAGTTGCTGCCCACTTTTGTATAACCTTTGGATGCTGTCCCTCTGTTGATGGTGGCGCATTCCCTGATCACGGTATTGTCTCCAACGTGGGTGAGAGTCTCTTCTCCGACAAACTTCAAATCTTGCGGAATGCCACTGATGACGGCTCCGGGATGTATCTGACAGTTGCTGCCGATCCTTGCACCCCAGCGTACAATAGCGTGCGGATGCAGTACGGTCTTGTCTCCTATCTCTACATTATCTTCTACGATGGCGAATGGGCCTATCTCTACATCCTTTCCAATCTTTGCATTGGGGTGTACCACAGCCAGAGGGCTTATCTTTGGATTGTCCATGATTCTCTTTACTTGTTTTTTGTGATCTGGGCCATAAACTCCGCTTCAGCTACCAACTTCTCCCCGACAAAGGCAAGACCCCTCATGTTGGATATGCCTCTGCGTGGCTCGGCAAGCAGTTGAAGACGGAAAAGTAGCGTGTCTCCGGGTACGACTTTATGGCGGAACTTCACGTTGTCTATCTTCATGAAATAGGTGCTGTACTGCTCCGGTTCGGAGAGTTGTTGCAGGATAAGAAGTCCGCCAACCTGAGCCATCGCTTCTATAAGCAGGACACCCGGCATTACAGGCTCGTCCGGGAAGTGCCCTTGGAAGAATGGTTCGTTGGATGTGACGTTCTTCACGCCCACGATGTGCATGGATCCTATCTCTATGATCTTATCTACCAGCAAGAACGGATAGCGGTGCGGAAGAAGAGCTTTCACCTCTTTGACATCGAGTAGAGGCGCTGCGTTGGGATCGTATACGGGTGCTTGTGCTTCATTCAAGCGAATATCCTTGCGGATCTGCTGTGCCAAGACGTTGTTGATACTGTGTCCCGGACAGGTCGCGATCACTCTTCCCTTGATTCTTTTACCTATGAGAGAGAGGTCGCCAAGCAGATCCAGCAGTTTGTGTCTTGCCGGTTCATTGTTGAAGACCAAAGGTTTATTGTTGATATATCCAAGGTCTGCAGCATTCTTTTTCTCCACTCCCATCAGGTCGGAGAGCGAATCCAGCTTCTCCTGAGTGAGTACCTGATCATATATTACTATGGCATTGTCGAGGTCTCCACCCTTTATGAGGTTGTTGTCCAAGAGTTGCTCTATCTCTCTTACGAACACAAATGTTCTGGCAGCCGCAATATCCTTTTCAAAGTCTGCGATAGAGTCCAAAGAGGCATACTGATTGGAGAGTATCGGAGAGTCGAAAGAGATCAGAACATTCAGTCCGAAGCTGTCGTCCGGAAGGATAATCAAAGAAGACTTGCCATCTTCGGACGATACCTCTATCTTTTTCTTCACAACATAGTAATCTCTCAGATGCTCCTGCTCAACGATACCGACCTTCTTGATTCCTTCAAGAAAATGGATGGAGCTACCGTCCAAAATCGGGAATTCAGGAGCGTTCACCTCTATCAGACAGTTATCTACCCCCATGGCATAAAGCGCAGCCATAGCGTGTTCCACCGTACTTACGTGTGCGCCGTTATCGCGTAGGACGGTGCCTCTATTGGTCTGAGCCACATTCTCAGCAAGAGCCGCAATGATCGGTTTATTCTCCAAATCGACCCGCTTTATCTTTATGCCGTGATTGTCCGGTGCGGGATGAAAGGTGATTGCAATCTCTAAACCGGTGTGAAGTCCCTTGCCGGAAAGGCTGAACGACTCTTTGAGTGTATGCTGTTTCATCTTGTAATATATTATCTGTTACTTGTTGCTACCATTCTTGATCTCGTCAAGCTCTTTTCGCAGAGCCTCTACCTCTTTGGATAGAGCGAAGAGCTGCTTGTCCATTTCCGGGAGTCTTCCGTAGACTGCATGTGCACGCATCGCTTTCTTTATGGGAAAAGCGGGAGAGCCGAAGTAGGTAACGCCCTCCTCCTTAATATCCGAAATCACTCCGGTGCGTGCGGCAATGGTTACCTTTTGAGCCGTCTGCATGTGTCCGGTAAGCCCCGATTGTCCTCCGATCATATTCCATGCGCCTATCTTTGTAGAGCCTGCGATGCCCACCTGAGCGGCTATGACCGTATGTTCATTGACCACTACGTTGTGAGCGATCTGTACAAGATTGTCTATCTTGACACCTCTCTCCACAATGGTAGATCCCATCACCGCTCTGTCTATGCAGGCACAAGCTCCCACCTCTACATCGTCTCCTATCAGGACATTGCCCATTTGAGGTATTTTGCGATAGCCCTCTTCGGAGGGAGCAAACCCGAAACCGTCTGCCCCGATCACTGCACAAGAGTGGATGACACAGCGTTCGCCCACCTTGCATTCGGCGGAGACAACGGCAGAAGGATACACAATGGTTTCCGCTCCGATCTCTGCATTCTCACCTATAAATACGAATGGAAATATCTTGACACCCGGATGCAGTACCGCTCCTTTGCTGATATAAGCGGCATGACCGATGTAAACATCTTTGGGAAGAGTGACGGACGGATCCACAAAAGCGGTCGAAGCCACTCCGCTCTCTTTTTCTTTGAGCTTTTCTGCAAACTCCATCAGTTTGGCAAGAGACTCATAAGGATTCTCCACCCGGATCAGGGTAGAAGGTATGGCTCTTTCCGGCTTGAATTCATTGGATACAAGCACGGCTGTCGCCTTGGTTTCATAGATGTATTGTTCGTACTTGGGATTGGCAAGGAAAGTGAGACTGCCGGGTGAGGCATCCTCTATCTTTCCAAACTGAGATACGACGGCTTCTTCGTTACCCTCGACCGTTCCTCCCAGATATGCGGCTATTTCTTTTATCTTTACTTTCATGATTATCGTGGATAATGGACACGGCTTACAGCTCTGCCTCTTTTAGGCGTTCTGTATTTTCAGCCACTATCAGCGCATCCAGCATCTCCTGTATCTCTCCTCCCATAAAAGCGGAGAGGTTGTACATGGTTAGATTTATTCTGTGGTCTGTGATGCGTCCTTGCGGATAGTTGTATGTCCTGATCTTAGCACTTCTGTCTCCTGTGGAGACCATTGTTTTCCGTTTGCCGGCTATTTCGTCCAGATATTTCTGATGCTCCAGGTTGTAGATCCGAGTCCGAAGTTCTGCCAGTGCTTTCGCTTTGTTTTTAAGCTGGGATCTCTCGTCCTGACTCTGCACGACTATTCCTGTGGGGATGTGTACCAGTCTCACGGCGGAGTAAGTGGTATTGACACTCTGACCGCCCGCTCCGGAAGAACAGAATGTGTCTATTCTGATATCGCTCTCTTTCACTTCGACGTCAAACTCGTCCGCTTCCGGTAATACCGCCACCGTGGCAGCCGAAGTGTGTACACGCCCTTGGGTCTCTGTCTGAGGCACGCGTTGCACACGATGTACACCCGACTCATACTTCAGAGTACCATACACATCCGCTCCGGTTACCGTGAATACGATCTCTTTGAAACCTCCCAAAGTACCTTCGTTCATACCGGTAACCTCTGTCCGCCACCCTTTCGACTCGCAATACTTAACGTACATCTTATAAAGATCGGCAGCGAATAGGGCGGCTTCATCACCCCCTGTTCCTGCTCGTATCTCCACTATTGCGTCCTTGGCATCTTCGGGGTCGGCAGGAACCAACAGCAGCTTGATCTCATCCTCCAATACCGGCAGGGCATCTTGAGCAGTGGCTATCTCCTCCTTTATGAGAGCCACCATGTCGGGGTCGCTTTCCGTTTGCAGCATCTCCCGTCCCTCTTCTATCGTTTTCACGGCAAGGGTGTACTCATCGCCTTTAGCCAGTATCCGCTCCAGCTCCTTGTATTCTCGTGTGAGCTTTTCAAAGCGTTTTCTGTCTGCGATGACGTCCGGGTCTGTAATCAGAAGGGATACCTCTTCAAATCTGGCGTGCAGTACGCTTATCTTGTCTACTATGCTTATCTGCTCAGCCATTTATTCGTATTTGAATACCCCGAAAGGCGTGTGCAGTACAACCTCTTTCTTCCCTTCTCCCTCCATTACTCTGCCGACGACCTGAGCCTCCACACCGAACTTGCGGGATATGGCAATGATTTCGGGTGCAACCTCTTCCGGCACATAAAGTTCCATACGATGTCCCATGTTGAACACCTTGTACAGCTCTTTCGGCTCTGTCCGTCCGGAGCTGTAAATGAGGTTGAAGAGTGTCGGTATCGGGAACAGATTATCTTTCTCTACCTTTAGATTTTCCACAAAGTGCAGTACTTTCGTCTGAGCACCACCGCTGCAATGGATCATGCCATGTATCTTCTCTCTGTGGTGCTTGAGTACCTCTGCAATGATGGGAGCGTATGTCCTTGTGGGGGAGAGTACGAGACGTCCGGCATCCAAAGGTACTCCGTCGACCATGTCTGTGAGTCTCTTTGTTCCGCAATAAACGACCTCGTTCGGAAGATCATGGTCGTAAGTCTCCGGATAGCTCTGCTTCACTTGTGGTCCGAAGACATCGTGGCGAGCGGATGTCAGTCCGTTGCTGCCCATCCCTCCATTGTAAGACTGCTCGTAGGTCGCTTGTCCGGACGACGCCAAGCCTACGATCACATCGCCGGGACGGATGCTGGCATTGTCTATGACGTTCTTGCGAGGCATACGGCAGGTAACCGTGCTGTCTACTATGATTGTACGCACGAGGTCGCCTACATCGGCAGTCTCTCCGCCGGTAGAGTATATGCCCACGCCCAAAGCGCGCATCTCTTCGAGAAACTCCTCTGTACCGTTTATGATGGCAGAGATCACTTCTCCCGGAACTTTGAGTCTGTTCCTGCCGATAGTAGATGAGAGCAGGATGTTATCCACGGCACCCACGCAGAGCAGATCGTCCAGATTCATCACCACAGCATCTATGGCGACACCTTTCCATACGGAGAGGTCGCCCGTCTCTTTCCAGTAAGCGTACGCCAGAGAGCTTTTGGTGCCTGCTCCGTCTGCGTGCATGATATTGCAGTATTCGGGATCGCCTCCGAGTATATCGGGGATAATCTTACAGAAAGCCTTTGGGTATAGACCTTTATCTACGTTCTTGATTGCGTTGTGAACATCCTCTTTGGAGGCGGATACACCTCGCAAATCATAGTTGTTTGTAGTCATCTGTTGTCTTAGAGTATCATTAACATTCTCTTTACCGTTCTAATCTCTGATGTATCATGCAGATACAGAACCGGTACAGGATTCATTGCTACACAAAACTATGAAAAAAAAAGGATATGACCTACCAAACCCTTTTCTTATGGCTTTTGACCGGATGTGGCAATGGCGATAACGCTTCCGATGGGTGAACTTTTATATAAAAATGAATCCGCGAAAATCTTCGCTTTTTGCTCCTCTCCGAACTCCATTTTGGGGACTGAAGCGGAGAGTGTGTCTGTAATTATTTAGAATAGAGATAGATATAAATCAGCCCGAATTTGGAGAAAAAATTTTCTCAATGCATTTCATGGGCTTTTTTCGCGTTAATTGGTGTGAATTTTAACGCCCATACCTGTGAATATTTCCTAATAAAGAAATCTGCCCTTTTAGGTGCATTTTAATGCGAAAATACTTAGTTGTTTGATATTGAGAGTTTTAATGTTTTTGACTAAACACTTTAATCGAATCCGGTAAACGTATTAAATGAAATCGCTAAACGTGTTCATTGAAAAATTAAATACGTTAAGCCGAAAGAATATGCTCGTTTAGCGTTTTGGGTGAACCTGTGTCGGAATTTGTGTTAATAAAACAGCCCTGATTTAACAGTTCGGTCGTGCTCTCAAAACAACCCCTCCGATCAAAATAGAGAGCCCGAAAAAAGTGAGTATTTTTCGGGATGGAATATATAAAAATGAGATTTCGGAAAGGGAGAAATCTCGCTCTTTTTTCATCCTCAACAGTCCAAAAAGAAAGCAAGTGCACGGCTTTCGTTTTGCCATGCACTTGCTTTTTATTTGAAATATCTCTTTCCTGAAACGGGTATGACAGGAAAGGAGCTTATTCCGTGTCTGTTATCAATATTCCGCAGGAGTTTCCGCAGAAGCCTTCCAACCCGGATTTTGATACAGGTTGCTCTCCTCTGCATTGCCGGTAGGCGATGCCAAGCTCAACTCTTGATAAGAGAATGGAGAGAGGTAGTGCGCCTGATAGAAGGTGTAGCCATTGAATACATCGTTGTTTGCCTTGATCTTTTGGTATGGGCGGATGTATTTGCTCAACTCCTTAGAAGAGAGATTGGAAGCAGAAGAGCCATCGGCAATGATGAGAGTGTTACCATCGGCACCATAGAATCTTGGATAAGTATGGATCTTATCCCAGAAGTTTACGCCCTCTATATGGTAGTCTTTTACCTGGTCCATAGCTCTCCAGCGTATGAGGTCTGCGGTTCTCATACCTTCTCCTGCAAATTCGGAGCGGCGCTCTCTACGGATACTGTAAAGAACCGGGTCGATAGCCACGCCGGCAGAGAATGCTCCCCAGTCGTAAGACTCTCTGTTCGTATTCGCTTCGTAAGCCATATCGGTGGCTCCTGTTGTTACTTCTATTGCCACTGTTATACCTGCACGTCTGCGAAGTGCATCCCAGTAGGTTCTTGCGTTGCCGTCTATCACTTTGTTCTTTTCGTAAGATGCCTCTATGTAGTTGAGGTATGCCTCTGCCACACGGAAGATGATAGTACCGGAAACGTCGTGCATCTCGGAGTTGAGGTGCATACGTTTGTCGTAGTTGTAAAGCTTGCGCTGACGATAGCCGGTAACGTCTCTCGACTCGTCATTCGCAATAATGTTTGCAACATTGAACATTACGATAGGATCTTCATTGGTGTAAAGCACATTGCTCTCTCCGAACAAGAAGAGCTGCAGACGTTCGTCACGATCTTTCTTTACAAGATCGACAGTCTCGTCTGTCTTTGTGTATCCGGAGTTTTGAGCATAGATAGGAAGACCGTTCTTCATCAAGAAAGATTCTACCAAAGCGCGTGTCCAACCGGAAGAAGAGCCTACTGCAAGCTTATGAGATGTTAAGTGTACAAGGTTTTTCTCCTTGCTGTACTGTCTCCAAAGCAAGATTTCAGGGAACTTTGAAAGGTCTTCATCTGCAAACATTTCGTAGTAGTTGTTCCATCCATGGTGCTGACCCTTTACCGGATCCATCACTCCGCTGTTCTCTGTAAGAGTAGGGAATGCATCGGCAACCGCTTTGGCGGCAGTCATCGCTTCATTCAAGAAGAACTCTACCTCCCCTGCAATGTTGAAGCTTTTACCCTTGTTCCACTCTTTGTCCTTACCGGGCCATGTAGGATCTCCCGGTACGCGTCCGGAGCCTTGGTGGTACTTTTCGAATGTACCCTCGAAAAGAGCTACGCGAGACTTGAACAATAGAGCTACATTTCTGGAAATGCGTTGGTTCATAGGAGTTTTATCCTTCAACATAGAGATGGCTTTGTCCAAGTCCGAAAGGATAAAGCGAGCCACTTCGTTACGAGGCATACGTTTGGATGCTTCGATGAGAGTAGCTCTGTCATCGGACAAAGCTTTCTTTATGATAGGGAAGTCGCCATAAGTTTGCAACTTGTCGAAGTAGAGCGCAGCACGGATAAAGTAAGCTTCACCAATATAGTGGTCGATGTCTGCTTTAGATCCGCTGATCGCTTTCTGCTCCAACTTCTCGGTAACATTCTCAAGAAACCAGTTGACGTTTCTTATTGCCTCGAAGCCGATACCGCCTTCTGAAGGCACTTTCCATACATCTTTTGTGAACCAGGCTCTGTTCGGATTTACACCGGCTTGGTTGTCTGTGCCGTTATCTCTTGCTGCAACACCGGCATTCCAACCTCCTGTTGTAGGGAAGACAGCGGGATAGTAGTTGAACGTAAAGCTTCCAAGCTGTTCCGCATTGGTATAAAAGCTATCCGGGCCTACTTGATCCAGCGGTTCTCTATCCAGCAAATCACATCCTGCCAAAGAGAAGGATAGAGCTCCTATAAGAGCTATTTTACTAAATATATTTTTCATTGTGATCGTTCTTTTACGGATTAGAAATTAACATTTACACCAAAAGACCATGTGCGTTGAAGCGGATAAAGCTTACCCGGTCCCCAGTCGCCACCGATGGCTTCGGGGTCAAAGATCTTAGTCATCTTAGTGAAGGTAACAAGATTGTCCACAGATGTGTACACACGTACTCTGGAGAGTCCGACCTTTTTTATCCATGATTGAGGAAGAGAGTAACCTATCTGCATATTCTTGATACGCATATAAGCTGCACTCTTAAGATATCTGGTTTGTCTTTGCATATTTTTACCACCCTTTCCGAATAGAGGTCTTGGGTAGTATGCATCAAGATTAGCTCCGAGAGGGTCGCCTTCAGGACGGAAGAAGTCCCAGTGTTCTACGAATCCTACACTCTGCCATTTACCATGACTTGTAGCACCAACAGAGTATGGAGAGCCGTCCCACCAGTCTCTTTTACCTACACCTTGAAGGAAGATGGAGAAGTCGATACCCTTCCATTCAGCATCTGCATTGATACCGAACTTGTATCTCGGAGTGGCGTTACCGATGACAGAAAGGTCGCCATGGTTGTCCAATGTATAGTTTCCATAGTTTACGGTGCCGTCACCATTGAGGTCTTTATACATGATGTCTCCGGCTGCCCATTGTGTCCCCATTGGTTGCTTGCTGTGTGCAAGGTGATCGTTCATCTCCTGATCCGTTTTCGCTATACCGATAGTAGTATAACCCCAGATCTCTCCGGACTTCTGACCTGCATACCAGTCGCTAAGAGAGTTGGTCGGGTTGCTGTATCTGAGAATCTCTTGTTGGTCATCGCTGAGAACGAGTTTGAGACCATAATCCAAACCTCTCCATTGATCTCTCCAGCGAACTTCCAAGTCCCAACCATAAGATCTCATGTCTGTGTTGTTGATCTTAGGAGGCGCCACACCAAGTATTGATGGAAGCTTCTCCGGATTGGAAACCATATCGTAGGTTGTTCTGTTGAAGAAGTCGAAGCTACCTTGAAGTCTGTTGTTAAGAAGAGAGAAGTCGAGCGCAATGTTCCATGACTCTACACGTTCCCAAGTGAGTGAAGAGGAAACGATACCCGGAGCATTGGAGGTGTTTACTCTTTCTCCGTTGAGAATCCATCCGGAGTTGGCAACACCCTGTGGCTGTGCAAGGAACCAAGGGTACAGGGCTTGGATATTGGTGTTACCCAAAGCACCCCAAGAGCCTCTTACCTTTAAGAGAGGAACGATATGCTTGATAGGTTCCCAGAAGCTTTCGTTGGAAAGATTCCAACCCACTGCAAATGTTGGGAATGTACCCCATCTCTTGTCTCCGATGAAGCGAGAAGAACCATCTCTACGAACAGATGCTTCAAAAAGATATTTGTCGTCGAATATATAGTTGATACGACCGAAGAATCCCATTGTAGCCCAATGGCTGTAACCGCCATAGAATGTAGGCTTGTCGTGTGTCGCAGTATTTACGGTAGGAACAAGAGGAGTGATAAGATCTTTTTTATTACCTCCGAGATTTCTTGTATTGCTGATCTCTATATCGAGACCTCCGAGCATTTTTACGTCATGCTTGCCAAACTTTTCGGAATACTCTGTGAAGTAACGACCGTTGAAGTAACTGCTCTTCCATGCAGATTCCGAAACACGGGTCTGTCCTTCGTCTCCACCTTCGCGAGATGTAGGATGAGGGTTGCCGTCCTTGTCGTATCTGAAGATAGGAAGAACATCCCAGTGGTTGTTGTTATAAGTGGTATTGTAGTTGTTTTCCAACTTAATGGTCCAGCCTTCCACCGGCTTTACAAGGAACGTAATCTGTTGGTTGGAGAAGTCCTTTTGGTTGATGTCCTTACCTCCATCTCTCATTTGGATGGTTTCCTGACCTGAAATAAGGTGTCCGTTCGGGTCTGTAACCGCATTCACAGGCCAACGGCGTGCGATGTTGTGGAAGAACAGACCGGTCATGTAGCTTGGACGAGAGTAGTCTTCACGAATCCAACGGTTGTTGTAGGTAATGTTGAACCAAGGAGTGATTTCAGCCGAGAACTTTCCGGATACATTGTAACGGTTGAACTTGTCTTGACCATAACGGATAAGACCTTCTTGATCCAAGAATGCTCCACTGATGTAGTAGTTTAGCTTGGATGTGCCACCCGAAAACGAAACATTGTGTTCTTGTGAAGGCGCATTTGAGCGGTAGTTTTCCTTAAACCAGTTGGTATTTGCCCAGTTTCCTTCATCGTACATTGCCCATTCGCCTTTGGCAGCATTCCACATGGTACCGAATCTGACCTTTTCGTTATTCGGGTCTTGCTTGTAGAGACGAATCTTTTCGAGTACGTCGTTAGGGAAGACGATACCTTCACCTGCATTTGCTCCTGCACGGTTGAAGTAGTTTGCAAACATTTCAGAGTCCATCATTGTAGGGATCTGTGTTGCTGTATTGAAGCGCATATTTCCGTTGTAGGAGAATCTGCTCTTGCCCTCTTTACCACTCTTTGTGGTGATAAGAATAACACCGAATGCCGCACGAGAACCATAGATGGCACTGGAAGCCGCATCCTTCAATACTGAGATGCTTTCGATGTCATTGGCTGCAAGAGTATTCATGTCTCCTTCTGCTCCGTCGATAAGTACCAACGGGCTGGAGTATGATCCTTCACCGATGGTTCCGCTACCACGGATGTTCATGCTCAATCTGCTGTTAAGAGCACCTCCGGAGTTTGTAACGCTGAAGTTCAATCCCGGGACAACCCCTTGAAGTGCTTGAGCCACGTTCTGAACAGGTCGAGTTTGAAGCTGCTTTGAATCCACATTGGAAACTGCTCCGGTAAGATTAACTTTCTTTTGTGTACCATAGCCCACGACAACAACCTCTTCCAACTGTGAAGTCAAAGGTTTAAGTGCGATCTTGAGAGTAGTTTGGCTACCTACGGTAATGCGCACTGTTTCGTATCCCATGAAAGATACTTCCAAGACATCTGTCGGGGTAAGACCATTGATGGTAAATCTTCCCTTTTCGTCTGTACGTGCTCCTTTACCTATTTGGGTTGTAACGCGAACCGCAACAACAGGCACGGGATTGCCTTTTTCATCTACAACAGTACCGGAAACACTTTTTGTGTCTTGCTGCTGAGTGGTAGTAGTGTTCGAGTCGGCTGCCGTAGCTGTCGGGCTCAGTGCTGTCATGAGACCTGCCAGTAGTACCCCTGCCATTGTTCGATAGGGGAGTCTGATGCTTAGATCTCTGCCTTTAGAAAAATTGTCCTTTTTCATAATTACATATCTAAATAGTGTATTTCTGTTCTTTTTGTGGATATGGTAACTAAAAAATGTTTATGCGGTAATGCAAATGTATGTATTTTTTAGGATATCGGAGTTTTGTCAGACTCATTTTCTTCATATTTATTTTTTTATCAGAAAGAGTGTTTATCTCTTTTTGCTCCTCTATCCTTGTGTCTGTGCCATCTTTATTTGAGTAGTCAAAAGAGTTCCTCTTTTTTTATAGAGATTTTATCGAAAATAATATTGTTTCTTTTGAGAAGAGATTAAAAGAGAGATGTAAAGTTGTGTCTTGTGCTTCTTCTTTATACATTTGTCATGCACTGCCTTGTAAAACAACCGACACAATCGGCTTGTATGGCAAGGTGATATTTTAAGAAGGCATATCATATTTGTGCTTTCTATGTATAACCCTAAGGAGAGAAGGTTTGAGTAGAACAAAAAGAAGCTTTAAGCGTTTTTTCCTCTAAAAAACAGAAATACCAATGAAAAAGAAACTTTTAGCACTGTTACTTTTAGCCGGAGGGCTATTTACTGCAAACGCGCAAAACATTCGTCCGAGAATAGAAGTGGGAGGCGTAATGTCCATAGTGGAGTTCAAAGCCAGTTCTGTTGATCTGAACTCTAAAGTAAAGATGGGCTACCGGGTATCCGGTGCAGCGGAAATCGGATTGGGTGGTGGTTTGTACATTGCTCCGGGTCTTACTTTTAAGTCTCAAGGAGGAAACTATGATCTGAATAGCTTTAGAAAGATTTTTGGTCTTGGTCCTTTGAGCGGAGATAATGCCAAAGCCAACAGAGCACACCTCAACTACCACTATCTTTCTGTTCCTCTTAATCTCGGATTTCGTGCAGAGTTGAGTCCGACATTAGGTTTCTCCGCTGAGGTCGGTCCTTATTTTGCTTATGCTCTCAGCGGTAAAGGTGTTTATGGAGACTCTGACATGGATCTGTTTTCAATGCCGGAGTCTGTAAAAAAGTCATTGGAATTTAAGAGATTTGATGCCGGTATTAACGCTTCTGTGGCTGTGGACTTTTCAAGAGCTGTTTTCCGCATAGGTACCGAGTATGGTCTTACCAATAATGTTAAGGTGCAGTCCCTTTTGGGAGACCTTTTGGGTGTTGGTTCATCTTCCACATTGAAGAATTTTAATGCTTATGCTTCCATAGGATTCAGATTCTAAAAGGTCAGACATAAAGACTTTCATAGGGGCGGAAGGGGGATACTCTTTCCGCCTTTTCTTTTTTTTGATTTGGTGCATGAGATAATGGGGTATCGTTGTATTTGTTTTGACCTTTAAGTACCCGGATGAGAAATACTACTTTCGGAGAAAGGTTAAACAAATATTTGTATTTCGCAATTATTATTTTTATTTTCGTGCAGTGAGGTTTTGCAAAGCATTTGTACGCTTGCCGAACTTCAAGAGATGTAATAACCTATTTCTAACTTATTAAAAACTTATGAGATGAATAGAAGTATTTTCTTCTGGTTATTGCCGGTATTTATTCTTTTTACGGCATGTTCGGATTTGAGTGATCTAAGAAAAAGATTAGACGAACACGAAGTCCGGCTGAAAAATCTTGAGACTTTAATGACAACGACCAATTCCGACATCAAGGCGATGAAGGAGTTGTTGGATGCTCAAAACAAAAAGATAGGAATAGTATCCTATACAGAGCTTGCGGACAAGAGCGGCTACGAACTCGTTATGAGTGATGGATCTAAGATTGTAATAAAGAACGGAAGTGCGGTTGGAGTGAAAACCGATACCGATGGGCAGCTCTACTGGACTTTGAATGGCGACTTTATGCGTGATGCCGACGGTAATAAAATAAAAGCCTCAGGTATAGCACCAAAATTGAGAGTGAATGGAAATGGATTGTGGGAAGTGAGCGTTGACGATGGTAAAACTTGGCAACTCGTTCTTGGTGCAGACGGAAAACCGGTAAAGGCTACCGGGCAGGATCTCTCCGAAGTATTGAAGATTACCGAAACAGACGAATCCGTCATCATCGAATATAACGGACACAAGTTTATTATTCCTAAGAAACCTGCCATAGTGGAGGTGAAAGAGATCATTCTAGATCCGGTTCAGAAGCAACTTAAAGTTGGAGAACGCTTTAAGATAAGAGCGACTATCAAACCGGCAGAGGCTGCTTCTACACTGATAGTCTGGCAATCTTCTAACGAAACTTTGGCAACAGTGGATAATGAAGGTAACGTAGCGGCTTTGGCTAAAGGTGCTGTTAAGATCATAGCAATAGCAGGAGGTAAGAAAGCAGAGTGCAATGTGGTTATTATTGAAGGAGCTGCTCCCATAACCGGAGACGAAGAGATGAATCCTCTTATCCCGATGTCTTACATGTCGAAATTCTATCTGAACAAAACGGGAACCGATTTTCTTACAGATCTGAGTAATAATACCGATATCGGTTTCTTCTCTTGGTTCAGACTTATGGGAGTAAAAGATTCTAACGGAAACGTAGAGGGGAAATCGATATTAGGAGATAATCCTTCATTGGGAGATCAATATGCTGTGCCCACAAAGGATGAAATGCTTACGGTATTTCCGGCAGCTATGCAGGTGTTGCTTCTTAACTCAACATTCGGTCCTGTTGAGAAAAACGAAGATATTACTTTGGATGGCACCAAGAGTACTTATCGTTGTTACTATCAGGGTGTAGGCAACGGTATCTCGTATGCAGTACGTCTTGAGGGTAACGGCAGCAAATATAGAGCCGCGTATAGGTATGTTTTGAAACAGGAAAAAAGTGCCTTCTTTACCTATACAGTTACGATTCGTCACTTGGGAGATGATACCACAGTGTTGGCTGATGTCGCCAAAGAAGAGTATTGGGCAACCAATAAAGAAAAGGATATCTCTAGAACATTCATCACCACTGGTTTTTATATGAATTGTAATGAGCACGGAGAAGGAGTAGGAGGGATAGTTCTAGATAGGCGTACAAGTGTTTTCTGGAATGCGGATACGTACGAGAAGTACGCCTCTTATGCTTACCGCTTTATGTTTGATGTGGAGTTCAACTATTCTCGTATTCACACGATGGAGAAGAAGTCAGCCCTGCCAGTCCGATTGATGAGAAAAAAATAAGAGAGTCATCTTTGGGAAGATAAATCTTTGTGGAACAGAGAGCCGAAACATTGGGTTAGTTTCTCCGTTCCTATTCTACTCAAAACAAGAATCAGAAAAGGGCGAGACGGAAATTATTCCGTCTCGCCCTTTATATTTTTTGCTCTGTTTGGTAGGGATGTCTTATTTCAAGCCCAACTTTGCTCTAATTTCTTTAGGTATAGCGTTCTTGTGCACAACAATATTCATCGTCTTTCCGGCAACAAATGCTTCTGAGGCATACCAGATTCCTTTGTACTTTCCGGTCTCTCCCCAAGAGTTTTTAACCATGAAGAAGAGCTTTCCTGTTTGGTCTTTAGCAATACCATAAATAACCATACCGTGGTCGTCTGTTGTGGTCTTGTTGTCGTATCCTTCTTGACGATATTCTTGTGTAACCTTGATCTCGGGAGTATTGATGTGTGTTACAAGATCACGGATCATTTCATTCCTTTGATTTGGAGTGGCTCCAACCCAACGTGCTTGGTCTGAGCCGGAGTTTTCTGCACTTTCAACATCTACAAGAAGAGCATATCCGTCTCGAGTAAAGCCCGGTTCGCTAACGTCCGAACCCCATGCTATCGCATAACCGGTATTGATAGCATTCTTCATTGTAGCCATCAATTCCTCTAACGGAAGGTTGTAGCTGCTGGAGTGACGCCAATTGTCCGCAATCTCCATCACGAATGAAGAGTAGAACGGAACATGGGTGTATGAAGTGAGAGAAACATAGTTGTCTGCATCCAAACCGATACTTTCTGCGAAAGATTTTGGTGTGTACTTCTTGCCATTGTAAGAAAACTCGGTAGGAAGTTCGCCCAAGTAAGCATCTATGATGCTGTCGAATGCACGCTTCCAAGCTGTGGAAAGCTTCTTGTTAGGGTTCTTTTCAATTCCTTTAAGGAAGCCCACTGCTCCGGCTTCGAGTTCGCTGTGTGCGTGGATAGTGGTTCCATAGTTGAGACCGGGCATTATGGTGCTTGGAACAGCTCCGTAATGCTTGAGAACATAAAGCACATCGTAGAACGAACCACCTTGAGCAAAGTTGATGTGTCCGTCTGTACGAATATATTTCACAGCCTTATCTTTGTAGCTGTGGCTTACAACAAACATTTCGCTTAAATCAACAGGTTGTTTACCCATTCTCAACATTTCGGCTTCCCAAAATCCTATACCGGAGAAAGACCAGCAGGTACCGCTTCTGGACTGATTCTTTACCTGTGTGATCTTGAGCTCTTTCACAGGGGTGAATACATAAGCCTCTTTTTTCTTAACATCTGTAGATGCCTCTTGTGCATGCAGTGAAAATACACCGCAGATCAGAGCAAGAGAAAGAAATAATCTTTTCATTTCTGTTTTTGTTATTAGTATATAGGTTATTGAACATTCGCAGCCAAAGATAGACAAACTTTTGCTATTGCGGCTTCTTGCCTTTCGTAGTGGCAAGCATACCGCATGCGGCAAAGATATCCTCCCCTCGTGATCTTCTGGTCGTGCATCTGACTCCTTTAGAGTTGAGATAGTCCTCAAAACTTTGTACTCTTACCGGAGAAGGCGAACGAAGATCCACGCCTGGGATAGAGTGATACTTAATAAGATTTATCCTGCAATCGGGAAGCAGAGGCTTGAGTATGCGGATAAGAGCTTCCGCATGGCGAAGATCATCATTGAGACCATCGAAGACAATGTACTCGAACGACAGCCGGCGCTGCCCTGAAAAGTCGAACTTTTGAAGCGTTGCTATGACCTCCTCTATCGGGAAAGCTTTCTCCACAGGCATTAAAGCAGCTCGCTCTTCCGGGTATGGGGAGTGAATGCTTATGGCTACCTGACACTGTTGCTCCTGTAATAGTTTTAGCAGCCCATCTCTCGACCCTATGGTGCTTACAGTAATTCGCTTCGGACTCCATGCCAAGCCCCATGGGGCAGTTAGTATTTCTAAGGTTTTTGATACTTCATCATAGTTATCCAAAGGCTCTCCCATGCCCATGAACACGATATTTGTCAACTTTTCTACATGAGGACAGGAGAGAAACTGATTGATGATCTCTGCCGAGGGAAGATTAAATAAAAAGCCCATCTTGCCGGTATGGCAAAATGAGCAATTCATTTTACAGCCTATTTGGCTGGATATACATAGTGTTGCACGATCGGATTCGGGGATATAGACGGTCTCTATCTCTCGCAAGCCTTTTTTTGTATCTACTGAAAAGAGATATTTCTCCGTGCCGTCCTTAGAACGTTGTGTGGTAATGGGAACATGGCGTCCAATGGTATAATTCTCGGAAAGCTGTTGTCGAAAAGAGATGGGCAGGTTGCTCATCTCTTCTATCTCTGTTACTTTGTGTACGTAAAGCCACTCCGCAATCTGCTTAGCTCTGAACTTGGGTTGGTTATGACTTTTTACCAAAGCTTCAAGCTCTTTCAGCGTATGACCTATAAGTGTTTTCATGATTGGTCTATTGTTATTTTCAGCAGAGAATAAAGTCTATCTGTTTTCTCTCGAAGTTTACCCTGTCAACCTCTATCTCTACGCTGTCTCCCAGTTTGAAGACTCTGCCGTACTGCCTTCCAATCAAACAAAAGTTCTTTTCATCGTAAACATAGAAGTCATCTGTAAGAGAGTGTATGGGCACTAAACCCTCACAACCATTGGATTTGATTTCTACAAAGAATCCGAAATCTGTAACGCTTATTATCATGCCCTCGAATCTTTCTCCGATCTTATCGGACATGTATTCTACCTGTTTGAGTTTGATGGATGCACGTTCTGCTTGAGATGCCAACTGCTCTTGATCCGAACAGTGGCGGGCTTGCGACTCTAATATGCCGGGACTGTCCAACTCCTGTTCATGTTCGTATGCCCAAAGGTATCGGTGTACCAAAACATCCGGGTATCTTCTGATGGGAGATGTAAAGTGAGTATAGAAAGGAAATCCTAATCCATAGTGTCCGATATTATCTGTCGTATATATTGCCTTGGACATTGTTCGCAATACTATTGTTTCCAACATATTTTGCTCCGGTTTGCCTCGAAAAGCCACAAGCATTTCGTTGAGCGCCTTTGATATGTGCTCTTTGTTGCCGTCCAATTTGAGTACATACTTAAGCTTCATCATGAATTTGGAAAGGTCTTGCAGCTTTGCCTCATTGGGCAAGTCATGGATACGATAGATAAAAGCTCTCTTGGGATGACCCTTCAAATGTTTTTCGGTTACATGTTGGGCGATGGTTCTATTGGCGAGAAGCATAAATTCTTCAATGAGCTGGTGAGCCTCATTGCTCTCTTTTGTGTAAACATCGGTCGGCTTACCTTGATCGTCAAGAATGAATTTAATCTCTTGCCTTTCAAAGTTGATAGCCCCGGCTTCAAATCTTCTGCTTCTGATTTTTTGAGCAATTTCGCTAAGATGGATGATGGATTGCCTTACCTCTTCGGCCGGATCTCCTTCCCCTTTGATTATTTCATACGCCTGCTCGTAAGTCAGACGTGCATCGCTATGGATGATGCTTTTTACGATATTGTAGTTCACCACTTCCGCTTTATCGTTGAGCTCGAATATTACGGAGTAAGCAGGACGATCCACATTGGGCTTGAGAGAACACAAATCATTGCAAAGACGTTCCGGCAACATCGGTATCGTACGATCCACCAAATAAATACTCGTCGCTCTTTTTTGAGCTTCAATGTCTATCGGATCGCCTGGCTTCACATAGAAAGAAACATCTGCGATATGAACTCCCACGCTAACATTACCGTTCTCAAGCCGTTCATAGGAGATTGCATCATCAAAATCTTTGGCATCTATCGGGTCTATTGTAAAGGTGGTAAGATGTCTTAGATCTTCCCTTGTCAAAAACTCTTTTTCGGACAGCCCTTCAGGAAACTCGTTTGCCAACTGCTCCAGCTCTTCCGGATATTTATATGGAAGTCCAAACTCCGCTAATATTGCGTGCATTTGGGTGTCATTATCTTCCGGTCGTCCAAGTACATCTATTATCTCTCCGACAGGATTCTTGTCTTCCTGTCTCCATTCTATTACTCGAACCAATACCATATCTCCATCCTTTGCATCATTTGTGTGCTTGTCCGGGATGAAGATATCGTTCTGAATCTTATTGCCTTCCGGGATTACAAAGCCCGCTTTTGCTCCGAGAGGCTTTTGTAATACCCCCACGTAATTCCATTGTGCACGTTCCAAGATTTCTACTACTCGAGCAGCTCTGTTATTGCTATGGGAAAAAGTTTTAGGCAGAACCTCTATACGCACCCGATCTCCATTGAGGGCGTTGCGAGTATCTCTGTTGTCTATTAAGAATATTTCATCGTTCTCTACAGCCTTTGCCGTATGTCTTCCATTGGCACGAGCTATGAATATTGCATCATACCGGTCTCCTTTATAATTGAGACGATAGCGATGATTCCCTATGGCATTGATACTCTCTTCTTTTCTGAGTTCATTAAGAGCTTGCTGTATGAAAATTCTTCCATTCCCTACGTTAAGACGAAGGTTTGAAGCGAGTTGTTTGGGATTGAATGTTTTGGTAGGATTGGAATAGAGATGCTTTAGAACAGCATCTTTTATTGTAGAATATGTTGCGTTTTTACTTCTTATAGATCCTCTTGAGGCTCTACTCTTTTTATTTTGTCTTGTCATCTTTCAAAGATCTTATTGAGTCTTTTTTTCTTCGCAAAGGTACTATTATTCTTGCACTTGTGAGTGCAAGAAAGGAAAGAGCCCCAATTCTTAAAAATGATGTAAATGGAGGGATTTGTAGGAATGCCTTTCTGTTGAAGTAATATTATGCTTTTTTAATATAGTGCCAATCGTTATCTGATTCATAAGGATGTCTTTCCGTACGTACTCTTTTTCCTAAAATCGTTTCTTCTTTTATTTAATGGGAGTGGAATAGACTTCCTCATCGTGATGCTTAATCAAAGGGATTTTCTTTCATGAGCAAATTCATCTTCTCCCAATATTTTTAACATCAAATGAAAGTAAGTTTATCAATTTTCTTCTTGTGTATTATTGTTAAAAAGTGGTTTCTTGTGTGTTAAAGTGATAGGGCTGTTACAAAAATGTTTGTTAATAACGAAAAGATTTTCGTTATTTGTAGCAGAGTCAAACCCTCATGATAAGCAGTATGAAAGAACCCGAAGAATACATTGGAGATCTTTCTTTGTAAGAGGTTTGGTAATTGGTTTATATACAGAATTTTAGTGTTTTAGGTGTAGCAAGCAAACAGTATAGGTCTTATCACTGTCGGAGTGGGGCTGATTTATTGGAAGCTTGGTACAAAGGTTTACAAATAATTAATATGCTTATGAAGAAGTTTATGTTGTTGCTGACCGTCCTATTGATAAGCGTAGGATCGGTCGTCGCACAGATGAAGGAGGTGTCCGGTGTGGTTCTCAACCAAAAGGACAATCAGCCTCTCACTCGAGTCACAGTAAAAGCGAAAAGTGGCAAGGGCGGAGCTTATACAGATGCTCAGGGACGCTTCCGTTTTAATGTCCCTGCAACAGAAAAGATGCTTGTTGTTTCATTGGTGGGGATGACCACAATAGAAGTTCCCGTTGGCACAAATTTGAAAATCCTTCTGAAAGAAGAGTCTTCTGTTCTTGAGGATGTTGTTGTTATCGGTTATGGATCAGGAAAAGCTATAACAAATACTTCGGCTTCGGTTGTCAAAGTTGGAGCCAAGGATTTGGAACAAAAGCCAGTGGCGAATCCTTTTGATGCTGTCCAAGGTAAAGTCGCTGGTTTGCAGGTGCTTTCTTCTTCTGGAGAACCCTCTGAAATATCTTCTGTAAGACTTCACGGTAGTGGTTCTCTTGGAGCTTCCTCTACTCCTCTTTACGTGTTAGATGGTATGCCTGTGGGTGCGGGGATTGTAATGAGTATGAATCCTAACGACTTCGAAAGTTTCCAGGTCTTAAAGGATGCCGCTGCTACGTCTATCTATGGTGCTCGTGCTGCGAATGGAGTTATTTATATAACTACCAAAAAGGGTCGTGTTTCTGAAAGAGGAAATATAACATTTAGAACTCAGTATGGGGTGTCAAATCTTGCAAATAAGGACTATTATGAGTCTCTGATGAACTCAAGGGAATTAGGACAGTTATACAAGGATCTGAAATTTTATGATGATGAGACTGAGGAGAAGATTAATAAAATTTGGGAATCCGGTATTGACACAAAGTGGCACGATTATTATTTTAAGAAAAATCAACCCCTAAGGACCGCAGATATCGCTTTTTCCGGAGGATCAGGAAGTACTAACTACTACATCTCCTCCGGTTTTCTTCAACAACAAGGACTAAGGTATCGTTCAGGGTATGAAAGATATAATATAAGGGCCAATATCAATAGTAATTTGAACCCTATTATCAAGGTTGGGCTAAATACGGCCATTACTTATGATGTCTCTGAAACAAATCAATACACAAGGAACAGTACCAATGGAGGTCTCTCTTCTTTAGCTCTTCCATGGTACTCTCCTTACGACAAGGACGGAAACGAGTATTATGACGTTAAAATACCTGGTTGGAACCGTTGGTCTCCTCGCTACTTGGCGGATAAGATACCTTCAAATAGTAGATCTCTTACAATGGTTTCGGCAGGGAACTTGACTATTACTCCGTTTAAAGGCATGACAATACGCTCTCAGGTAGGACTCGAATTAACTGATACGCGTGGAACGACTACTCGTTATCCTTCTTTCGGAGATTCCTTTGGAAATGGTTTTAGACGACAGTCTTTTGGACGCGATATTAACTGGACAGTTACTAATACGGCAGAATATAAGTTTAGAATAGGAGATGATCATCAAATAACTTCTCTAATAGGCCAGGAGTATATAGATAATAGATATGAGAGCTTTAGGGGAGAAGGGCAGGGTTTGATAGATGATAAGCTCATTCTATTGTCTTCTGTTACTAAGGATAAAGAGCTAGGAGAGTCTTATTCTGCATCCGCATTCTTGTCTTATTTTGCCCAATTATCTTACAGTTATAGGGATAAGTATTTTGTTGATTTGACCGCTCGTAATGATGCTTCATCCAGATTTGGAGCTGACAATAAAAATGCCTCATTTGGTTCTCTCGGTTTACTTTGGAAAGCTAAAAATGAAAGTTTTCTTAAGGATATTGACTGGTTGGATAATCTGAGAGTGAAGTTTAGTACCGGTACTTCTGGTAATGCTGGTATTGGCAATTACGAAGCTCAACAACAAGTTGGTAAGATAGGTCAATATGATTCTGGAGCTTCTTGGGGGCTTTCTTCTCCTGGAAATCCGAAACTTACTTGGGAGACTCAATGGAAAACGACTCTCGGCTTTGATGCAAGAATATTAGATATAATAGGACTGAATGTCGAGGTTTATAATAGGTTGACTTCTTCTATGCTGATGGATGTTCCTTATCCCCATACTTCGGGATTTTCTTCTCTAAAAGAAAATGTGGGAAAATATCAGAATAGAGGTGTTGATATTCGTTTGGATGTTGATGTCTATAATAACAAGAGCAATGGAAACTTTGTCGCTCTATACGGAAATTTCAACTACAACCGAGATAAAATTCTTGAATTGTTCAGAGGATTAGATACTTGGATTATGCACAACTATGGTCTTGCCTATGTTGTAGGACAGCCAGTTACTTTCTTTTATCCTATTTGGAAGGGGGTCGATCCTAATACCGGAGCACCTCAGTGGTATAATCCTGGAGCTAACAATGCTATAACTAATAAAGATGACAAGGATGTGTTTACTCCGACCGATGAGGAGCCTTTTAGTTCGGATGCGTTAGCTCAGAATACAGGTATTTCACGTCAAGCTCCTATCAATGGCGGTTTTGGTTTGAACGCACAGTTCTATGGGTTTAGTTTGCAGGCAGACTTTGCTTTTACGTTAGGAAAGCACTTGATCACAAATGATGACTACTTTTTCTCTCAGAACCCATATGTGTTTTCGATGAATGTTCGAAAAGAGATCTTAGATTATTGGAAGAACCCTGGAGATGTAACAAAGTATCCTTCTTTGGCCCATAACTTTGTTGAATTCGATAGCCGTATGATAAAAAATGCGTCATTTGCACGTTTGAAAAATCTTACTTTAGGTTATACTTTACCTAAATCGCTATTGGCTAAGCAAAATATTATAAGAGGAGCAAAAGTCTTTGTTTCTGGACGGAACTTGCTAACCTTTACTAAGTTTGATGGTGTCGACCCTGAGGTTGATAGTAATTTGACTCTTGGAGCTAACCCTAATACAAAACAGGTTTCTGTGGGACTTGAACTGAATTTCTAACAAAGTTAATTGTTGATTTATTATGAAAAAGATAAAAAATCTTATTGGGGCCTTTGTCTTGGGAGCGCTGTTTTTCTCATCTTGCGATATGGAAAGGCTTCCTAAAAGTACAATACCGGGAGAGGTTGAGAATTCTTTTGAAACCATGGCGCATGCGAAGAATTGGGATAATGGAGTGTATTCCTCCTTTAGAGCGCGTCAATATGGGGATTTTGTTAAAATTGCCGATGTCCAAGCTGATCAACTCAATGCTGCGAAGGATTTTGGAAACAATTCCGGGTTCCCTCATGGTTGGATAAAGTTAACTTCTTCAGACTATGATATTTCTGGTATTTGGGAAGCTTATTATAGTGCGATAAAGAATGCCAATCTTATTCTGACTAATTTGCCTAAATTAGCAGCTACATTTGATGCTACGAGTGATGAGGGTAAGGAGAATATTGCTACTCTGCAACTATTTGAAGCTAATGCCAGATTTGTAAGAGCTTATTATTATGCAGAATTGGCTAAGCGTTATGGGACAATATATAACCAAGCTACTGCTGCAAGTGATCTTTGTGTTCCTCTTGTTTTAGTCTATAACATAAATGAAGAGCCGGGACGTGCGACAAATGAAGCTGTTTATAAGCAAATATCAGAAGATATTGCTTTTGCAAGAAAGGTTTATATGGAACAGAAAATTGAAAATAAACCTAAAAATACTCGCTTTTCTCCAGCTGCTTGTGATGCTTTGGAAGCAAGAGTTAGTTTAGAGAAGAAAGATTATACCACAGCTTTAGAGTTGTCTAAGAAGCTTATTGATTCCAAGGTATTCCCTTTGGTTAACTCAGCTGAAGCTCTATTTAACATGTGGCGTCATGATGATTCTACGGAGGACATTTTACAGTTATTTGTTAGTAAACCGGATGAGATACCCTCTTCTGTGAATAACTATTTCTCTCCTTTAAATTCTAATCGTTATCCGTTTGTAACTGCTCATTGGTTCCCTACTCAGTGGATGTTGGATTTGTATAGTGAAAAAGACTATAGAAAGAAAGTCTATTTTGAAATGGACAATAGGCATCGTGTATACGTTAGCGGTGTGGGTGTATTTGGAGGACTTATCACTATTATTAAGTATTGGGGTAATCCGACTCTTGCAGATCTGACAAATAATAGATTCTTTGGTGTTGTTCCTACAGGACGACAAGCTCCTAAGGTATTTCGCATAGCAGAATCCTATTTGATAGCAATGGAATCAGCCTACATGTCCGGAAAAGAAGATATTGCTAAAACACTTTTAAATGAGTTGAAGAGTGCAAGAGGGTTAGATCCTATAAATCTTTCAGGGAATGAGTTGTTTGAGGAAATTAAGAATGAGCGTACTCGGGAACTTGCCTTTGAAGGTCATAGGCTTTGGGATCTTCGACGTTGGAATATGCCTATGATAAGAAGAGCTCCTCAGAATATTGCAGCTTTATCTAGGGGGGCTGGATCTAAACCTTATTATGAGTTGGAAATTCCTGCTGGACATAATAAGTTCGTTTGGGGAATTCCTGCGAATGATATGCTTATAAATAAGAATCTGAAAGGACAACAAAATCCGGGTTGGTAATCCACATCTGATATTTGTTTGGATAAAAAGAGAGGTTGCCTCTGCAGGCAACCTCTCTTTTTATATATTATGTTTGATTCTGGAGATAGTACCTAGTCGTCCCTTAAAAAGCATTGCTAAGCGAGAAGTCATGGATGAATGGCTTCTCGCTTATTATTTTGAGCAAGTGTAAAAGAGCTTTCATAGCTCTTTTGAAGTTATAAGCAGCCGCTGCCAGCAGGATGTTTATATCATCCCCTACCAATCCCTTGTAAAAGTTGCGCCCTAAACGATGATCTGATTTCAAGTGTCCAATGGTGGGTTCTATGCCTGCTCGCTTGCAGAATAGGTTGTGTTTCTTGCACTTCTGATACCTGCTATCTGAGGATTTTGGGGAATCTGGAATTAAAATCTGAGTGCCGTTAATCTCTTTCTTGCCACGATAACCTCTGTCGCCCGCAAGTATTTTGATCTTTCTTCGTGTAAGACGTTCCACTTGTGCTAACGAGGATTCTATGGTGTGACCATCATATTCATTACGAAAAGATTGGGCTCCAAGGATAATACCTGTAACCGAACGTATGATAGATACCTTATTGCCAAATTCGTACTTCTTGTGCTCTTTCCCCTTACTGATACATTGCACCTCGGGTTCATGAATAGAATAAATCTTTTTCCGGCTGTTACGTCTTTGTGAAAGAATGGCTTCAAACCTCTCAATTAATCCAGTGTGGCGAGAATCCGATCCAAGATTACGCTTGAGTTCTCGAACTAATCTCCCCGCTATGGTCCGCAATTTCTTGTCTGCTTTCAGTGCCTTCTTGAGGTTCTTGGGGTGATTGCGGAAACGTTGGTCGCGATAAATGCGCTTCAAAACGAAAGTGTAGCTTTGGCGAAGAGGAAGATCTAATTTTTCGACGATATCCAGAACCTTACGGACAATCTTTTTATGCAACTTGGCATCAGTTGGGAAGGTGATATTCTTTTCTTGAACGGTAGAATCGATAAAGGCGGTATCATGATGATGCTCATCGTCTTCTTCGTTATTGACACGAATGCTTTCCTGAAAAATAAGTTCTATACCCTTTTCCCCAATGCGATTGCGAAAATGCACCAATTCAGAAGAGGCGCAGGGGGCACAGGGTGTAAACTCTTGCATGCCACAAAAGTACTGATAATAAGCATTTTAACTCCATTGTTCCACAATGGATTCATCTGAGAGATTGCGAAGATGCTTGAGAATCAACAAGCCACACATCAGACGAATCGGCTTACCAGGGCGACCATTGTTCTGAGAATACAAAGGTTCGAAAGCCGTATCGAATTTTGCCCAATCTATTTTGTCGGCTAATTTATAGAGTGGGTGCGATGAATTCAACAGGTCTGATAAGCTGCTGAATAATGAAGGACTATGATGAAGCTTTTTAATCATGAAAATCTGCAAGTTTCTCACTGTAAAGATAAGAAAACTTGCAGATTTATCAAAGGGATTTTCAATATAATATACTGAATATCAGTAATTAGACAGCTTTTTAAGGGACGACTAAATAAGAGACTTTTGGGGAGTACCTTATTCGCTGTATTATTTAAGATTCGGATCTGGTCTTATCGTAAGTACCTTCCGTTCTCTTCTCTCTCAGTGACTTGTATCTGAAGTACTTCTCGAAATTGCTTTTGGGAAAGAGGTTTTTGCCAAATAGTGACCTTTGAAAAAGACCTCCATAAGTTATTATTTTAATAACTTTCCTGCTTTGAAAGCTTCTTTCCTCTTTTATTTTCAGGTTCTATCCCTAATAGAAAGCAGGCAAATGTGGCAAGTTCTCCGAATAGTGTGAGGATTGAGTGGTGAATCTCGCCTTGAGGTTCGTAGAGAAGCCCGAAGAAGATTACTACAACACCTGCTACAAGAAGGGATGTAGCCATCGTGTATCTTATCTTTTTGTAAAAGAGAGATGAGGATGCTTTTTCTCTATCGCCCGGTATAATCCGATTTACAATAGGAACAATCTGCTCGATAGAATTGCTATTCATGTTTGAATGGCTTGCTCTCCTCTGTCTTACAATAGGGGACTGTTGTGCTTGAGATTGCTTTCTCAAGTTCGGTTGTTTCTTTTTTATCTGTATTGTGTTAGGGACTGCTTGAGAGGTTGAATCTCTCTCCATGTTTGAAAGGATTGCTCTCCTCTGTTTTACAATAAAATTGCATTTTGTTCCGGATTGCTTTTTCAAATTCTGTTGCTTCTTATCCATCTGTTTTGCGATAGGGAATATTGGTGCTATTGAGTTGCTCTCAAACTTTGGATATTTTTCTTTTTCTTGTTTTACAAGAGGGATTTCTTGTATTTCTCTCTGCTTTTTCAAGCCCGGTTGTTTTATTTCCATCTGTTTCAGAGAGGTAGAGCCTTACAGCTGTTTATATTCTTGTTTGGCATCAAAGCAGGGACAGAGTTTTATCCACTCATCAGGAGAAATTTTTCCATCTCTGTTTCTATCGGGGCTTAAATCTCTATGCCCGACTATCGCAGCATCCGGATAAAAGTGTTTTAGAGCTATCAGAAGAGTTCTTATCGTATGCTTCTGCTCCACTGTCCGAGTATCTGCCGGTTGTCCATCCTTTCCTATGCCACCTTCGTAGCATATCCCTATGGAGTTTACATTGTGTCCGTAAACATGTGCACCTATTTCCTCTATCTCTCTGGTTTTGTGCAGAGAGCCATCTGTACGGATGTAGAAGTGATAGCCGATGCCTCGGAATCCGCGCGCAGTGTGATCTCTTCTCAAATCTTCAACGGAGTAGTTGCCATCTATCCGTGTTGCGCTACAATGCAGCACTATGAGTCTTATTTTTCGTCTGTTGTTATCCATTGTTACAGGTCTTGGTATTATGGTTAAAAATCTGTTTGGGAAAGAAGACCGGAGCAAGAGAGGTGTTGCTCCGGTCTTTGTCATTCATCCTCTCAGAAGCCGTCAGAGAGCATCCCGGAGAGATAAAGAGTGGGGCTGTCGGTGTCGGTGCGTACGCTTAGAAAGATCCTTCGCCGCCGCCGTTCTGCTCTCCTGTCGAGTCTCCTGCGCCACTGCCTGAAGTGTTATCGGCAGAACCGCCTGCTTCCGGCTTGTTCTTCTTTTTGGCGTACTCCTCTATGTTGGTCAGCGATGCCTCTTTGATGGCTGCTCTTAGCCATTTACCGGCGTGAAATCTCGGTTTTGCTCCTTCGATCTTAGAGATGTTGAAGCTTTCTTTGTCCGTTGTGCTTTTGCTTTTGATCACAAGAGAGAGTCTTCCAAGATCGCCCAGACTCACACGCAGACCCTGCTTGAGGAAGAATGACGAAGCCCATGCGAGGTTGTCCAAAGTGGCTTTGACATCTGCGGTGGATACACAAGAGCGTTCCGATATAAGCTTTGCCATATCCTCCACTCCGACGTCTCCGATGCTTTTGGCTCTTGCAAAGACGAGCTTTTCACTCTTTTTGTTGATGCCGTTTTTCGATTCTTGAACTTTGAAATAGATTGCCATAATAAAAATGTTTTTAGATGGTGAATAATAAAATAGTTAGGTTTTGGTGTCCTTTGGAGAGTGGCGAGTTGCCGTTTCTCTCTTAAGACATTGCAAAGTTATAACACACCGGATGGCACTTCTGTAAAAAGAGGTCGTTCTCGGTCGTATTTGAATAATCGCTTTACTAATCATTTATTTGCTGTAGAAGTGATCTGTTTTTCTTCTTTTCCTGTCAAACCGGCTCTCTTTTCTCTTAAAGTGAAAAGTGTTGCAATAATGGAAATAACTGTTTAACTTTGCGACGAAGAGTTTTAAGAGGGACTCTCATGAGCGTTGCAAAGCCTGCCTTTTTCTGTTTAAGGAAGAGAGCGAAGCACCGGAAGCCATACCTATATATATAAGGAGGTTTTGGAAGAGGGCGGAATAGGCGCCAAAGAGAGCCCTCGCAGCCGGAAAAAGTATGGTTTGGTTTCGTTGAGGGAGAAGACAGAGCCTGTTCTCTCTATTTTTTTGCCATACTCTTTCTTCTCTTTTCTTCAATCCGTTATTCCCGGTAAGAGATTGAAGAAAAGACAGAAAACGGGTTGCTTAAAACTCAAGCCGTTTACAGACTCTGATTTGAGAGCTGTTTCAAGGGCTCCAAACTTAAAGAGTGAGAGATTATTCTATAAAACCATCATATCGTAACCAAGTAAAACAGAAAACAGCATGACACAGAACCAAAACACTATTCAAAGACAAAAAGCAAAATATGCCGTGATGACCGTGAAAGAAGTTGCCGTATGCTATTACCCAACTTACTCTCCAAGATATGCCTCTCAAAAGTTCAGAAGAGACATCGAAGAGTATCCGGAGCTAAAGAAAGCATTGGAAGCGCATGGCTGGCAGATGAATAAAAGGAGCTTTTTCCCTGCCCACCTGGAGCTTCTAAAGCAATATCTTGGTGCATGGGACGTGTAATGCCTCCCTCCTTTTTCCTTTTATCTCTTTCCGAAATACTCAATCCCGTTTTTAAGAAGCCGTGGTATAAATCCCGAAAATCGGATTTGTATCACGGCTATTTCGTTTTCTTAAAGTTGAAATGCAAGTTCTGAATTATCTTCTTTAGCATTGTCTCGGAGGATAAAAAAAACAACCCGTTTTTCCGGGAGCTTTTATATAAAAATGGAGAGTGGCTGGTCAGGCTGTTTAGATGAGATTTTGGAATGATTTTTTCATTTTTGAGGAAGTCATTTTAATGTAATCTTTTTGTTTACAATTTGATATGGCAAAATCTCGAATTTGGAAAAAATTTTTTCTCAGTCCGTTCCATGGGGCTTTTTTGCGTTAATAAGTGTTGATTTTGGCGCGGCTCGTTGTGAATATATCTTAACTCAAAAATGTGGGTAAAAGGGGGCGTTTTTAGCTGAAATTGTTTACTTTGTTGATAATCAGCTTATTGATTGTTTTGGCTAAACACGTTAACCGAATCCGGTAAACGTGTTTAATGAAATCGGTAAACGTGTTCGTTGAAAAATTAAACACGTTAAGCCGAAAGAATATGCTCGTTTAGTGTTTTGAGTGAACAGGTATCGGAATTTATGTTAATAAAACAGGCTGATTTAACAAATTGGGCGCTGCTCTGAAAACGACCCCTCCGATCAAAATAGAGAGACGGAAAAAAGTGGGCTTTTTGCGGTATGGAATATATAAAAATGAAGGCTTCGAGGAGGGAGAAAAGTGCAGAAACTACTCCTGTTTTTATGTCTCAAATTATCCTTATTCTTGACATCGGTTTCTGTTGTGAGATAGAGTCCCGGAATCACTTTCGTTTGCTCTCTGCTTACGCTTTTTTCTCTTCCGGTTTTTGCCTTTTCTTTTTCTGTGCCGGGACTCTCTGTTTGCAGAAAGGGTACAAGGAATGACTTCTTGGGAACGGGAAAAGAAGTTGCTCTGAAGGAGGGGGTAAAATGGAAAAGTCCTCCCAAGACACTGTCTTGAGAGGACTTTTCTATGCTTGTTCCGTAGAGCGTTTAACGCAGTTTGTAGTTGAAGCCGAAGCTAAACAGCTCTGTAAACTGGAGAAGATCTCTGAAGCGTCCGCCGGTGTTCTTTACAGCATCATCGTATCTGAGGTTTACGTTGAGACGGGTGGAGAAGTAGCGGTTGAGCGATATGGATAGCGTGTTTTCCCACTCTGTCTCTATGCGCTTGAATGTCGTACCATAATAGAATCGGCTTTGCCAGTTGACGGTTTGGCTTATATCAAAGTTGAGAGCCGCGCGCATCGTGGATCCGAAAGCGACGATGTAGGTCTGATCCGGATTGAGACCGGCACGGGCCTTGTCTATATCCTCTCTGATGGTCGCTTTGTAGCTCACGGAGAAGGGCGCGATATTGGCAGAAAAGCGAAGACGTTTGAACTTATCACTGTCGAACCTCTTGTCTATCTCGTACTTCATACCGAGACCGGCATCCACAGCAAGAGGGGAGAGGAGTGCCGTGATAAGGTCTTTGCTGTTCTCTTTTCTGTTTTTAAGCAGCTGGGTACGAAGCTCTCCTGAAAGTGTGTAGTACCAGTTGGAGGTTGCTTTGATACCGAAGTTGGAGTAGAGTCGCAGGAGGTCTTCGGAGATCTTATACTTGTTTACGGTATCGTTTGGAGCGTTGTAGATCCCGATTTTAGACTCCAATTCATTGGTCCACTTCACTTTGTTTTTGACATAGCTCAAGCTAAAGAAGTTTCGGGCAAAGATGTTCAGGTTGCTTGTTCCTCCCTTGTGCCAGTTCTTGGAAATATGGTTCTGGGAGAATTGGATGGTACTTTCAAAACCTTTGATCCAGTAGATAGGGTCTACTTTTGCCGTCTCGAAATTTTCTTCCTGTGCAGAGATCGCGGGTCCTTGCTTTACCTCAAAACGGTTGTCATACTTCACGGCATCCACTTTCTCGAGGGTGATGGCTTTCGGAAGCATTTCGGATGTCATGTTTACGAGAGCCACGTTGGATGCCATAAAGTCTCGAAGGAAAGATTTGCCATTCTGCCACGATGTTACAAACGAGCTTACCGGAGCGGCCGGCTCTATGGAGAGTGAGTCTGCAACAGCTACCAGAGAAAGTGCCGAAGGTGTATTGAGCAGCTTGTATCCCTGCTCCTTTTGTGTTTCTACGGTTTGAGAGAATGCTCTTTCGTCCCACATCTTATTGATGTCGAATACGATAGGGAGAAACAGCTGAGAGAATATCGTTGTGTCTTTATAGGTGTATCCCTCCGGAATCGGAACGATCTGCTTGGATAGAATCTCTGCAATGGAGGAGGAGCTATTCCGTAACGGTGGGGGAGGTGTCTCGCTATTTTGGGCTGTGATATTGAGTGCATGGAGAGATAGAACCAGCAACAATACAGCTGGAATTTTTCTAAATATCAGTCTCATAACTTACGATCTTTGGGGATGTGTGTTTCCGGATTTAGTTGTATTTAGTCTGTGCTTTTCGCCACAAAGTTACAATAAATATACAAAAGATAGTTGCTCTGCTCTGCTAACTTTGCTCTATCTCACTCAGTTCCATCCATCGTAATGTCTTTTCGTCTATCTCGTTGGATAATTCCGGAAGACGTATGGAGTGCTTCGTGAGAGTATCAATATCCAATGTTCCACTGCAAAGAGCTGTTTCTATCTCTTCTTTTTCGGATTCGAGAGCGGCAATCTCTGTTTCCAGTCTTTCCAGCTCTTTCTTTTCGTTATAGGAGAGCTTGCGCTTATCGTTCAGGCGGATGCGTGCGACTTTTTCTTCTTTCGGCTTGGTGTTTTCTTTCTCGTGCTGTTTGTGGAGCTCCTGCCACTCTCGATACTGTGTGTAGTTGCCCGGAAAGTCTCGAATGTCTCCCTGACCGTTGAATACCATCAGGTGATCCACCACTTTGTCCATGAAATATCTGTCGTGAGAGACCACGATGACACAGCCTTTGAACTCACGGAGATACTCTTCGAGGATGTTGAGTGTTATGATGTCGAGATCGTTCGTAGGCTCATCCAGTATGAGGAAGTTGGGATTACGCATCAGAACGGTACAGAGATAGAGTCTTCTTTTTTCTCCTCCACTCAGCTTGTGTACATAGCTGTGCTGCGCTTCGGGAGAGAAGAGAAAGTGTTGTAGAAACTGAGAGGCGGTGAGATGCTTCCCGTTGCCCAACTCTATCACTTCGGCTATCTCCTGAATGACGTCTATCACCTTCATCTCTTCGTTGAAAGAGAGTCCGGCTTGAGAGTAGTACCCGAATCTGACGGTCTCGCCTATCTCTAAACTACCGCTGTCCGGCAAGATCTCTCCCAAGAGAATTTTGAGAAATGTGGACTTGCCCGTTCCGTTGTTGCCGACAATGCCGAGCTTTTCATAGCGGGCAAAGATGTAGGAGAACCGGTCAAGTATGATGCGGTCTCCGAATCTTTTGCAGAGATTTTCTGCTTCAAAGATTTTACTGCCGATATAAGAGGCTTTCACGGAGAGCTTTACTTCTTCGTTTTGGAAGCGTTGCTTTGCCACTTTTTCCAGCTCGTAGAATGCTTCTTCGCGGTATCTTGCTTTGTGTCCTCTGGCTTGAGGCATTCGTCTCATCCACTCCAGCTCGGTGCGGTAGAGGTTGTTGGCTCGTTCTATCTCTGCACTTTTAGCTTCCATGCGCTCTTCTCTCTTTTCGAGATAATAGCTGTAATTGCCTTTGTATTGGTAGAGCTGCTTGTGGTCTATCTCTATGATTTCGGAGCAGACCCTGTCCAGAAAATATCTGTCGTGCGTTACCATGAGCAGGCTGATGCGTGTCCGTGAGAGGTGATTCTCCAACCATTCCGTCATTTCAAGGTCCAAATGGTTGGTCGGCTCGTCCAAAAAGAGCAGATCCGGCTCTGTGATAAGGACATTGGCAAGGGCTACACGCTTGAGCTGACCGCCGGAAAGTGTTCCGATCTTTTGGTCAAGATCGGTGATTTTAAGCTGCGAAAGTATCTGCTTGGCTTGTTGCTCGTACTCCCAAGCCCCTGCGGCATCCATCCGTGATAGCAGCTCCTCCATTCCGGGATGCCCTTTTGTCTGCATGCAATGCTCATATTCGCGGATGAGGTTCACCGTTTCGTTGCCGTGCATGAAGCATGCTTCCAATACGGTAAGGTCTGCCGGGTAGTGCGGATCTTGCTCCAAGTATCCTACACGAAGATCGTTCCGATAGGTAATATTCCCGCTATCGTAGCCCTCTTTACCTGCCAAAATATTCATCAGAGTAGTCTTCCCTGTTCCGTTTTTTGCAATCAGCCCTATGCGTTGCCCTTCGGCAATGCCAAAAGAGATGTCCTGAAAGAGCAACAGACTGCCGAAAGACTTGGTGAGATCTTCTACTTGTAGGTACGGATTTGCCATTTTGAGTATCGTATTTATTGGATCTTTAGAGGGTAAAAAGAGTTGAAAGCGTATCAGTGAGGCTTGTTTGCCGAGTCTATCTTAAGGAGAAGAAAGATGAGCAAAGAGAAGCTGAGCATGGAGGAGCCTCCATAACTGAAGAACGGAAGGGGAATGCCTATGACGGGAGTGATGCCGAGAACCATGCCGATATTGATAACAATATGTATGATAAAGAATGATGCCACAGAATAGCCGTAGACCCTGCCATATATAGTGGATTGACGATCTGCCACTATCAGCAACCGCCAAACCAAAAACAGGAAGAGGAGAAGTACGGCAGATGCTCCCACAAATCCTTGTTCCTCTCCGATGGTAGAGAAGATAAAGTCTGTCTCCTGCTCCGGTACGTATTTCAGCTTGGTTTGTGTTCCGTTGTGAAATCCTTTGCCCAAGAGTCCTCCGGAGCCGATAGCTATCTTGGACTGATTGACATTATATCCAATCCCTTTCGGATCGTCTTCCATCCCCAACGAACTGCGAATACGGATCTGCTGGTGAGGCTGGAGGATATTGTAAAAGAAGTAATCGACACTCGAATATATGGCAACGGAAGAGAGCATGAAGCCGACAATGAGCAGGCTTGGAAGATGTCTGCGAAAGAGATAGTTCAGGCCTCCGATGATGGCGAATATGATACCGGAAGAGATCGGAACCCATGCCCAGTTTACAGGCATAAAGAGAGAGGCGATGCCGAAACCGATAGCCGCAACAACCGGAATGCCAAGGCACAGTATCCATAGTCTTCTTACTCGTACATAGCGAAGAGCCAGGATGGCAGATACAATATATAAGAGTGAAAAGCAGAAGAGAAGACCAAGATTGGTGCCACCTATATTTTCTCCCGAAAAGCGGATAGACAATATCACGAAAGAGGCAACGAACGTGATGAGAAGAAGGTAAAGAGCACTTAACCCTTCACGATAAAAGACAAGAATGAGTCCGAAGAAAGCCACGGCAGAGCCGGTTTCATTCTGTCCGATGATTAAAAGAATCGGGGCAAAAACAATGAGGACTGCCACAAAAAACTCTTTTCTGCTGCGGAGATCGAATTCGTATCTTGCCATCCATGCTGCCAATGCCATCGCTGTAACCATCTTGCTAAACTCCGCAGGCTGTATCCGAAACGAACCGATGGCAATCCATGAACGAGAACCCTTAATTTCCGGAGCTATAAATATGGTGAGCAGCAGCACAAAAAGCATCAGGACATAGAGATAGAAAGAAGAGGACTTGATCAGATTCAGATCTATAAACATCAATGCTCCGCCTATGAGCAGAGTTGCTCCTATCCAAATCAGCTGCGCTCCTGCTCTGCCGCTGAAATCCAACAGTGGAGCATTGTCCATCTCATAGGTAGCAGAGGCTATGGTAAACCATCCCACAGCCGCAAGCAGTATATATACAAGCAGAGTGATATAGTCCAGCTGCTTAAAGGGATTTATTTTGTCCTCCATATTCCGGGTGTATTGGGATGAGTTGTGTAGAGAGCATCTTTTGTTCGTATGCTTTACCGTCAGGGCTTAGCTCTTCATCGGGTTTAAGATACTTCTCCATCATAAGTCGGGCTATCGGTACGGCAAAAGATGCTCCAAAGCCGGCATTTTCGACATAGACGCAGATCGCAATCTTGGGAGCGTTTCTCGGGGCATATCCCATAAATATGGAGTGGTCTTCTCCATGGGCATTCTCTGCTGTACCGGTCTTGCCACATACTTCGATGCCCGGTATTGCTGCTTTTCTGCACGTACCTCCGGTTACTGCTGCCGCCATTCCCTGATCAAGATATTGGAAGATGCCTGCCGGCATCTTGGTACTTCTTCTTTCTACATGAAGCGTATCGGCAGGTAATCCATCTATTCTCTCGACAATATGAGGAGTATAGAAATGTCCTTTGTTGGCAATGATTGTGGCTAAATTGGCTATTTGTAGTGGAGTGGTAAGTATCTCACCCTGTCCGATGGAGATAGAGATAATGGAGGATGAGTTCCACTGTTTCTTGAAAATATTATCGTAGACCTGACTATTGGGTATATATCCTCTTTTCTCTCCGGGCAGATCCACTTTTAGAGGATAACCGAATCCCATTGCAACCATGTGATCTTTCCAAATGTCGAAGCTGTTTTGGATAGATCCATACTTGGATTTGTTTTCCAACATCGCTCGCAGCCCCCAACAGAAAAAGGCATTACATGAAGTCGCGATAGCCGGAACTATACTCAAGGGAGAGCCATGAGGGTGGCACTTAGGGCGTCCGCCGAGCAAAGGATAACCGCCATGACAACTGTAAACGGTGTTAGGCGTGATGACATTCTCAGCCAAAAAGACTGCTCCTTGTGCCAGCTTGAAAGTGGATCCGGGAGGATATGTCCCCATAATCGCTCTATTAAAGAGCGGCTTATGAGTATCTTTGGCTAACAGATTGTGATTCTTACCTCTCTCTTTGCCTACAAGCATACCGGGGTTGAAGGATGGAGCCGAAATCATACAGCGTACAAGCCCTGTCTCAGGCTCGATCATTACTATTGCTCCTCGCTTTCCCAGCATCAGTTTCTCGCCGTATGCTTGGAGTTCTATATCGAGTCCGAGATGCAGGTCATGCCCTGAGACCACCTCTTTATCCAACTCCCCGTTTTTATATTTCCCTTGTATGCGACCTTTGGAGTCTCTAAGAAGAACTTCTACCCCTTTTACACCTCTCAGTATTTTCTCATAGCTCGCTTCCAATCCGGTACGACCAGAGTAGTCTCCCGGAATATAGTAGGGATCTCGCTCTATATCTTCGGGTTGAACTTCGCCTATGGAGCCAAGAATGAGAGCGGCAACGGGATGATTGTAGTCTCGAACGGTACGACTCTCTATACTGAATCCGGGAAAACGATACAGCTTTTCTTGTAGCAGCGCAACCTCTTGATCCGAGATTTGTGAGATAAGAAGCTGAGGAAGGAAAGGGGTATAACCTCTGTTTTTTTTCTTATCTCGGATCTCCACAAAACGTTGAGCAATATACTCCGGCTCGACATTCAGTATCCGTGCAAGCTCCAACGTATCGAAAGGAGTAACCTCTTTGGTTACAACCATGATATTCGATGAGGACTTATTATACACCACAAGCTTTCCTTTGGCATCGTATATCATTCCACGCGACGGGTGGATTATCTTTTCGTAGAAAGCATTACCGTCTGCTTTTATCTTGTACTCATCGGAGAGAAGCTGCAGATAAAACAGACGATATATAAAGAACAGAATGACCAGAGTAAACCCCAGCCCTATGTACACCTTACGGATGGCAAATCTGGGATTTGACTTTCTCATTTCAGCTTGTTAGCTCTGGTATTGAAGTAGTGGAAGATAAGAGTAACAAGAATACTCAGAAGTGATGTCCCTACAATATAGGGCGGCAGATGGGAAAACATGTAGACGGAGAATGCTTCCGTAAAAAGGGTGAGAGACACAAGCAGAGTAACAAAGAAGAGAAGGTATAAAAGATACCCCGTCAGCTTTAAGCTTTTTGTATCAGGCCTTCCTGTCCCTTCTTCCAACTCCTCTTCATCCATAAAGATGAGCAGGAATGGTCTGCGTAGAAATGCCACAATGGTTGCGGCAAACATGTTTATCCCCATGGTATTCATGAATACATCCAACAGCAGTCCGGCAAGAGAAGCTGAAAGGATAATGCTCCAGCGCGGTAGTTTTACACTGGCCGAGAATATGGGATAGAGATAGACCAAAGGGAGTGCATACTGATACACTCTGATATGATTGAAGAACAGAGCTTGAAGCAGCACAAACAGCAGCAGCTGAAGAAGCAGAAGTGAGATTTTTCGCCACATTTCACGAAAAGCTTTATCCTATTTGATAGAAACCTTATCCAGGCTATCCCTCTCAAACTTGTGTATATTCTCCACCATATATACGTATCGGAGTCTCTCGAAATCGGTAGCCAACTTTACCCGAAGAGATAGGAAGTTATCGTCTGTGGACTTGGTCTCTCCTTCCACGATACCAACAAAGAGACCTTTCGGAAAGATTGTGGAGAAACCACTTGTCAGCACCGTATCTCCGGGTGTATAGGAAAGATGTTTGGGCAATCTGGTAAGCACGGAGTGTGTCAAATCTTCTCCATCCCATTGAAGACTACCCAAATACTCCTGATTGGAAAGTTTACAACTCAGAGAGAAAGAGTTATTGATCAAAGGAAGTACTTTGGAAAAATGTGTTCCAACAGCCACGACAGACCCCACGACTCCCTTGGTTGAAAGAACGCCCATATCGAGTTTGACTCCGTCCCGACTACCTTTATTTATTGTAAGATAGATTGTTTTCGTGAGGTTTGTACGCCCCACCACTTCGGCAACAGAGTACTCAAAATCGGATGCCGGACTCTCTTCCGTTGCAAAGACCGTATTATACGAAAGGCTGTCTACCTTATATCGCTCTATGGTTGCATTCAGTTTCAGCAGCTCTTTCTCCAGTAAAGCGTTGGAACGCATCAGCTCCAAGTTTGCATCATGCAGCCCTCTATACTTATCGAACTCCCCTTTATAAGACATGACATACCCTACCAGCCGGTTAGATGTGCCAAAGAGAACACTTCCGTGGTAGTTGTTTCTGTTATACATCAACGTTACTGCTATGATCTCAAGAAGAACAAACAGCAAGACATGTATATTTCTCCTTAGGAGTTCAAAGAGTTTATGCACTTCGGAGCAGAGGCTTTATTCCGCTTACTTTATAAGCAGTCTGTATTTGCTTGTGTTCTTAAGAGCTTCGTATGTCCCCATGGAAACCATGTGAAGAGGATCTTCCGCCACATGGAAAGGTATCTTGAACTTGTTGGAGAAACGTCTGTCCAATCCCTTGATAAGAGCACCACCGCCTGCAAGATAGACTCCGTTGCGAACGATGTCTGCATACAGCTCAGGCGCAGTGTTGTCAAGAGCATTCTCTATGGCGGTTTCTATTTTCAGTATGGACTTTTCCCAACATTCGGCAATATCCTTGTGGCTCACCTTTATGATCTTCGGAAGTATGCCTACCTGATCTTGTCCGCACACCTCAAACTCTTCGGGCGGATTTTCAAGGTTGATCAAAGCAGAGCCTACGCTCTTCTTGATCTGTTCTGCCGTACGTTCACCTATCCTCATATTGTGTTCCGTCTTCATGAAGTTCACTATATCGTTCGTGAGCTCATCTCCGGCAACCTTTATGGACTTATTGGAAACGATACCACCGAGAGATATTACGGCAATTTCGGTAGTACCCCCACCTATATCCACTACCATGTTACCCATCGGATCCAGAACGTTCAGTCCTATTCCTATTGCCGCAGCCATCGGTTCGTGTATCAGATACACCTCATTGGCGCCGGCTTTCTCTGCAGCCTCCTTTACGGCTCGGACCTCCACGTCGGTACTGCCGGAAGGGATACAGATGACGATCTTCAAAGATCTTGGAAGAAATCCTCTTCCCGGAATAGCCTTTCTGATCAGTTCGCGTATCATCACCTGACACGCTTCCAAGTCTGCCACCACACCGTCTCTCAAGGGACGAATGGAACGCAGATCGTTATTCTCCTTTTCAAAGTTGCTGTAAGCCATATCTCCCACAGCCTCCACTTTGTCTGTCTTCTTATTGATCGTGACATAGGAGGGCTGATCCACCACCACCTTTCCATCATGAATGATGACGGTATTAGCAGTCCCCAAGTCCATAGCCAACTCATGTTTGAATGAAAAAAAGCCCATATCTTTTCTCTGTGTCTGTGTATTCTTGTTATTCTTTTCCTTTTAATGCTTGAAATGCCTTGTTCCGGTAAAGCACATGGCTATACCGAAGTTGTTGCAGGCAGCCACCGACTCTTCGTCTCTGACAGAGCCTCCGGGTTGTATGATTGCTGTTATGCCGGCTTTGTGGGCCTCTTCCACGCAGTCGCTAAACGGAAAGAACGCATCCGAAGCCAGTACAGCCCCTTGCAAAGAGAAGCCGAAGCGTTCTGCTTTCTCTATCGCCTGTTTCAAGGCATCTATTCTCGAAGTTTGTCCAACACCTGCGGCATACAGCTGTCCGTCTTTAGCCAAAACTATCGCATTGCTCTTACAGTGCTTCACAATCTTATTAGCAAAGAGCATGTCTCTTATCTCCGCTTCCGTCGGTTGCTTCTCTGTTACGGTCTTGCACTCTTCTTCGCTTTGAGAAGAGCAGTTTCTCTCTTGTACGAGAGTACCATTGAGGCAGGTGCGAAGCAGATGGTCTTGAAGCGTAGAGTGTTCTTTGCGTTCCAAAATGATTCTGTTCTTTTTCTCCCTAAGAGTGTTCAGAGCCTCTTCGGAGTATTTGGGAGCAACGATCACCTCAAAAAAGAGTTTGCCTATCTCCTCTGCGGCGGAGAGGTCTACCTCTCTGTTGGTTACGAGTATGCCTCCGAATGCAGAGAGCGGATCGCAAGAGAGTGCTCTCATATAGGCATCTTTGACATTTTCGCCTGTTGCCAATCCGCATGGGTTATTGTGTTTCAGTATGGCAAAAGCCGGTTTTGCACTGAACTCCTCTATGATCCCGACAGCAGCATCTATGTCGAGAAGATTATTGTAGGACAACTCTTTCCCGTTGTGTTTGGTGAAAAACGCATCAATGTCTCCTCTAAAGCTCGCCTTTTGATGAGGGTTCTCTCCGTATCTCAAAGGCATGGACTCCTCAACGCTTTCCCCTGCGAGGTAAGACGCAATGGCTCCATCATACATGGCAGAGAGCTTGAATCCTTCTGTTGCCAAGGCACGTCTCTCCTCTTCCGAGGTTATGCCGCCACGTTCAAGGATGCCTTCTATCGTCTTGTAGTGTGCTATCGAAGGGCAGAGTACGACATCCGCATAGTTTTTTGCAGCAGCCCGTATCAAAGAGATACCGCCTATGTCTATCTTCTCTATGATGGCTTGATGCTCCGCACCGCTCTTTATCGTATCGACAAACGGATAGAGATCCACGATCACCAGATCTATGTGCGGGATCTGGTACATTGCACACTGCTTGTCATCATCGGCATTGGAACGCCTTGCCAGTATCCCACCCATAATGCTTGGGTGAAGAGTCTTCACTCGTCCGCCAAAGATCGAGGGGTAGTTGGTCAACTCTTCCACCGGAGTGCAGGAATAGCCCAAACGTTTGATATACTCCTCCGTTCCTCCTGTGGAGACGATCTCTATATCGAGAGCGTTCAGCTTGGAGAGAATGACATCCAAGTGATCCTTGTGATACACCGATATCAGTGCCTTCTTGATTTTTCTTGCGTTCTTTACTTCCATCTGTTCTGTATACGGTATCGGGATAAACTTTTCTTTTATCTGAACCACAAATATAGCTATTTATCAGCAGAGTTCAACACCGAATAAACACTAAATACCATTCAAAAGAGAGGGGTGAAAACGCTTATTATCCTAAGAGATCTTAACGATGCCCAATAATGGCTTGAGCAGATCTGTTTTTTGATGAAAAGAGATCCCTGTAATCGTATCACGATACCCCTAAAGCAGGTCAAAATCTTTACTCTGAATGGTATAAAGTGCAGTAGTCGGAAAAATATTTTTACCTTTGTCTTGTACAAAATATCGTAAATAACGAGAGACAACCATCCCAATACGAGTAAAATATGAAGACATACGATGACGACGAAATGGTCAATTACATCTTGACCCATGCCACTTCCGAGGAGTTGCGACAGTTGGATGATGACAAGATCATCTATCTTACCGATTTGGTGGATGAGTTTTTGGAGTCTCGCGGTTACTTTGACGAGGAGGATCCGGATCTTGAAGCGCTGGAGGATATTCTCTCTTTGAAGAATACGGAGTTGTACGATTTTGTTGTTAAAAACATAAAGAGGGACGACTTTGAAGACTTCTCCCTCTCTCCCGAATCATTTAAAGAGTTTTTGGCTTTGGACGATGATTATCGGGATACACTCGAAGACGAGGAGTAACAGATAGAAGAAAAAAAGCCCCGAAGAGCCATCTCTTCGGTATTTGATAATCCTAAAAGAGAATATAAAGCATGAAAAATCTGAAATCTATTGTAGGCGTATCCTGCCTTGCTACGGCTCTGATGTTTAGCGGTTGTGGCGCAAATAACATGGTAAAAGGTACAGGAATTGGCTCCGGAGCCGGTGCAGCTGTTGGAGCAGGCATTGGTAAAGTTGCCGGTAACACGGGTGTAGGTGCCATTATCGGTGCTGTCGTCGGAGGTGTTGCGGGTGGACTTATCGGCAAGCAGATGGATAAGCAAAAGAAAGAGTTGGAACAGGTGATACCCGAAGCAAAGGTAGAGACCGTGAACAACGGGGAAGCGATCCGCGTTACATTCGATAGCGGCATTCTGTTTCCTACCAACTCCAGCACTCTTAACGCTGCTTCCAAGACTGCCCTTGCCCGTTTTGCTGCCAACATGAAAGAGCACCCCGATACCGATATACGTATTGTGGGACATACCGATAATACAGGTAGAGCGGAGTATAATCAGAAACTTTCCGAAAAGCGTGCACTAAGCGTGTTCAACTATTTGGTGTCTCAGGGTATCGCTTCCGGTCGTATCAACTCTTACGGAGTAGGACTGACTCAACCGATTGCCGATAACAGCACAGTGGAAGGTCGCGCTCAAAACCGTCGTGTAGAGGTGTTTATCCTCCCTAATGCAAAGATGATCGAAGAAGCGAAGAGTGGAAAACTATAATCTCCCGTTCCGACCATTAGAATAGATAAAAGGCTGTGATGAAAGGGCAAACCTTCATTACAGCCTTTTTTGTCGTGTTTATCAGACTTCAAAGAAATTTGTGAGTCTATGAATAATATCACTCAAATTCATAGCTTTGGGTGAAATCTAATCTCTCATTACTATAACATATAAGTGCTCAATAAGTTTTTTCATACTTATTTCCTTCTCCGATTCATATCCCCAAGTAAAAAAAGTAACCTTTACCGACTTCTTATCTTCGGCCCACTTAACACTTCCTGGCTCAATGACAATCCAATGAAACCTGGATAAGGATAACAGATTAGAACTACCAGTGATCATTTTAGCATCTATGAGAAAGAAAGATCTCTTTCTTTTTCGGAATGCCTCTAAAATTGCTCTTTTATGAGTCTTTGCTGATTCTATCCGTCCAACGCTCAGTCTTTGCCGTATGTGTTCACCCGGGTATATTCGCTTTAACCAGTATACTATGTCCCTGGGAGGAGTATAGCAAGCCCTCCAGTCGGAAGTCTCGTGCAATTCCTTGAGCAACTTATTTCTCATTTCTCGCATCGAAGCTAAAAGCATCCAGTCAATTGCAGGTAATGTTTCCCTTTTACTTCTTTTTAATTTTGCACTTGGACGCAGGTACAATCCTTTCACAGGACATTCTCCTGCTTCATAAAGAGAAATGATAGCAGTGAGATAAGTTATGGGATCTGACTTAAAAAGGTCATAAGCGATGGCGGCGGGTCCGCAAAGTGCAGTTTTTCCCTGATAAGGGTAGAATCTTTGAAGAATTTTTGTTGAGGAGTCCCACGTTGATAATATCTTATATTCATCCTGAGATATCTCACTGCGAAAAAACCTTGCTTTTAGTTCCAAGTAGATTTGCTTTCTGCTGTAGTGCCTCCATACGCGACTGGACATTTCAGGTTTATTTGCAAAATGTTCAAGGATCTTTTTTATTCTCTTTTCGGAGCTCTCGCTTGACTCTGAAAAAGGAGTCTCCAATGTAAATGAAAGTTCATATTTTGCCCCATCTCCACTCAGTGTACATGTCGATTCTCCTGAATTGGCGTATGGAGTTATCTTGACCTTATTAATGTAATCGTGTCCATCATACCATGTTCCTTTGTCCAGATCCCAAACTTCTATTTGAATGTAGCTCTCAAAATCGAATTTGTCGTTTAGCCAGATAGTCTCCCCCTTTTTAATATTTTTTGCAACACGAATTCTAAAAGGATCTCTGCCGTCAATAACAATTTTCAATGATGGTTCGTCTCCATCTTTTCCATAGTCTTCTGGTATAATGCATTTTAAATAATTTAACTTTATTGTGCTCATAATAAAAAGTTTGTGGTTAAATATAATTATACTCTTGGTTTATATTGATGTTTTACATAATTGTTTAGCCATCTGTGTTTAGTTGAACTATCTTATTTTCTTTATAGTTAAGTGTCTGTAAATAATGTCTTCCTACGAAATAAGTTTTGCGTGGTGTTAAAAACTTAATTTTTTACTTGTTTTTCAAAAGTAGTGGTTTTTTCTGTATAAAACAAGTGATAGATTTAGAGGATAAGAAAATACTTCATTTCTTTCTCTAATAGTGATAATATGCTTTTGAAATGTAAGATAAATAAGTCGGTACTTTTTATATAAAAATGGAGAGCAGTTTTGAGGGCTTCTCAGGTGGAATTTTGAGGTGAATTTTCCATTTTTGAGGAAGTCGTTTTGAGGTAACTCTTTTGTCTTCAAATTGATATGACGAAATCGCGAATTTGGAAAAAATTTTTTCTCAGTCCGTTTGATAGGGCTTTTTCGCGTTAATAGGTGTGAATTTTAATGCCTATATTTGTGAATGTTTCCTAATAAAGAAATTTGCCTTTTCGTGGTCATTTTAGGCCAAAAATACTTAATGGTTTGATATTTAGTGCTTTGTCTGTTTTGGCTGAACACTTTAATTGAATCCGGTAAACGTATTAAATGAAATCGGTAAACGTGTTCATTGAAAAATTAAACACGTTAAGCCGAAAGAATATGCTCGTTTACCGTTTTGGGTAAACAGGTCTCGGAATTTGTGTTAATAAAACGGGGTGATTTAACAAATTCGGCACCCCTCCGGAAACACCACCTCCGATCAAAATAGAGAGACCGAAAAAAGTAGGCATTTTTCGGTATGGAATATATAAAAACGCGCTTCGGGAAGCTCGCTTTTTTGTGGTTGATTTCAGATAAAAAACGGGCTATCCGAGAGTGTGATCGGATAGCCCGTTATAGGATGTTGCCTTTCGGCATTTGGAACGTCTGTTTTGCTTCGATTGTGTGAAGCATCGCACCGTATATGGGGAGCCTTTTCTCCCGAAACGGCAAGAGTGCGTTGTTTAGGAGAGGAGCTTCTTTACCACTTCGGAAAGAACCTTTCCATCCACTTGTCCGGCGAGTCGTTTGGACGCTTCACCCATGACACGTCCCATGCCTTTCATGTCTGCCACTCCGAGCTCGGCTATGAGGGCTTTTACGTGTGCCTCTATCTCCTCCATGGAGAGCTGCTTGGGGAGAAACTCTTGCAGTACTGCAAGCTGTGCTTCTTCCTCTTGTGCGAGATCTTCTCTGCCTTGTGTGCGGTAGATCTCTGCACTTTCGGTGCGTTGTTTTGCAAGCTTTGCCACGATTTTGGTGGCAGCTTCGTCTGTCAGTTCACCGTCCGAACCTTTGGCGGTTTTTGCTTCCAAAAACTCTTTCTTGACGGCTCTGAGTGCTTCAAGGCGTACTTTATCTTTAGCAAGCATGGCGGATTTGATGCCATCGCTTATGGTGTCGAATAGGCTCATATATCTCTTATATATATTATATGTATGTGTTAATTGTTTCGTTGTACCGGGGTGTGGGTTTACTTCTTTCCGAATGTGATGACATCCGAATCCCACTCACGATCGTTGTCGTGCTCTTTGTTCTCTTCCGTTTGCCCTTTGTCCGAAGTGCCGGATGCGGATGATGCAGAGCCGGAAGCTGCTGTCTCTCCCTCCTTTATGCCTCCATCGGATGGCTGACCTGCCGTTGCTCCCTCTTTCGGAGTGCGAAAACGCTCGATCATAGAGTCTACACGGCGCAGAGTCGGAGTGTCTTGGATAAAGGAGATGAAGATATCGTTGTCCAGCTCTTCCTCTTCAAAGATGACAGACTTCGGCTTGCTCGCCAGAACAATGCTGTCTCCCATCGCCTGCTTGTAGTACTCGCGGATGCGGTTGAGGTCTTTTTCGTTCGTGATGTTCGGCTTCGCATCTTTGAGGCTAAAGCCTGAGGCAAGGATGATAACCTTGACCTTGTCTCCGAGAGACTCGTCCAAGCCGTAGCCCCATATCCATCCGTAGCGTCCTTTGAGCCTTCCCGTAAACTCTCCTATCTGCTCTTGGATGGCATCCATCTGCGGTGCACTCTCTTTGGAGAAAGAGACATGCAGAAGGATTCGACCTGCTTCGGCAACATTCGCAGAGTTGAGGAGAGGAGAGTTCAAAGCGGAGTCTATCGCCTCTATCACTGCATTTTTACCGGAACCATACCCATGACTCACGATGGCAACGCCGCCATTGCTGAGCGTTGTATGAATATCCGCAAAGTCGAGATTGACGATGTCGTCGCGAGTGATGACGTCCGAAATGGAGCGTGTGGCTATTGTGAGCGTATCATCAGCCTTATCCAAGGCATTCATGATATTGAGATCGGAGTAGACGAAACGGAGTAGCTCGTTGTTGATGACCAGCATCGCGTCTATGTTTTTACTCATCTCGTCAAGTCCGTCTAACGCTTTCAGGATCTTCTCTTGTCCCTCAAAAAGGAACGGAATGGTAACGATCCCCACGGTGAGGATACCCATCTCTTTGGCGATGCGAGCCACGACGGGAGCAGCTCCTGTACCTGTTCCGCCACCCATCCCGGCAGTAATAAATGCCATGCGAGTGCCGTCATTGAGAGCTCTGCGAATCTCTTCTTCGCTCTCTTCTGCGGCTTCTTTTGCCACTTCTGGCTTATCTCCGGCTCCAAGTCCGCGCGTCCGATTTTCTCCTATACAGAGTTTGTGTGGGATGCTACAGCGTTGGAGGTGTTGCCGGTCTGTATTACATAGAAGATAGGTGATGTGCTCTATGCCCTCTTTATACATGTGATTGACGGCATTTCCACCGCCTCCTCCCACACCTATCACCTTTATGATGGGGGAGGTATTGGAAATGGTGTCTCCGTTTATATCGAGTAGATTATCTGTAGTTGTCATAAGCTATAATCTTCTAATACATTAATTTTCGGTTTCGTCCGGAGGTGTTATGATGTCCATAAAGCTCTTTGCCCAACCCATAAAGCCTCCTTTCTTCTTCTGCTTCTGTGCGGAGGAGGTGGTGTCTCTTGTCGGCTCCGGCTCCGGTTCTATCTCTTCTATCGGTTCGTCGAACTCTATCTTCTGAGCTTGCGGTGTCGTCTCTGTGGCGTAGCTCTCTTCCGGCTCTTCTTTTCCCTGTGTTCCCTGCGGCTCTACCGCTACCTCTTTTATCTCTGTCGGCTTTGCCACGGGGCGTGGCTCTATACACTCTTCGTACGCTTTACTGATAAGAGCATAGAGCAGATGCAGATGAGGCTTTGCGATATAGGCTCTGTTGGCAGGGCTTACCTGGAGATGTTGGCTCAAGGTAGAGGCTTCGTGGACGTTTGCACCCAGTGCATCGGATAGCATCTTAGTGATCCCGGTAAGCTGGGAAGCTCCTCCCGTGATGATTATATCGCCTCCGATCTCACCTTTATTGATCATCTCCCAAAGATGATGCCGGATGTTGTCCACGATCTCCTGTGTACGCGCTTCGATGTATTTGTCTATCTCGTACTTGCTGATCTGCTTGGTGGAGAGCTTGTCTCGTGTATTGACCTCTACGAAAGTCTTATCTCCATAAACCGGTTGGCACGTTCCCACGGAGCATTTGACCCTCTCTGCCTCTGACGGAGTGATGTGTAGCGAAGTGATGTCTTGTGTTATGTTTTGACCTCCAAGCGGTATCACTCTGACGCCTTGCAGCAATCCGTTCTTGTATACGCAGATTGTGGTGCTGCCTCCACCGAGATCGATGAGCACGCAACCCAGCTTCTTGTTGTCGTTTGTCAGGAAGATGTCGGAGAGTATAAGCGGTGAGATTTCGATGTTACAGATCTCATAAGGGAGTTTATTGGTGAGCACCGATATGAGGTTGTGCTTCTTTTGCGGTTTGGCAAGCAGAAGACGGAAACGGGCATCCAGCTTCATCGCCTGCACTCCGACCGGATCGGATGTGTATTGGCTGTTGACATAATACTCCGGAGACTCTATCATGAGAAGCTCGTACCCGGTAAGCTCGAAAGAGGAGGCTTGTTGGCGAAGCTGTTCGACATCTTCATCCGTGATTTCGTGAGGCGAATCGAACGTGAGCGACTCCAAATGTTGTGCCGTTCTAAGGCTTTGTCCTCCTATCCCGGCGTACACTCGCGAGACCTTTTTTCCTGTAAGGCGTTCGAGCGTATTGAGAAGAGACTGGACTTTCAGCGCTGTGGTTTCGAGGTTGAATATTGTTCCGCGAAGAATGCAGCCATCGGTGGGTTCTTCTGCATTGGCTAAGATATTTATGGTGTATGCTCCTCCTTCAAAACGCTTGGTTGCGATAGCCCCTTTTATAGAGGAGGAGCCGAAGTCTATTACCGCTACGGTTATGTTTTTATTCTCCATGAGAGGTCTGTTTTGATGTGATACAAAAATACATTTTTTTCGCTTAAATGGAAAGAAAAACAGCCTCTCCCGACCCTTTTTTTACATTCGCACATAACTCCCTAAGAATAAACAGGAAATAGATTGTTATATCAGAAAAAATCTATACCTTTGCAGCCGTGCTGAGTGGCACGGATAATCAACATAATGTCCAACTCACTAAAGCTTAATTTTAATTTTTAGTTAATGAACAAATCTTACAAAGACGTGAAGCCCTTAGAGGACTTCAACTGGGAACAATTCGAGGAAGGCTCAATTATTTCCGAACAACCAAAAGAAGAAGTTGAAAAAGCTTACGACAACACCCTTAGCGCCGTTAAGGAGCAAGAGATTGTGGTAGGTCGTGTAAGCTCTATCAACAAAAGAGAAGTAGTCGTGAATATCGGCTACAAGAGCGAAGGCGTGGTGCCTTATGCAGAGTTCCGTTACAATCCGGACCTAAAAGAGGGCGACGAAGTAGAAGTCCTTATCGAAAGCCAAGAAGACAAGAAAGGGCAGCTTGTACTTTCACACAAGAAAGCTTGCGCAGTACGTTCTTGGGAGCGTGTGAACAAAGCTTTGGAGAACGACGAAATTGTGAAGGGTTATGTAATGTCTCGTACTCGTGGTGGTATGATCGTAGAAATCTTCGGTATCGAATCTTTCTTGCCGGGATCTCAAATAGACGTGAAGCCGATCCGCGATTTCGATGTTTACGTAGGCAAAACAATGGAGTTCAAGATCGTGAAGATCAATCAAGAGTTCAAGAACGTTGTGGTTTCTCACAAGGCTCTTATCGAAGCAGAACTCGAACAACAGAAGAAAGCAATCATATCTACGCTTGAAAAAGGTCAGATTCTCGAAGGTGTGGTTAAGAATATCACCACATACGGTGCATTTATCGACCTTGGCGGTGTAGATGGTTTAGTACATATCACAGACCTTTCTTGGGGTCGTGTAAACCATCCTGAAGAAGTGGTACAACTTGATCAAAAGATCAACGTGGTTATCCTCGACTTCGACGATGAAAAGAAACGTATCGCACTTGGTCTTAAGCAACTTACTCCACATCCATGGGATAACCTTGATGCAAACTTGCAAGTGGGCGACAAGGTTAAGGGTAAAGTGGTTGTGATGGCAGATTACGGTGCATTTGTAGAAATAGCTCCGGGCGTGGAAGGTCTTGTTCACGTATCTGAAATGTCTTGGACACAACACTTGCGCAGCGCACAAGAGTTCTTGAAAGTAGGCGATGAGATCGAAGCCGTAGTCCTTACTCTCGACCGTGAAGAACGTAAGATGTCTCTTGGTATCAAGCAACTTAAGCCGGATCCATGGGCTGACATCGAAGAGAAATTCCCTGTAGGCTCACAACATACAGCCAAGGTTCGCAACTTTACCAACTTCGGCGTATTTGTTGAGTTTGAAAACGGTGTAGATGGTCTTATCCACATCTCCGATCTATCTTGGACAAAGAAGATCAAACACCCAAGCGAATTTACTCAGATCGGTGCTCCTATCGAAGTGAAAGTACTTGAAATCGACAAGGAAAACCGCCGTCTCAGCCTTGGTCACAAGCAATTGGAAGAGAACCCATGGGATGTATTCGATACAGTATTCACTGTCGGTTCTATCCACGAAGGCGTAATCACAGAAATGATAGAGAAGGGTGCGGTAGTGGCTCTACAATATGGTGTAGAAGGTTTTGCTACTCCAAAGCATCTTGTAAAAGAAGATGGTACACAAGCTCAAGTGGACGAGAAACTTCCATTCAAGGTTATCGAGTTCAACAAGGACGCTCGTCGCATCTTCCTTTCTCACAGCCGTATCTTTGAAGATGAGCAAAAGAAGGCTCGTCAAGAAGCATCTAAGGAACGCCGTGAAGCTAAGAAGGCAGAACAAGCACCTGCATTCACAGCTACAGCTACCACAGTAGAAAAATCTACTCTTGGTGATCTTGAAGAGCTCGCAGCTCTTCGCGAAAAGATGTTAGGCGGTAACGAAGAATAATCTTAGATTATACATCATATTAAAAGCCCGGTGAAATCAATTTCATCGGGCTTTTGTTTTACCTTCTATATCCCCGCATCTTTTGCAGAGGAATCTCCTTCCCTCTTTCCCGTTTCAGGATCAAGAGTTTTGATAAAGCCATTTGAAAATCGGGTTATTCACTTTAATTTCTTTTTCTAAACCTGTTCGGAAGAGGAAATCAAGGCTTGAAAACTGCATGGCAAGGCTTGATTGCCACTTTTCAAGTCTTGGTTGCCACTAATCGAGCCTTGAATCTTAAATCTTTACAGGTTTACTTCCACTTTTGAACGGGTTAAACTCTTTTTGTGAACAGATTAAAAGCAAAAATAGAACGACCAAGAGGAGGGCTTTGTCGCGGGCAGAGGGCAGAACAGCCCCATTGAAATATTTCCGTACCTTTACACGGAAAACAGACTATCACTTATCCATGACAAAAACAACGGCATACGCTCCTCAGTGCGTCTCGTTAGGTCCGGGAGATCCCAACCTTCTCACGCTCGGAGCTTTGAGGATACTTCAGGAGGCAGACGTTATCTTCTGTCCGGCTACCATAAGAGAGAGTTCCGTCGCTTCACGTGCAAGAGACATCATGCTCGCTGTCGGCATAGAGGAGAGCAAGATGAGACTGTTTCATGTACCCATGAGCAAAGACCGCTCGAAGGCTATGGCTGCTTACGCAGAGGTTGCCGGGGAGATATTCCAAGCCGTTCAGAAAGGTCTCCGAACCGCATTCGTGGCGGAGGGGGACTCCTGTTTCTACTCCTCCGTACACTATATATCCGATATTCTATTGGAGCATCACGGCTTGTCCGCAACGCATACCGCCGGTGTCCCTGCCTTTATTGCTTGCGGCTCTTTGGCAGGTATTCATATCGTGAAGCAGGATGAACCACTCTCCGTTTATCCTTCCAATGTTACACCGGAACAGATAGAGAAAGATCTCTCGGAGCATAAAACCGTGGTGCTGATGAAGGTCTCCCAGCAGCAACAGACGCTTCAGACTCTGCTGCAAAACCGTCCCGATCTCTCGTGGCACTACTTTGAGAATGTCGGGGTATCGGGCAAAGAGTACTACACGACAGATAAGAGCATCATAGCCGAAAGGGAAGTGCCTTACTTTTCTATCCTGATCCTTCGCAATGAGTGAACCTGCAATACTTGTAATAGGAGGGACAACGGAAGGCAAGATAGCCGCCAAGGTGTGCGACGAAGCCGCAAAACCTTACTTCTACTCCACGAAAAACCGTTCGGGCGAAGTGGAATGCGCTCACGGCATACGCCTTACGGGCGGATTGGATGAAGAGAGTATGCCCCGTTTTTGCAGGGATAACGGTGTGGCTCTTATCATAGATGCGGCTCATCCTTTTGCCTTGAATGTCCATGCCAATATCGGCAGGACGGCAGAGCTGTTGCCGGATATTTCGACCATTCGTATGGAACGTTCGTTTCCGCAAGTGGATTCACGCATCATTCCGTTCGATAGTTATCAGGATGCCATTGCCTATCTTTTCGAGCAGGACATCACTTCGCTGCTTGCTCTTACGGGCGTCAATACGATAGCAAAGCTGAAAGATTATTGGACGAAACACACTTGCGTTTTCCGGATAATGCGGAGAGAGGAGTCGCTGGAGAGTGTCAAGGCAAACGACTTTCCACTCGAACAGATTGTCTTCTATGACGATGAGCAGGACGATGAAGCTCTTTTCAAGAAAGTGCAGCCGCAGGCAATCATCACCAAAGAGAGCGGTGAGAGCGGAGGTTTTGCCGATAAGGTGAGTGTGGCACTACGCATGGGAATACCGGTGTTGGTGATACGCCGTCCGCCTCTGCCCTATAATCCTACGGAGACAGTCTATGGACCTCACGGACTGAGAAAGAAGATCGAAGCTCTTCTACCTTCATTTTTCCCTCAAAAAACCGGATTCACCACAGGCTCATGCGCTACGGCTGCCACGAAAGCAGCCATCACAACGCTTCTTACAGGCGAAGAGCAGGAGACAAGTGAGATTTTACTGCCCAACGGAGAGCCGGTAACTCTCCCCATTGCATCTACCGGTGTGGAGAGCGATGGCGGTATCATCTGTTGTGTGATAAAGCAGGCAGGAGACGACCCCGATATTACCGATGGTCTGGAGATCTGTTCGTCTGTTTCGTGGAGCAGGGATGTGCCGAAGGGAGAAGTGAGATTTCTAAATGGCGAAGGTGTCGGCGTGGTTACGCTTCCGGGTTTGGGGCTTGAGATCGGAGGGCCTGCCGTGAATGCCACTCCTCGAAAGATGATGACGGCAGAGGTGTTGCGCACGCTCGACCATTACGGCTACCACCCGGATATGGGCATCAACATCAGAGTCTCGGTACCTAAAGGACGAGAGACGGCAGGCAAGACCTTCAACCCTCGTCTCGGTATAGAGGGCGGAATATCCATACTCGGCTCGTCCGGTATAGTGAAACCTTTCTCCACGGAAGCGTTTATAGCCTCTATCAAGAGAGAGGCTCAGGTCTCCAAAGCAGTAGGTGTAACGCATCTTGTGATCAACTCCGGAGCAAAGAGCGAAAGGTATCTTAAAGCACTCTATCCCGACTTCCTCCCTCAAGCATTCGTACAGTATGGCAACTTTATAGGTGAAACGCTGAAGATTGCAGAGGACTTGGCATTCGAGCAGGTTACGCTCTGCGTGATGATAGGTAAGGCTGTCAAGCTGGCCGAAGGTGCTCTGGATACTCACAGTAAGAAAGGCGTGATGAACAAAACCTTTTTGCAGGAAGTGGCAAAGGAGTCGGGATGCTCTTCGGATACCATCCGGCAGATCGGAGAGATCACTTTGGCGCGCCAGCTTTGGGAGATCGTCCCGGCAGAGGAGCGTCTATTTTTCGACAGACTGATCTCTTTGTGCCGTCTGCACTGCTCGTCTCTGTTTACGCATGGAGCTTTTCATATATTGCTGATGGACGATGAGGGCAATGTTCATCGCTCTTCTGTCTGAACTCTTTTCTCTCTCCTTAAACCGATTTTTCGTATATCGCATGAAACCGATACAGACTACTCTTTTCGCTTTGGCACTGCTCTTTTTTTCTGCCAAGATGTATGCTCAAAACTTTTACAGAGCCGAGCGTCCGGTCTTATCGGCTATGGAGATGAAGCGTGGAGAGCTTTCTCTCGATGTCGAAGCAGAAGCATTTTTCAGAAACAACGAGTATGCCAACAGCATTATAGCAGACTACACGCTTCCCGGATACCGTGCGGCATTCGATCTGATCTACGACCTCAAGAGCGTTATCCCTGTCCGCCTCTCTCTGGGAGCGGAAAATCTCTACTTCTTTGGAGCGTCCAGATACCCGGCTGCCATCGCTTACAACGACCTCCCATATTGGAAAGATGAAAACCCGTACACACGTTTTCGGATAAAACCACGCTTTAGAGCCGCAATGGCTCCGAGCAAAGAGTGGCTGATCATACTGGGCAGACTGGAGGGTTTAGGCAGACACAGGCTCATCGAACCTCTTTTCCATTCGGAGCTGAACCTCACATCCGACTCCGAGAACGGCTTCCAGCTCCGTTACGATACGCCTCGAAGATATTTCGATCTCTGGATAGACTGGCAGAGCTTCATATTCAAACACGCCACTCACCCCGAAGCGTTTGTCGCAGGAGCCAATCTGAGACAGAGGCTTTTCACGGCTCACACGGAGAGCAAGCAGGCTCTCGATCTCTCCTTACAGTTTATCGCTCATCATCGGGGCGGAAAACTCAATGACATACATCCCGATACCGTTCACACTTGGGTCAATGCCGCAGTGGGAGCAGTGCATACGATACCCGGACTCATCCGTAACAGGTACACGCTTAAATCCGAAGCGTATCTGCTCGGATACTCTCAACGAGGCGGACACTTCGCTTCCGACAAAGGTTGGGGAGCTTATGGGAAGATGACGTTGGAGTCTGAAAGCGTTCAGCTCTTCGGCTCTCTCTGGTATGGGAAAGGCTTTTTGGGTGTGTTGGGATCGCCTTTTGTGCAGAGCATAGACAGGCACGGCGCATTTTATAATGCCGATAGGAGCTTTGCTTTCGGGCAGATAGGAGCTTCTTATAAGATAGTGGAGCGCAACTTATACACCTTTGGGGCGGAGGTCTCGCTATGGATACATTCACAAGCCTCCTCGCTCACGAGTCATCATTTGGGCGTTTACATCAGCGTTTCGCCCTCTTTTCTGCTGAAACGTTTCTGATAAGAACTTCCTATCTATCCTTTCTCCCTTTTACGAAGTAGAGATAGACTGGGAAGTGATCCGCATATCCTCCTCTGTATTCCCCTGCCACAAATGTACGAGAAGGGTAACCCTTGTACTGACCGTCAGGCTCTGTGAGAAGAGAAGAATTGACAATAAATGCCCTGTATCCCTTATCCGGATCTGCATAAACGGTAAATCCGTCGGGGTTTGAAGCTGTTCCGAAGACCGCATTTTTATTGATCATCAACATGTCGAACAGGTTCCAGGCATCCTGATGAGCCAGAGTCCCGTAACCGTCTGCATATAGAGCGTGCATGGGAGAGAGCAGGTCGGACGGCTCTTTGAGCAGGTCTGCAGACGGTAGTGCCCGTAGTCCGTTTACGATACTTGGGCTTACGGGATCATCGTTGAAGTCGCCCATCAGAACCACCTTAGCCTCCGGAGAGCAAGCCACAATGGAGTCGCTCATCTGTCTCATCGTAACGGCGGCAGCCATTCTTCGCTTTAGGGAGATCTGTTCACCCCCGAAACGGGATGGCCAGTGTCCTACGATAAAGTGAAATGTCTCGCCTTCGTGGCGCATCTCTACGTGTAGGAGGTCTCTTGTCTTAATATGTTCTTCGTTTGGGATCACTACCGGCTTGATGCCTGAGCTTACCACTTCAAACATCTCTTTACGGTAGAGCAGAGCGCAGTCTATGCCTCTGGGATCGGGCGATTCGTAATGTATGATGTCGTAGCCCTTATCCGCTATCGCCGGCATTTTGACAAGATCTTCCAGTACATACCTGTTTTCTATTTCGGCTAAACCGAGAATATCCGGACCGCCCATACCTCCTATGAGAGATATGGCTTTTGACATGTTGTGCAACTTGTGTTGATACTTTTTGGTGTCCCACTTGTTCTTGCCTTTTGGAGTGAACTCCTCATCGTTCACCTTGGGCTGATTGATGGTGTCAAAGAGATTTTCCAGATTGTAGAACGCTACACTGAAATACTTTTCCGACCTCTTTTGTCCGGGTTGTGCACTCGAAGACAGGGCTGCAAATGCCGATAGTATGCACACGCATGCTATCAAGCCGATATACTTTCCTTTCATGTTTTTCTCTGTTTATATGGTGCCGAAAGCTACTCTTCGTGAGAATATCGCTTTTCGGTGGCACAAAGTAAGAAAATTTGAAAGGAATAAGCAAAAGAATAGATAAAAACTCTGTTTTGAGAGCCGTAAAAATCGCTTCGGATGAGTCCGGATTTTTATATATTCCATCCCGAAAAATACTCCCTTTTTTTGCTCTCTCTATTTTGGTCAGAGGTGGTGTTTTCAGAGCATGACCGAATTGTTAAATCAGCCCCGATTTATTAACACAAATTCCGATACCTGTTCATCAAAAACGGTAAACTAGCATATTGTTTCGGCTTAACGTGTTTAATTTTTCAATGAACACGTTTACCGATTTCATTTAATACGTTTACCGGATTCAATTAACGTGTTTAGAAATTTATGTTAATAGTCTGAATATTAGTGTTTTATCGGTTTTCTCCATAAAAAGTGCATTTTCAGGAGGATTTCTTTATTTGGAATTGTTTACAGTCAGGGGTGTTAAATTTTAGGGTTATTAACTCGAAAAAGGCCCATGGATTCGATCGAGAGGAAAATTTTTTCAAGGATGGGTTGGTTTTATATCCTGTTGTTTATGAGAAGGTTATAGAGATATTTCAGAGCCGATAGGTGAAAATACTCTCAAAAAGGGAGGAAAAGAAGCGATGAAAAACAGGGGAGAGCCGCATCCGTTTTTATATAAAAGCGACAGCCCTAAGGCTGTCGCTTTTGTTAGAAAAGAGTCTTTCTGTTTTATATTTATACCTCAAAGGAGATGTATGGTTTTATCTCCAAAAAATTGCGTTCGAGAAGATACATATACTTTGCCATGAAAGAGAAGTAGTCTCCCCACTGTTGCGGTACATGATAGTCGAATGCACCCTCCTTGTAGATGCCGATCTGCGTTACACACTTACCCACTTCGGTGGTGGTCTCCGTCCGGGTCTCAAGGGGCAGATCTATGTCTCGTTGGAGCGTATCCATGTATGGCACGATGCGCTCAAGCATTTCGGCTCTTTCGTGATGAGCGTTGTGGCTCAGCTCTATGACCACTGCCACGTGCCGACGTTCCACTATAAATTTCAGTGCAACGCCTTTCACTTTGGTGTGGTGCAGTATCCAGAGCTTTTTTCTGCCACGCAGCGAGGGTTGTACCGACGCATATCGGGCAAAAGCGTTCCAGAATTCGGTTTTGAGAGCAGCTAATTCGGCTTTTGTGTACATCGGGATGAGATTAGAACGTTGCAAGCTCTATGCGAGATATGCCCCACTCTTGCGCAAGCAGTTCTATGAGTCTTCTCTCTATGTCTTCCATGGGAGGAAGAGAAGAGGAGACCAGACGCTCCATGGTGGTAACACCCTTATCGGTAAATCCGCAGGGGTTGATCAGGTTATAGATAGAGGTATCGAGATCGACATTGAGCGCCAAGCCGTGCATGGTGATGTACTTCGAGCAGTAGATGCCCACGGCACACACTTTGTCGTAGCTGCGTTCTCCGGGAACCCATACACCGGATGCGCCTTCGATCCGAGTGGTATTCCTGAAACCATATTCGGCAAGGAGCTTCATGACAGCCTCTTCCAGACTCCAGACATACTTCTTTACCCCGATGCCGAGATCTTCAAGGTCTATGATGGGATAGACCGTAAGCTGTCCCGGACCATGGTAAGTAACATCTCCGCCTCTGGAGGTGTGGTGGAGTTCTACGCCTCTTTCGGTGAGAACATCCTTTGAGAAGAGGATATTGTGAGGGTCTGCGTGCTTTCCCATCGTGATGACGGGAGTGTGTGTCAGGCTTATGAGGGCATGGCGAGCCGGTTCCAACTCTCTTTTTCTAAGGAGGGCTTCGTTGAACAACTGCTCTTGCAGGGCAAGACCTGTTGCATAAGGGATCTCCCTCAGCGTGGTATAGTGGAGTATTTTATCTGTCTGTTGCTGTTCTGTTGTCATGGTTGTTTATGGTGTTAGTAAGTGTTACTCTTCCTGTATCTCCTCTTCCGTGTCATCTTCTTCCTCTTGTATGCCGAACTTATTTGCCCAACAGCTTTCGCTCATGTGGCATTTGGTACAGGATTTGGTGTTGGGAGTATAGGGATTGTCCGGGTTGATGATTTCGGTCAAAAGCTCTTGCATGAAGGGGAGAAAAGTCTCCCGGTAGTCTTTTGCGTAGTCTCTTATCTCGTCTGCATCCGTCTCTTTCTTTGCTCCTTTCTTTTTGGAGAATTGGAAGTAGTTGATCGGAGTGGCATCGTAGGTCTTGAGAATCATCGGACAGACACCTTCATATCGGGAGTTCAACATACCGGCTTCGCTATCGGACGGAGCAGAGAGAAGTGCCTCACAGTACAGAAGAAGCTGGACAATGGCGAGCTTCTTGAAAGAGGGGAGCTTTTCCATGGATAACTCTTGGGGAAGAGTGGTTTCGTCTCTACCGCTTTTATAATCCACAATCCGCAGTATCCTGGTGTCCGTATCGAGTCGGTCTATGGTCATCGTAAAGTTGACCTCCTCTCCGTTACCTACCGGAAGAGGGAGCTTATACTCCTTCTCTCCTGCGATGAAGTAGTATGGAGTCTCCTCTTGCTCCAGATCGGTGCGGATAATCTTAAAGACCTGATCACAAGCATTGGCGAAGAGTGCGGTGTTGAACCCTTTCGGATCATTGGGAACACCGCTTGAGCCGGACATATAATAGTTGTAGGAGCTGCGAAGCTCGCTTATCACATGATGCTCTTCTTCTTCCAGCCACGACTTGAGCTGCGCTTTAGAGATGAGTCCGGGAGCACCCGAAGGAGAAAGGAACTTCCGATAGAGGTTGTTCATACTCCTGTGTATGATGCTTCCTATAAGGGCAGGGTCGAGAAGTTCTTTGAAACAGGTCTCCTCTTTTATCCCATATATATAGGTGTAATAAAACTGTCTGGGGCAGGAGAGATACCTCTTTATGGAAGAAGCGGAGAGATATTTACCACTTTCGGGATCCGTGATTTCGGCAATGAACTTCCGTACCAGCTTTCTGTCTATCTCCTTATTCAGATCCGGATTTTTATCCATGATGAGAGGATAGTGAGCACTCTTGTAGGAGACTTTTATGCCATGAATGAAGTCGAGCTGGCGGATAAAACGAGAGACTTCTCCCAATGAGCCTTTTCCCTTTCGGGTATCGTAGGTGAAGACGATCCTCTCTGCCGATGAGATGAGACGATAGAAGTGGTAGGCTCTGACCTGCTCGTGCCATTCGTAAGTAGGCAATTGGAACCCGACTCGAAGCGTCATGGGGATAATGCCGGATATGCTTCTCCTGGGCGGTAGAAGTCCTTCTTGCGCATCGGGAATATAGAGGGTATCGAAGTCGAGTCCTCTTGTTTCGAGCACTCCCATGATTTGGAGTCCGTGAAGAGGCTCTCCCTCGAAAGGAATGGACTGCGATTTGAATATGGTCAGCATCATCGAAGCCACAGTTTTGAGCGTAAAAGGAGGCAGAGTGGAGAGGGTCTGGGAGCGGTGCAGACGGAGCAGGTCTTCAAAAAGCTGCTCTTGCGTCTTCACGATCTTTAGCAGATGCGGAACGACATAAAACTCTGCATTGGTGCGCTCGACTGCTTCTTTCTCGGCTTTGAGCTTATACTCTTCGGATCTCCACTCTTCACTCTCTTCAGGCTTTTTGTATCTGACGTCTGCAATGAGCCGCAAGATGCTCTTCAGATAGGGTAGAAGAGCAGAGCCGTCATCCGCAGAGAGTGGTAGAAAGATCCGTTTGAAAAACTGTGTTTCCGTTGCTGTGAAAGAGTGAGAGTGTTTCGATTTGGAAAGGAAACCGGCAGGGTTGAGAAGCTGATCGGATGGAATGTAAAATATGCGCTCTCTCTCCATAGTCTTGAGTATGGCTGCGGAGGCTTCTCCTATGATATCGGAGACGATGTAGTTGGATAGCACACGTTCGACATCCGTATGGTGATATTCTACTGTCCCGGCTTCGTTTCGTTTTGCTCTCAGGTGCATCCGGATAAGAGTCTCTATATAACCGATGTACGATGAGCCTTTGACAGGGTACCCCATCGTTATATTCAACTCCGGAACAGAGGATGGAATGTTGTTGAGTAAAGGTAGCAGGAGCGACTCGTTGGGTAGAACAATGGCGGTATGAAGCTGATCTCCGGATGAGAGTGATGGGTTTTGCTCCAAAAGCTGTCCTATCACCCTGCTTTGGGCAACACTTGAAGGAACGCTGTAAACAGACACTTCCGGAACGGTCTGCTTGATCTTATACTCTATATAGTCCGTATCTCCCGGTGACGGAGAGGGAAAGAGTTTCAGATTTTGCTCTTTGAAGTAGAGCGCTTTGCCGTTGGGAAGAAGTGCTTCGAAACGGTAATCCCAATAGAAGATGGTGGATGCGTGCTCTTTGAAGAGAGATAAGAGCCGCTGTTCGACTGGTGTAAGAGCATTCAGCCCCACGAATACGAAGGTCGTTTTAGAGGAAGAGAGGGGAGTGGGATCGGCTTGGAGCTGTTCCAATAATGCCCGTAACGCCATGCCTTCATAGGCAAGATTTTCGTCTTGCAGCTCTTCTCTGAACTTGAAATAGAGCTTGCAGACTCTCTCCCAAAAGAGTAGAAAACGACGATGATAGACATCACTCTGTCCGGATTCCGGCAAACTGTGGAGAAATGGCTTCAATGCTTCTCTCTGCTCTTCGGATAGATAGGAAGTGTCGCCCTCTAATTCTTTGAGATCTCTCAGGTTTCGGAACAGAGCCCCGGCATCTATCAAGTGTTTGTCTATATCGTTAAAATCGCTGAGAATAAGAGAGGAGAGAGAGTAGAAAGCATCGAAGTTTCGAGTGGAAAGGCTCTCATCTTCTTCATTTTCTCCCGGTAGCTTCTGGCAGAGTTGCAGATAACAGATGTAGAGTCGGTATGCAAGGAGGACAGGGTCGGCATTGGTACTCTTGCTCATCTTACCTAAAAACTCTTCGAGAGTAACTATTTCAGGAGAGAGTATAGGCAGATCCGCCGTGGCGTGTTGGCGTATGTAGTGCCGAAAAAACACTCCGCTACGTCTGTTGGGAAAGATGAATGTGTAGCGGTATAAATCCGAACGATGTGCCGAGACAAAGTGATCGGCTATTTGTTGTAAAAGTTTCACGAGCCAAGTTCTATTATTTCCATATCGGATATTATTCCGTTATCCATTGTAAAGCGAACCAATGTCCTAACTGTCTGTTGCCCATACGTGCCGGCAGCTCCGGGGTTTACCACCAGACAGTCTAAGGAGTGATCGTACATGATACGCAGGATATGAGAGTGTCCGCAAACGAATAGCTTTATCCCTTTTCTGCGTATGGTGGTCGCAATGGTTGGGGCATACTTTCCGGGATAACCTCCAATATGAGTGATGAGAACCGGAATGCTCTCCATGGTGAACTCTTGTACGAGAGGAAATTCTCCCTTCAACTTTCCCCCGTCGATATTGCCCAACACAGCGCGTAAAGGTGCTATCTCCGAGAGTTTATCAGAGATCTCTATATCTCCTATATCTCCTGCGTGCCATATTTCATCACAACCGGAGAAGTGTTCTCTATACCTTTCGTCCCAAGTGTAATGGGTATCGGACAGTAGCCCTATGCGTTTCATTTCCTTGTCTTTCTTTGATTGGAACTCTTTTTGGTCGTGGTAAAAGGGTGAACTTCTACGCGATGCAGCATGGTGGGTTCTTCTCCTCGCAAAGCAATACGACCGGATGGAGTTACCTGTAAACTGTATCCTTGAGAGTAGTCTATACGTAAGAGACCGAGCTGTACCATTTGAAAGATATAGTCTTTCCACTCTCTATAAGAAAGGTCTAACCCTATGCCGTAAGTCGATAGATGGTGATAACCTCTGTTTAGGATCTCGTATCTTCTTGATCCTCGAAGGATTTCCACGGTTGTGTCTATACTGATTTTCTCTCCGGCACGAATGATTGTGCTGAGAGCTTTCTGAAGAATAATCGTGGCATCGAACAGATCTGTTTGAGGAGAGAGGCATACATCGCAGTTGCCACAGTTGTGATGAGCTTCTTGCCCAAAGTAGCTTAGCAATATTCTCCTTCGACAGATAGAGCTTTCGCAGAATCTTTTCATGTATTCCATCTTCTGCTGATTCAACTCTGTGCGTCCCCCTTCTTCCAACAGCTTATCCAGTATGAAAATATCTCCGTAAGAGTAAAAGAGGATCGTGGAAGCCGGTTTCCCGTCTCTTCCTGCCCTGCCTATCTCTTGGTAATAACTCTCTATGTTGCGAGGCATATTGTAGTGAATGACCCATCTGACATTGGACTTGTCTATGCCCATACCGAATGCGACAGTGGCGCAGATAACGTCTATCTGATCTCCGACAAACATCTGATGAACCAGATCACGAGATCGTGCAGGAAGTCCGGCATGGTAAGGCATCGCCCGAAAACCCATCTTGTTGAGTCTGCTCGCAAGTGCTTCCGTATCGTCTCGCTTAGTGCAGTAAATGATTCCGGTTGATCCTCTTTCGTTTGCTTCTATGTGTTGTTGTATAGCACGTATCTTCTCTTCCTTTTTATATCCTCTCCGGACGGTCAGAGTAAGATTGGGGCGATCAAAATCTCCAATCAGCTCCGTCGGATTACGGAGATCCAATCTCTCTATAATATCTTTCCTGGTTGTCTCATCCGCTGTTGCGGTAAGTGCTATGATGGGAGTATTCGGCAGATATTGCCTTACGATGGAGAGCTTGCCGTATTCCGGACGGAAGTCATGCCCCCATTGGGATATGCAGTGTGCTTCATCTATGGCAATAAGAGATATATATTTCTCTTGGAGAAGCTGTAGTCCGAGTGGGCTGAGAAGTGTTTCCGGAGCAAGGTAAAGGAGTTTGAGTTTTCCGAAATAGAGTTGCTCCAAAACGTTTCTCCGTTCGGACTCTTTCATGCTGCTGTTGAGAGTGGCAGCTGTGAGGTCTGAAGATTTATGAGAAATAGCTTTGACCTGGTCGCTCATCAGGGAGATCAGAGGAGATACCACTATTGTACACTTGGGCAGAATAAGTGCAGGTATTTGAAAGCAAAGACTTTTCCCTCCGCCTGTCGGCAGCAGTACAAAAGTATCTTGCCCGTTAAGAACAGCCTCTATCGCTTCTCTCTGAAGCGGTCTAAATTCAGAGAGTCCAAACTGTTCTCTAAGAACTGTTTCCGGAGTCTGTTCCTGCAAATGGGGCGTCACGCTCATCCTTTTATCTCTTTCGGTTTGTCCTCGTCTTTGTTCTCGTCTTTTTTCTTTCCTATCCCTTTCAGTGTGGAGACAACCTCTTCAAGTATTCCATCTTTCCACTCCAAATAGTTATTCGTATGGGTAAAGAATATATCCAATATCGTCTGTTCTCTTTTGTCATACTGCCCATGTATGACATTCAGAGCCTGTGGCTTCATTTCTATGAGGAGATGATCGGTTTTGGGTTTAGGGTCTCCATCCACATGGAAATGAACCGGATCTTTGAGTTTTATTTCTATACGTTTGCCACGAAGTTGTTTGGTGTATGGATTTTTGTCCAAGCCTTTGGAGAAAAGCTGGTATGCAATCTGTCCCGAGTGTACTAAGGAAAACTCCTCGATCATGGTTACATCAATAATTCCATCCGTTATGTCTGCCTGAGGAGCGATATACGCATTGTTGCCGTATTGGGAAGCATTGGCGCAGGTTAGTAGGAAAAGAGAGTTTGTACTCTTTTTCCCGTCTACATCTATCTCGCATCGAAGAGGTTCATGCTTGAAGAACGTATCTATTACCTCTTGTACATATCCTGCCGGACCTCGTTGAGTGCGTTCACTGAAGCGGGCAGAGACTTCGGCGTCAAAGCCAACACCGCATGTACAGAAAAAGTATTCGTCATTCACCGTACACGCATCCATGCGGAGGCATTTGTGCTCCAAAAGGGTGGCGATTGCTTCTTCCGGATTTTGTGAAATGCCCAACTCTCTTGCCAGACCGTTTCCGCTACCCATCGGAATGATACCTAAAATAGTGTTTGTTCCTACAAGCGACTTTGCCACTTCGTTTACAGTCCCGTCTCCACCAATAACCACCACGATGTCTGCTCTCTTTTCTACGGCATCTTTAGATAGTTCGGCACCATGTCCTCTATGGTTTGTTTTATGAGATTCGTATCTGCCCTTCTTCTCTTTAATCGCTTTTTCAAGAGAAGCGAGTACATCATCCTTGTCCCTCTTTTTGCCGGAAGCCGGATTACAAATGATATAATAGAATCTCTTTTTGGATCTCATGCCTTTTACCCTATGAGTGTTCGTACTTCATTCTCTCCCTTTTGGGTCAGCTCTATCAGTCCTCTCGGCGACTGCTCAAAAGCAGAGGATTCAAACGGGCGACCTATCTCCAAGACAAGTCGACGAGGTTTTACAAACAGCGAATTCTTGGGAAGAGCCTCATAAGCACCCTTGATTGCCACCGGCAGAATCGTAGCCTGCGTGTCGAGAGCTATCTTGAATGCACCTCTTTTGAAGCGTTGCAGTACCCCATTATTGGTACGAGAGCCTTCCGGAAAGATGAATATCGAATAGCCTTTCTCTATTGCCTCCTCTGCCTGTTTTATCGTAAGAGCTGCGGCTCTTGCACTACTGTTATCCACAAAGATGAATCCGCTTTTTTCGCAAGCCCATCCCACAAACGGCACTTTCCTTAGGGCTCCTTTCAGTACCCACTTGAAAGGGATTCCCATGTAACCATAGAGCATATAGATATCCAAAGAACTCTGATGGTTCGATATCACTATTGTTGCTCTGTCCTTTGGGATATTTTCTTTTCCATGCACCTCTATAGGACAGAGGAATAGAGCCAAAGCTATACGCGACCAGATACGCCCCGGATAGTAGCTGAATATCCGCTCATTGATGAATGCAGATCCTACTCCTGCAAAGATGGCACATAAGATCGTTGTAACAGCAAATAGAGGAAGGGCTATTATGATAAGATAAATAAGGTAAAAGAATCTCTTCATTGCCGGACATCTTTTAATGTGGAGGAAGATCTTCTTCTTCCCTTCTGTTGTGATTGTTCATACCGCTTTGTACCGTTCTCATCGAACTGTTGCGGTGAATATCGAGATCGTGTCCGTTACAGAATTTCAGAAGTTCGCCTCTGAAACGTAGCAGCACGATATCCGTAGGACCGTTACGGTGTTTTGCTATGATGAACTCTGCCATGCCTCTGTAATCTATCTTTCCATCCTCACTTTCGAAGATCTTGTAGTACTCCGGACGGTGGATGAAGCAGACCATATCCGCATCCTGCTCTATTGCTCCCGACTCCCGAAGGTCTGAAAGTTGAGGTCTTTTAGCCTCTCCCGTTCTGCTTTCTACCCCCCGGTTGAGCTGAGAAAGAGCAATAATGGGGATATTCAACTCCTTTGCAAGGTGCTTCAAAGAGCGAGAGATCATACTCACTTCCTGTTCCCGGTTTGCGTTGCTCTTCATTCCGCTTGCGGTCATGAGCTGAAGATAGTCTATGATGATCATCCTCACATCATGCTCCCGTACAAGTCTTCTTGCTTTGGAACGGAGGTCGAAGACAGAAAGACCTGCGGTGTCGTCCAGATAGAGAGGTGCCTGATAGAGGTCGCTGACGCGTTCCGTCAATATGCGCCACTCGTCAGCAGAAAGGTCTCCACGCTTGATCTTTTCGTTTTCTATCTCACAATGATTCACGATAAGACGGTTCAGCAGCTGCACTTTACTCATTTCGAGGGAGAATATGGCTACCGGAAGGTTGAAGTCCATAGCCATAGACTTTGCCATGGAAAGCACAAAGGCTGTCTTCCCCATAGCCGGACGAGCTGCGATGATCACAAGATCGGAGTTTTGCCAACCCGATGTGAGGGCGTCTATATCTGTAAATCCGGAGTTGAGACCGCTTATACCGTCTTTCCTGATATATGCAGCCTCTATCTGTCTCATGGCATCCTGCAAGACGGAGCTTACGGGTACCACTTCGTTTTTATCGTTTTGCTGGGTGATCTCAAACAGTCGGCTCTCCGCCATCTGCATGGTATCCTTGACGTCTATACTGTCATCATAGGCATACTTGATCACTTCGTTGGAAAATCCGATCAGTTCTCGCTGGATTGCATGTTCGTGCATTATCCGGGCGTGAGTCTCCAAGTGCGCCGTACTCGTTACCTGTGTACTCAGAAGCGTTACATAGTGGTCTCCACCGGCAGCCTCCAGCTGTTTTTTCTCTCTCAGCTTTCGGATGACGGTGATAACATCGGCAGGCTTCTGCTCAAGTATGAGATCCCTTATCGCTTCAAAGATGACCCGATGCTGCGGATCGTAGAAACTTTCGGGACGAAGCAGCTCTCCCACCTCTGTGTAAGCATCTTTCTCCAGAAGAAGAGCCCCTAATACGACCTGCTCCGCTTGTAGATTTTGTGGCGGTTTCATCGCTGCCGGCAAGAGGACATTAGGGGATTTTCTGCCTCTATGCCCGGATGCTTGTGTTTGTGTTGTGGAAGAGTCCATATCTTACCTGTTGATCGTTCTGTCGTTTGAAAGGATGGGAGATTAGCTGTCCAGCTTCAAAACGGCAAGGAATGCCTTTTGTGGCACTTCCACCGAACCTATCTGCTTCATGCGCTTCTTACCTTCCTTCTGTTTTTCCAGTAGCTTTCTCTTACGCGAGATGTCTCCTCCGTAACACTTTGCCGTTACGTCTTTTCGGACGGCTTTGATGGTTTCGCGAGCAATGATCTTTGCTCCGATTGCTGCCTGAACGGCAATGTCGAATTGATGTCTTGGGATAAGCTCTTTCAGCTTCTCGCACATACGACGACCGAATGCCTCACTGTTGCTTGCGTGAGTCAGTGTAGAGAGGGCATCCACCGGCTCTCCGTTGAGTCGTATATCCAGTTTTACCAGCTTCGATTCCCGGTAATCGTGGATATGATAGTCGAAGGAAGCGTATCCTTTAGACACACTCTTGAGCTTGTCATAGAAGTCTATCACGATCTCACCCAGAGGCATGTCGAAGATGATCTCTATCCGATTGCCCCAGATATAGTCTTGCCGTACCAATATACCTCTTTTGCCAAGGCAGAGAGTCATTATAGGTCCGATGTAAGCCACATCCGTGATGACGGATGCTCTGATATAAGGCTCTTCGATATAGTCTATGAATGCCGGGTCGGGCAGCCCCGAAGGGTTGTGTACCTCCGTTACCTTTCCTTTCTTATCGTGTACAATGTACGACACGTTAGGCACTGTGGTGATGACGCTCATGTTATACTCCCTGTCGAGACGCTCTTGTATGATCTCCATGTGAAGCAGTCCCAAAAATCCGCAACGGAATCCAAAGCCCAGCGCAGCCGAGCTTTCCGGTTGGAATGTGAGTGATGCGTCGTTGAGCTGAAGCTTCTCCAAAGAGGCGCGTAAATTCTCAAAATCCTCCGCCTCTATCGGGTAAACTCCGGCAAAGACCATTGGTTTCACTTCCTCGAAACCGGCAATAGCTTCCTGTGCGCCGCCTTTCACGTGAGTGATGGTATCTCCCACCTTGACCTCTTTGGAGCTTTTGATCCCGGAGATGATATAGCCTACATCGCCGGTGCGAATCTCCTGACGTGGCACCATATCCAGCTTCAAGATACCCACCTCATCGGCATCGTACTCCTTCCCGGTGGCGACAAACTTCACGAGGTCGCCTTTTCGGATGACACCGTTGCAGACCTTAAAGTAGGCGATGATACCTCTGAACGGATTGAACACACTGTCGAAGATGAGACACTGAAGCGGACCATCCGGACTGCCCGTAGGTGCAGGCACACGCTCCACAATGGCATTGAGGAGATCTTCGATGCCTTCTCCGGTCTTTCCGCTTGCTCTCAGGATTTCGGAACGATCGCAGCCGAGAAGAGCCACAATATCGTCCGACACCTCTTCCGGAAGCGCACTTGGCAAGTCTATCTTGTTCAAAACCGGGATGATGACCAGATCGTGCTCCAATGCCATATACAGATTGGATATGGTTTGAGCCTGAATACCTTGAGCGGCATCCACGATAAGCAGAGCACCTTCACAGGCAGCAATGGAACGGGAGACCTCGTATGAGAAGTCCACGTGTCCCGGAGTATCTATCAGGTTGAGGGTGTATTCCGTGCCGTTGTGAACGTAGTTCATCTGTATGGCATGGCTTTTAATGGTTATCCCACGCTCTTTTTCCAAGTCCATGTTATCCAACACCTGCGAAGTGATACTACTCTTGTCGAGTGTATTGGTAAACTCCAACAGACGGTCTGCCAGTGTACTTTTCCCGTGGTCAATATGGGCTATGATGCAAAAGTTGCGGATATGCTTCATCCTCTGATCTATATATCTTTTATTTGTTCAATCTTTCTTCGCGACAAGAGAGCTGTATCTCGTAGCATACAAAGATACAAATTATATTGAGACCTCTGAACAGAGAAGCTCCCCCTTGACCCTGTTTGCCGTATCCGTTTTTCGGTTTTTGAGGCGATTTTCAGAGCGTCATTTTTATATATTCCATCCCGAAAAATGCTCACTTTTTTCGAGCTCTCTATTTTGATCGGAAAGGTCGTTTCCGGAGCATGACCGAATTGTTAAATCCGGGCTGTTTTATTAACACCATTTTCGATACAGGTTTACTCAAAACGCTAAAGCAGTATATTCTGTCGGCTTAAAGTATTCAACGAAATCAATAAACGTATTTACCGATTTCATTTAATACGTTTACCGAATTCAATTAACGTGTTTAGAATTTTTGGTTACTGCGTTGGTATAGAGTGTTTTATGGATTTTTGAGCCAAAAAGGTGCTTTTTGGTACTATTTCTCTATTAATAATTATTCACAATGGAACGGCTTAGATTTTATACTTATTAACGCAAAATCAAGCGATAAAACCGACCAAGAGGAGAGTCGGACGCAAATTCGAGATATTTATATCCGTTTGATTGATAGTGTATTATGGATTTTGTTCAAGCGGAGGCTGAAAAACTGACAGGACGAGAGGGTCTGTTTTGAGGGCGCACTCCAAATCCGTTTTTATATAAAAGTACACCCTCAAAACCGCCTTCGTTTAGAGGCTCCAAATGAACCTTATGGCGACTCCCGGATTTTCCCGGAAGTTGTACCCTCCATAGTAGACACCGATATTGAATCCGCCTAACAGCAAAAGGTTGTAGCCGGCTTCAAAAAATGGCTTTTCCGGCAGAGCTTTGTCCCAATAAGACTTCAACAGCAGCCTCTCCTGTGTCAGATATTTCCGCTTCCCAAACAGATTGCCGAGTATGCGTGGCAGAGGTGCGGATATTTGGGCTTTGCCGTACAGCTTGCCGGCATAGGTGTAAGGCGGCATCGTATGGAAGAGGAAGTCTTGAGGAGATACGAAAGAGGTATTTTCGTACTTGAGATAGTTTCTGTCATCTGCATACATACGCTTCAGATGTGGATAGTAGCCCACCTCTGCCTCATAAAGTATGGGATAGCTGCGCGTGATGTGATAGAGTCCCTTTACATAGCCGGAGACGAAGCTGAAGTCGCTGTCGTTGCTACCCGGAGAGGGGATTGCCTGCTTGTATCTCAAGGAGAAGAAGAGCGGATTTCTTGCAGTCCAACTTGCTGAAACGGGCGCACTGCTACTCCCGGTAGAGAGTGTAACCACACGCTTTGTGCCGTCTTCACTTTGCTGTATGGAGAAGTTGTCGGAGAGGATCTTATCCATGTTGATCTCGTTCACCACCTCTTTTCTTCCGTTTATCACTCTGTAATAGGGCGATGTGTTGAAAGAGAGGGCGACGTCTATCGTGTTGGAGCGGTGCTTCTCCATGCTGTAATAGTTGGGGTAAGGGTAGTGCGTTTCCGCATTCATGAAGTTGACGAAACTCTCTTGCCCCGGTTTTACAACCCCCCATATCCGCTTGTCCGGAAGCTGTTGGCTTCTTCGGTGTTCTGCTCCCAAAGAGAGCTTTACACCATTGAAGAGGTCTATCTTATTCTGTACACGTATGTAGCTTCTATCGTACAGCATGTTGGTGTAACGGCCATCATAGAGGGTGAAGAAGGCGTTGTTGAGATTGGTGAGTAGGCCGAGCTGCTGTCCGCTAATATCATCACTGTGATGTCCAGCCTTTAGTGTGAGGAGTCCTCTACGCATTCCGGCATACTCCAGATAAGATTCCACACGCCAGTACAACTCTTTTCGATGAGTGGTGTAGTACAGGCTTGGCTTGATGTCGAGCCGTAAAGGGTTTTCCTTGCTGCGGTTGTTGTAGCGCAAGAAGAGTGTCGGGCCGAGCCAGAAGCCGTCTGTGTACCGGTAGTTGTTCAGGGTCATTCCTAAAAGTCCGTTGATTCCCACTACCCATTTTTTGTTCTTGGAGATATGGTCATATCCCCAAAACAGAATATCCAAAGGGTCTGCGCCGGTGCGCTCACCCTCTTTCTTGGGAGCCAATGCACGCTTTTTCTCAAAGACTTTGGCCAGTGAGTCTCGTTTTGCATAGCTCTCTTTCTCTTCTGCGGACAGGGGTTGCGTGGAGATCTCCTGCCAGTAGAGAGAATCTCTTTGGAGTGCAAGAGAGTCGGACGATACCTTTATTGTTCTCTTGATTTCGGGGATGAGGTATGGGTCTTTGACATTCAGACCAAGTGTGTCCATCTTATGCTCCAGTGCGGCAATGCTTTTCTCTATTTTTCTTTTCTGTCCGCGCTTTTGAGGTAAGAAGATTGCATCATCCGGCATACTCTTCTCCTCTTCGGAGAGTCTGGCTTCCTTGATCTTGTCTATGGAGCCGTCCAGCACCACTTCCTTGTATGAAGTGGCGGAGAAAAGGGTAAAATCCATCTTGATACCCAGCATATTCAGATACATGTTCAAGGCATAAGAGGTGGGCAGAAGCAGACCATCCTGAATGGGATTGAGTGTTACGTTGAGCGTCTGTCGCATTGTCCCTGCAAGGGATACGTGGGCAGTGAGATGTGTGGGCGCCCATGTCTTGTCCGATATGGATAGCTCTCCCTTCGTGGTTCCATCTTCTCTGCTGCCATAAGATATGTGATAGATGGTTTCTTGACCCTCTGTGGTGGCACTCTTCAGCTTGTAAGAGTAGAGGCGCAACCCGTTCAGGCGGATCGGACTTGGTATCGAACCGTTGTTCCCCAAGCCTATGTTGGCTCCATATATATTGCTCATCATGGAGTTTATGGTAGGTACGGCAGCTGCGCTGGACTTGGTCAGCTTCTCCGGAATGGAGGATCGCATCGCCAACGTATGGTATTTGTAGCTGTTCGGAGAGGTGTAGGTGGTTTCGAGTTCTCCCTCTACGACGAATCTTTTACCGATGTACTCTTTCATCGCCACGCCTTCATCCTTGACATTTTTAAGGAAGAAGGGAAGGTCTTCAAGCTTCATACTTCCTTTGGTATAGGTGTGTGAGACAGAGCTTTTGACTATCTTCTCATATATCGGAGTACGGCTCATCACTTTGCGCATGATGGCATAGGCAGGGTCTTCGGCTCGTTTATCGCGCTTTACGACCACGTCGGCAATGTTGTATGTTGCCGGTTCGAGCGCAAACTCTGCACTCTCGTTCTCTCCCTCATGGATGGAAAGAGAGGTGTGAAGCGGTTTATAGCTTAACGACTTGACGATTAAAGCGTATGTGCCGGGCTTGAGATGCAGTTTGAAGTGTCCGCTCTCGTTTGCGATGACACCGCTTTGAAGCTCTTTGATATAGAGTGTCGCGTGGGGAATACCCTTGTTGCTCCTTTTGTCTTTAATGACTCCGGAGATGGAAACAGCAGAAGCAGCCGGCTCTGTCTGTGCTTCTGAATGAGAGAAGATCGTGGCAAAAAGAACGATGAAAAGCGTACCACAGATTTTCCCGAATAGTGATTGGCTCATGGTTTTACTATCATAAGTAAGTATTGCTTTTGCAAAAGTATTTCTTTTATCTCTATTGGCAATGCGAGAGAGTGGGCAATAGAAATTGCCATTTGGGGCGAAATGACTAACTTTGTGCCACTATACAAATAGACCAATACGGGGATGACTGGTTTTGACAGCGCGTAGAGGTGGTTTGTAAGCACGTAGTGCATTGTAGCCTGGCACTTTAATCTCAGACTTCAGACCTTTTAAATGGCGCAAATAATTACGCTCTTGCTGCGTAACCGAAGTACAGTAAGTTAACGCTTTATCCCTGCAAGCTGCGGGGACGAGACACTACCCGGATACTCTTATCCCGAAGTGGTCCGATCATGGTAGTGCCGGTATATCGGGGTTATCCTTTGCATCGCCTTGCTGTAAGGGAGACATTTTAGAGGCTAAGCACGGAAGAGGTAGCTTCATCCATACTTCCGACGCCGACAATAGAAGTGAAGCTAAACGTGTAGAAAGCAAATTAGTTCCGTGTTTGGACGAGGGTTCAAATCCCTCCATCTCCACAGAATGATACTGCTTGTCGGTATTAAAAAAGTTTTGAACACAATGCAGAACACACAAGAACGCTCCGAGACAGATGCTTCGGAGCGTTCTTGTGTTTATGAGGATCGTTTTTATCCGGAACTTATGCCTGCCATTTGAAAAAATCCTTACATTTACACCATAAATAAAACTCTTTTTGGGGACGATTTTGGTTGTTCGGGGCAATCCGCTCAACCCTCGGAGAGGCGGTGGCGAATAGTTATCGCCTTTTTCTTATTCCAAAAAAGAAATCTTTTTCTTAAATTTGGGTCGGATAGTTTCACTGTCCGGAACTATGGACATGAATAGTTAACAACGTATAGTATAAAACTAATTTTAGAGCATTGTCAGATGAAACCTTTATTATTATCTCTTCAAGCGCTCGCTCAGAGCGATACCATTCCGTCCGGAATAGGTGAAACCTTTCCTGTGGAAAGCCCGGCATCTCCCAACTACACAACGTATGTTCTGATCTTGATCGGAATCGTATTCGTGGGTTATTTCTTTGTAAGCAGACGACGAATGTTTGCCAATATTTTCCGTGCCATCTCGGGAAAATTCGATGTTACTTCCAATAATCCTCTAAGCACCGAAAAGCAACGTCATATACTGCTTGGAGCTATCTTTTCCTCGCAGCAGAATGCACGGCTCGACTCTCTTAAACTGCATATCGACAGCAAGCAACGCAGCATGATCCTCGACGAATGGTGGGATATTCGATGCACCGAAGATGCTTTGGAAACACTTGACGGTTTACGAGACAAAGGGCATCGTTACTTCTTCCCTTATGTCTTGGAAGCCATGAAGCAACCCGATGATCAGGCTAAAGGGGATGTTATTCTTGCTCATTTCGAGGAAGAGGAAGAGATAGAGCGCGCTGTGCATTTCTTGAATAATCTGTCCGGATCCGTAGAGGCCATGAAAAAAGAGGGAACCATTACGGGTATCGAAGATTTGGAACGAATAGGCGTAGGCGGTTGGGACGTCGGACGGCTCTCGTTTATAGCTCGTGCCTGTTATGATGCCGGGTATATAGATGAAGAGACAGCTTGGAAATATCTGCAAGATGCAGACCGACTTGCTCATGAGAAACTTGACTCTTGGAAGGCTTTAGCCGAAAGTTATGTCGTAGGTCGATACTTATGGGGCGGAATAAATGCCGATAGCTCTTTGATCCGCCTGTATGCGACAGAGCTTTGCTCCAAGCCCGATAGTCCTTGGAACAAGATTGCGTTCTGATCTCTATCCCGAAAACCACGAAATGAGGTATTGATCCGAAAAAAAGTAACTCTTTCATAATGATAAGTCGGTAGGGTCGGGGCAGTCCGCCCAACCGTTTGGGGTGATAGCGATAAGCTGTCGCCCCTTTCTTTTTTGTCCGGGTACGGAGCGTCAGAATGTGTCCAAAGAAACTGATCTTCAGGTGTATTTCGTTTGATATATCGCTGAACGGCAAGTAAGGTGTTCCTCTTGTAAAAAAAGAGGAACAATACTTCCAGTGCATATATCACCCGAAGACCGGTTGCTGTAACGCAAAAAGATGAGGATGAGTCTGAAGCCTACCTTTTGTACAGCCGGTAAAAGCCTACGCCCAAACCGATGCAGAGCACAAGCAGCGGGTATAAGAGCATCACGGAGAGCTTTTGGGTGTCGATCTCACCGGCTCCATTCATGATGCGTTCTATCTGCTTGATCCATTCAGCAGTGCTGAGAGAAAGTGCGACTATCGCCACAATAATCTCTACACTTACCAGTCTCATGCGAAATTTTCTGTCGCTGTGCTCCGTTGTCTTGACCAGAAAAGGAGCCCATACTGCTCCCAATGGCAGGATAACCCCAAAGAGGGTAAAGAATGCGATTTTGGCTTTTTTATCTTCCATGGCCGTGCTTTGTATCGGTTGTTTTTGGCTCGGTTCGGATGCTGAATATCCGTCTGTATGCGAAATTAGTAAAAAAGCAGAGATTGTATGTGGCAGATCCGGTTTGCTTTTTCTCTCTTCTTTTGGTGCCGTGGAGGTTTTCTCGTGAACAGGTTTAGAAGTTTTGTTTATCGCGTTTGGAAGTTGCTCCAAACGGGTTAAGAGCCGGAAGTCAAAGCTCTATTTTTGGAAATCGGGGTTCGATTTGTGGAAGTCAAGCCTTGAGTTGTAAGATTCAAGCCTCGACTTGGAGAAGTTAATGGCTTTAACGCTGTTTTTATACGTGTTTAGGCGATTTTGCAGAAGCGTTAAGCACTTTTTCTTCTTTGCTTCATTGGAAAGTCTGTCCGGCGGCAGATGATAAAAGAGGATATTGAGAGCAAAATGTTATCATGCAACGATCTCTTTTTCGTATATTTGTAAACCATGTTGTAGTTCCGTCTAAAGGAGGGTAGAATGCCGAAGACTCATCGTGTATTGCCGCCAATATTCTTCTTGTAGAGGGTAGCATGGTAGGAGAAACACGTCATAAAATATGCGCTGTTCGGTATCGAGTAAAGAGAGAAAAGGCTTCTTTTTCAAGTTATTTTGCTTACTTTGCAAGCGGAATAGCGATTATTTTATGTATTCAATAATAACGGATAAAAACAGAAGTAGAACAAATAAGTAACGATTATGAATCAGACTAAAGAAAAGCTGTTTTCACAATTCCCTGAGATCTCTACTCAGGAGTGGATGCAGAAGATTGAAGCCGATCTTAAAGGGGCTCCTTTTGATAAGAAGCTCGTATGGAGAACCAACGAAGGCTTCAATGTAAACCCCTTTTACAGGGCGGAAGATATAGCCCATCTCAAAACAACGGATGCGCTACCCGGTGAATTTCCCTACGTTAGAGGTACAAAGGTGTGCAACTCCTGGTATGTCCGTCAGGATATCAACGTGACCAACGCAGAGGAAGCCAATGCCAAGATGAAAGAGCTTTTGGGCAAAGGCATCACCTCTTTCGGACTCAAGGTGAGCAAGGAGATGGCAAGCAAACAGCATCTGACTACTCTTTTGGATGGTATAGATGTGGAAAAAGTGGAGCTTAACTATCTGAGCTGCCGTACCAGAATAGTAGCCGTGGCTAAGATCATTGTAGAGATCTATCGTGAGAAAGGTGTCGATCTTGCAGCGTGTCCCGGCTCTTTCCATTTTGATGTATTCAAGAAACAGTTGAGCAAAGGCGTCGTGACCGATGAGTGGATCATGATCGGTAAAGAGCTTTTGTGCTCTGCTTACGAGCTTAAGAAGTTTACTGTGCTGGATGTTGCCGGTATCTCTTTGGCAAACGCAGGTGCTTTCGTGTATCAGGAACTCGGCTTCGCTCTCAGTGCAGCCACTACCATCCTGGATACTTTTGTGGCAGAAGGTTGTGGGTCTGCCGCCGAAATAGCTCCTCGCATCCGCTTCGATATGGGAGTGGGAACAAACTACTTCATGGAGCTTGCAAAGTTCCGCGCTCTTCGTTGGCTTTGGGCTGAGATAGTCGGAACGCATGGCGAAGATTGCAAAGGCGATGCAGCCAAAGCAGTGGTACACGCCGAGACATCGTCTTGGAATATGTCCATCTACGACGCATACGTGAATATGCTTCGCACGCAAACGGAAGCGATGTCTGCTACACTTGCAGGTGTGCACTCTCTTACCGTATTGCCATTCGATGCCGTCTATAAGGAAAGCGATGAGTTTAGCGAACGTATCGCTCGCAACCAACAGCTTCTTCTCAAGGAGGAGTGCCACTTCGACAGAGTGGTGGATCCGGGTGCGGGATCGTACTATATAGAGCATCTTACATCTGCTATTGCAGAGCAAGCGTGGAAGTTGTTCCTGCATGTCGAAGAAGATCTCGGCGGTTTTGCAAAAGCTGCAAACGAAGGAGCGATACAGGCAGCCGTGAACGAAAGCAACCAAAAGCGTCATAAAGATGTGGCTACTCGCAGAGAAAGTCTGTTGGGAACAAATATCTTCCCCAACTTCTCCGAGATGGCAAAAGATAAAATCACCAAACCGGATGCCGTGGCTTGCGGTTGCGAAAAGCATGCAACCATTACCGCACTGGATTATCGTCGCGGAGGTTCGGACTTTGAACTGCTTCGTTTGGCAACGGAAGAGGCTCCGAAGCGTCCGTTGGTCTTCATGCTTACAATAGGTAACCTTGCCATGAGACTTGCTCGAAGCCAGTTCTCCAGCAACTTCTTTGCCGTGGCAGGATACGAAGTGAAGGACAACCTGGGCTTCAACACCGTTCAAGAGGGCGTGGATGCAGCCATGGCAGCCAAGGCAGACGTGATAGTGCTCTGCTCCAGCGACGATGAGTATGCAGAGTATGCTCCTCAGGCGTATGAGGCTATCGCAGGCAGAGTGCCTTTTGTGGTGGCAGGAGCTCCGGCTTGTATGGAAGAGTTGAAGGAAAAAGGCGTCGAACACTTTATCCACGTTAAGGTTAATGTGTTGGAAACACTGCAAGGATTCCATAAGCTGCTCGGTATTCAAGAGAAGAAATAACAGACCCCAAAACTCACTTTTAGAATATTAGATATGAAACCAGATTATAGAAGTATCAATATAAATGAAGGTCAATGGGGTACATCTTCCATTGCCGACTATGTTAAGAGAAATAATATCACAGCAGACTGGGAGACTCCGGAACATATCCATGTAAAGTCTGTATATACAAAAGAAGACCTTGAGGGCATGGAGCATCTCTCTTATGCTTCCGGACTTCCTCCATATCTTCGCGGACCTTATAGCGGTATGTACGCCATGAGACCATGGACCATCCGTCAGTATGCCGGGTTTTCCACAGCGGAAGAGTCCAATGCTTTCTATCGCCGTAACCTTGCATCCGGTCAGAAAGGTCTTTCCGTAGCGTTCGACTTGGCTACTCACCGCGGTTACGATGCTACCCATGAGCGTGTTGTAGGCGATGTTGGTAAAGCCGGTGTATCTATCTGCTCGCTTGAAGATATGAAGGTGCTCTTTGATGGTATTCCGTTGAACAAGATGTCTGTCTCCATGACAATGAACGGAGCAGTGCTTCCGGTAATGGCATTCTATATCAATGCCGGTCTTGAGCAGGGAGCTTTATTGGAAGAGATGGCAGGTACTATCCAGAATGATATATTGAAAGAGTTCATGGTGCGTAATACTTATATCTATCCGCCTGAATTCTCGATGCGTATCATTGCGGACATATTTGAATATACGTCTCAAAATATGCCGAAGTTCAACTCTATCTCTATCTCCGGATACCACATGCAGGAAGCCGGTGCAACGGCAGATATAGAGTTGGCATATACACTCTCTGACGGTATGGAGTATCTGCGTGCCGGTATCAACGCAGGTATTGATGTGGATAAGTTTGCTCCCCGTCTGTCTTTCTTCTGGGCGATAGGTATGAATCACTTCATGGAGATTGCCAAGATGAGAGCCGGTCGTATGCTTTGGGCTAAGATCCTGAACGACTTCGGAGCTAAAAATCCTAAGTCTCTTGCTTTGCGTACTCACTCTCAAACTTCAGGGTGGTCTCTTACAGAGCAGGATCCGTTCAATAATGTCGGACGTACCTGTATAGAGGCGATGGCGGCAGCTTTGGGACATACCCAATCTCTGCATACCAATGCGCTCGATGAAGCTATCGCTCTCCCGACAGACTTCTCCGCACGTATCGCTCGTAACACTCAGATCTACATCCAAGAGGAAACAATGATCTGTAAGGAGATAGACCCTTGGGCGGGTTCCTACTATGTAGAGAGCTTGACCAACGAGCTTGTTCACAAAGCGTGGGCGCATATCCAGGAGATCGAACAGATGGGTGGTATGGCAAAAGCGATAGAGACCGGTTTGCCTAAACTGCGTATCGAAGAAGCTGCGGCACGTACTCAGGCTCGCATTGATAGCAATAATCAGGTTATCGTTGGGGTGAACAAGTACAGACTTGAAAAGGAAGATCCTATCGAAATTCTGGAGGTAGACAATACCGCTGTTCGTACTCAACAGATCGATCGTATCTCTCAACTCAAAGAGAAACGTAACGAAGAGGAGGTACAAAAAGCCCTTTTAGCCATCACTCATTGCGTTAAAACCAAAGAGGGTAATCTCCTTGATCTTGCAGTGAAAGCGGCTTCTGTCCGTGCAACATTAGGTGAAATCTCCGATGCCTGTGAGTGTGAAGTGGGAAGATACAAAGCAATCATTAGAACTATTTCAGGGGTGTACTCAGCAGAAACAAATAAGGATGCAGATTTCGTTAAAGCTTGTCAGCTTGCCGAAGAATTTGCGAAGAAAGAGGGACGTCAACCTCGTATCATGATAGCCAAAATGGGTCAAGACGGTCATGACCGCGGGGCTAAAGTTGTGGCGACAGGGTATGCAGACTGTGGTTTTGACGTGGATATGGGACCATTGTTCCAGACTCCGGCAGAAGCTGCACGCCAAGCCGTGGAGAACGATGTGCATATCATGGGTGTCTCTTCCTTGGCAGCAGGTCATAAGACTCTTGTTCCTCAGGTTATCGAAGAGTTGAAAAAGCTCGGCCGTGAAGATATCATCGTGATTGCCGGAGGTGTTATCCCTGCTCAAGACTACGATTTCCTTTACAAGGCAGGCGTTGCCGCTATTTTCGGTCCCGGTACTTCCGTGGCTAAGGCAGCCGTTCAGTTGTTGGAGATCTTGCTCGATAACGAATAAGTATACATTATAATACAGTTCCCTTAGGGGGATAACGGCAGTGAGAGGATAGGTGTAAAATTGCACTTATCCTCTTATTGTGTGTAATATTAAGGGGATATTAGTATCTTTGTTCAGCTTTAACATCAAAAAAAACAGAATTATCATGGCATACGGACTATTAAAAGGTAAGAGAGGAATCATATTCGGTGCTCTCAACGAACAATCTATAGCTTGGAAAGTAGCACAGAGAGTTGTACAGGAAGGTGCTACCATCACACTTACCAATACCCCTATGGCACTTCGCTTGGGCGAGTTGAATGCTTTGGCAGAAGAGACCGGAGCAAAAGTTATCCCTGCCGATGCTACTTCTCTTGAAGATTTGGAAAAAGTTTTTCAAGAAAGTATGGAAGCGTTGGGCGGTAAGATAGATTTCGTTCTTCACTCCATAGGAATGAGTCCGAACGTTCGCAAGAAACGCGAGTACGATGACCTTGACTACGGATTCCTTGAAAAGACTTTGGACATCTCGGCTATCTCTTTCCATAAGATGATGCAGGTGGCAAAAAAGATGGATGCAGTGGCAGAGGGAGGCAGTATCCTTGCTCTTACTTACGTAGCTGCTCAACGCACTTTCTGCGGATACAACGACATGGCAGATGCTAAGAGCTTGTTGGAGAGCATCACCAGAAGTTTCGGTCATATCTATGGTAGAGACAAGGGAGTGCGTGTCAATACCATTTCGCAGTCTCCAACCGTAACCACAGCCGGTAGTGGCGTAGATGGTATGTACAATCTCCGCCACTTCGCAGAGAAGCTGTCTCCTCTCGGTAATGCCAATGCCGATGAGTGTGCAGACTATTGCGTGCTGATGTTCTCCGATCTGAGCAAGAAGGTTACCATGCAAAACCTCTTCCACGATGGCGGATTCTCTTCCATGGGAATGAGTGTTGCCGCTATGGAGCAGTACGTTAAAGGAGAGCTTGACAATATAGACTAACCCGTTTGCTCAAGTAGTTTTTACCTCTTGAGTGGTATGATACAAGTCCGCAAGTACAGAGATTTCCTCAAAGTACTGCGGACTTTTTTGTGATATGAACGGAAAAAGAGTCCTCATAACAGGCGCAACCGGATTCATCGGAGGCTATTTGGTGGAAGAGGCGCTCCGGCTTGGATACGAAGTGTGGGCGGCTGTCCGAAAGAGCAGTAACCGCTCTCGCCTGAACAGTCCTAAGATTCACTTTGTGGAGTTGGACTATACTTCCCCGACGCACATCGCTCATCTTGCAGACAGCTTAGCTCCTCAAGGCGAGCCTGCATGGCACTTGGTTATTCACAATGCAGGGGTAACGAAGGTGAAGCAAACAGAAGAGTTTTATCGCATCAATAGCGAACAGACGGCTCTTTTCGTGGCTCAACTCCGGCAGGCAAAGTGTCCGCCCGAACGTTTTGTCCTTATGAGTAGTATGGGAAGCTATGGTCCGCCTCCGAGTGATACCGAGCCTCTTCGCTCTTTCGACCCCTGCAATCCTGGAACAGAGTACGGAAAGAGCAAACTTCTTGCCGAACAATATCTCCACTCCGGCGGACTTCCTTATACCATTATACAGCCTACGGGTGTTTACGGACCGTATGACCAAGACTACCTTATGGCTATCAAGAGCGTCTCCAAGGGGCTGTATGTCCGCTCCGGAATATCTTCTCAGACTCTGACGTTTGTATTCGCTTCCGATCTTGCCCGTGCCACATTCATTGCAGCAGAAGCTCCGGAGGCGGAGGGGGAGAAGTACATTGTTTCGGACGGACGCAGTTATACCGACAAAGAGTTCGGCAGACTCATTCAGAAAACATTGGGAAAGAAGTTTGTATTAAAGCTTGCCCTCCCTTTGCCATTGGTTTATATCGGCTGTGCCGTGGGGCAACTTTGGGGCAATCTGACCGGTTCTCTCACACCTCTCAATAGAGACAAATACACTATCTTTGCCCAACGCAACTGGCGATGTGATGCTTCCCCGATTTTTCGCTTAGGCTTCACACCCGAATATGATCTCGAAAAAGGTCTTGCAGCTACGGTATCATGGGCGAGGGATAATAACCTGTTGGAGCCCTCCTCAAAATAGTTTTTCTTTTTCGTTTCTCTCTTGACGGTGAAGTGAAGATCGGTAGAATAAAATTCCAAAAAGATACACAAGTATCTATCTAAAACGTATCAATAGTATGAAACATCTACTCCTTTTGGTGGCGATCTGCCTTGCATCTTTCTCTTGCAGCAGTTCGGGCAAATCCTCCACAGAAAACAACGATCAAACAACAGACTACGAATCGCTCGATAACGGCGGTCGTTGGATTCTCAGCCTTTTTGCCGGCTCCGAAGATGGCAAATTTTCGCAACCTTCCAATGAGAATGATTTTACGCCTCGCCTGCATGAATTTTTCCAAGAAGCATATATGCTCTACGACACTCGCTCGGGAAACGAGATGAGCGATGCTGAGCTCGAACAAGCCAAAGCGCACTATAAAGAGAAGTGGAGCGGTATCTATCCTGCGAAAGAAGATGCAATAGGATTGTTCGGAGCAGGGGATGACGATATGGAACCTGTCGAAAACGTCAAAGTGGTACCCTTGGGAGATCTTCGCTACAACGTTACTGTCGAGTACGAATGGAGAGGTCCCATACTCTCCACAGTCCGACTTATAGAGCAGGGAGATAAGTTTGTCATAGACGAGATGAGTTGCAAGTATATCAAACCGGAGCCTCAGCCATTGCTTCTGCCTGTGGGTAAGCGTTGTTTTACCAATAGCGATGAGGGAGAAGATATCACCACGATAGAGATGGACATTGCTTCCAATGGTGCCGTAAAGGGAATTTTCAAGTTTGCTCCTGCCGGTGGTGAGGCTTGGCAAGTCTCTTTTGAGGGAATAGTGCAGGGCTATAAGCTCAGAATAGAGTTCGATGAGATGCCTTCCCAAATAGATGATGAGTACAGCTGGCTACTTAGACGCAAATGGTATATCGAGACCTACGACTTGGGCAATGGTGAAGAGAGCGAAGTGCTGACCATAAACTTTTACGGCTTTAATCATGAAACAGGAGAGCCGGGAGATGTTCCTTTCACCTTTATAGAGTGTGCAAGGAAAAATTGGAGTGAGTAAAGTGGAATGATAAAACCAAAAATAAAAAGCACGAGGTTGTCCCGAATAGAGGCAACCTCGTGTTGTTTTATCTTCGTTTGCTGTTTAGTATAGATTGTGCTCTTGTTTGGAAAAAGAAAAACCTCCCTATCTGTTTCCGGATAGAGAGGTTTTCGCTGTGTGCTTTCTGCTCTTCCTCTTGGACTTGAACCAAGGACCCTCTGATTAACAGTCAGATGCTCTAACCGACTGAGCTAAGGAAGAGTGTTTGTCTTATCTCTTAGACGATGCAAATTTAGGCATTTTTTTTAATCCTGCAATAGCTCCAAGAAAAAATGTTACCTCTTCCTTTGCTATTTTACCTCCGATTGGCTCTGCTCTTCCTTGTCTCTTTTTTCTCCGTCTGAGGGTTAAAGATTGTCGTTCATCGGATTCCTTCATTCGGATAAGCCGGAGAGCATTCGCTTAGGTCAAGAATAGAAATGTTCATTAGCGTGGATAAAAAATCTGTCGAACACTTTTAGAAAACTTCCCGCACCTTATAAGATTTCAAAATCAGGGTTCGAGGAGTGGAAGTTGTGGTTCGCTTTGGAGCAGTCAAGGTTCGATTTTCAGAAGTTGAAGCTTGGCTTAAAGAAGTGAATAGGTTTAGTGTAAGATATAAAAGTGAATAACGTAAACTCTGAACAGCTTTAGAACAGAGAAAAAACAAGCATACCGAAACCGGAACTCGGGACATCATGATTATGAATCATGCACTCCACAAGAAAAAGAGAAAGCATACCGGGAGGGGAAGAGGAGATGATTTCATCTGTAAAAGAAGTGCGATCCGGACAGAAAAAGGATACATCCCAACTCTTATCCGTATCGCACTTGCTACCATTCGTCTAAAGGAGAGAGCGGTCTAACTTTCGTAGCCCTCTGCCAGCCTTAAGAGGTCGCCAAACACACCTCTTGCCGTTACCACGGCACCGGCTCCCGCTCCCTGTATTACAATAGGTCTGCTACCGTAGCTTTCGGTATAGATTTCAAAACAGCTGTCTGCGCCGCTCACTCTACCCAAAGGAGAGTTTTGGGATACACGCTTAAGAGCTGCGGTAAGAGTGGCTTCCTGCTTTGTATTGTCCCAAACGATGTCTCCCACATATCTGAGAACTTCGTCCGGAGAGCAGCTTCCCCGAAGCTCTTCTATCTCTTTCTCCAGTTCTCCGAATCGCGTCCAGAACTGATCCAAAGAGAGTTTTCTCAGCTGTTTGGGTACAGGATTTTTCCAGTTTACATCCGAAAGCTCTGCCGCCACATCCAGTTCTCGCACCAAAATCAGAACCTTTCTTGCCACATCTTCTCCGCTAAGATCTTCACGAGGATCGGGTTCGGTGAGTCCTCTTTGGGCAGACTCCTCTACGATTTCACGGAAAGAGCGAGAAGGCTCTTCGGTAAGCGTATTGAAAATGTAACTCAAACTTCCCGAGAAAAGTCCGTGAATGCGTGTAATGCGTTCGCCTGCCAAATGGAGCAGTTTGAGGTTATCTATCAGAGGAAGACCGGCACCAACATTGGTTTCGTAGCGGTAGCTTCGTCTGTGTTTCTTGAGTGTCTCTCTCAGGTGGATATAGTCTGCGTAAGGTGCTATATTCGATTTCTTGTTGGAAGAGACAATGTCGAAGCCGTTGCTTGCAAAGTATGGATATTTCGCAGCGATGGCTTCGGAAGAGGTGTTATCCACCAAAATCATATTCTCCAAAGCGAACTTCTGCCCATACTCGACGATGGTCTCTGCCAGACTGCTTACGGATGCCGACTGTTTCAACTCCTCTTGCCACCCCTTTCCGATGCCTGTATGAGAGAGAAGCAACTGCCGAGAGTTGGCAATGGCAAATATTCGGAGGTCTATGTTTTTCTGCTCTTTCAGCTGTGTATGCTGGTGTATGATCTGCTCTATAAGAGCACCTCCCACCGTGCCATGCCCGATAATGGCAAGGTGGACACGCTTGGGACGCTCGAACATCTCTCCATGAATCACGTTGAGAGCCTTGATGCGCTCCTCTTCTCCTCGGACAAGCAGACAGAGAGTATTGTCCGGAACGGCGTTGTTAAGCAGGACAGGTAGAATGCGGTTGCGTACCAACGCTCTGTACGGACGGTCAAATTCAGCCAGATTGAGACCGATGATGGCAACGATGGCAAGCCCTTTTTCTGCGTAGATCTTGGTGGTCTTCCCTTCCAAAAGGTCTTGGCGAAACTCTTGGTGCAGGGCTTCCACCGCTTTATCGGCATCCACTTCGTTTACCACTATGGCTATACCACGCTCTGTGGAGCCTTGGGAGACAAGGCTGACACTGACATCCGCACTCTTGAATGCGCCAAAGATTCGAGCATCTATTCCTGAACGCCCAAGCATATTGCGTCCTTCGAAGTGGATCAGTGCCTTTTGTGAAAGAGATGCCAAGGCTCGTACCGACTTTGCTTTCGGAGTGGATGTGATGAGAGTCCCGTTCTGCCCGGAGCCGTATCCGAAAGTGTTGAGCACCCTCAATGGGATATTTTTATCCTGCAAAGGCTCTATGGTTTTAATGTGAAGAATTTCCGCTCCGAACTGAGATAGCTCCGCCGCATCGGAGTAAGAGAGCTCGTCCATCTTTCGAGCTTCCGGAACTACGGACGGATTGGCTGTATAGATACCGTCTACATGGGTGAAGTTTTCCATGATTTCCGCATCCAAAAAATTGGCAAGGAGAGCTGCACTATAGTTGCTGCCATTTCTTCCGAGTGTGGTACGGACTCCCTCTCTGTCCCGTGCAATAAATCCCGTAACGATAGGTATGCAAGACGAAGGCAACTGACCGAACAGCCGGAGACATTTCTCTCTTGACTCTTCTATGTGAACGGAGGCTGAGCCAAAGTGTGAATCCGTTACAAAAAAGTCTCCGGAGTCTATAGCCGCAGCTTTATACCCCTGTCGCTCCAGCGCATTAGCGACAAACTTGGCCGATAGTAGCTCTCCGTAGCTTACGATTTCGTCTTCCAGCTTCAGACTGCACTCGCCTACGAGAGAAATTCCGGTGAGTAGTCTTAGGAGCTGTTCCTGCTCTTGTTCAAACTTTATCTCCGAACACTCTGTCTGATGTTCCCAGAAAAGAGACAACTCCTCCTTGAATGGTTCTCCTTTTCGGGCTTTATCTATAAGAGCAAGAAGGGTATCTGTGCTTCCACCTCGAGCAGATACCACCACGACGGGGGAGAGTTCCTGCTTATGGTTGTCTGTGATGATCTCTAATACTTTGGCTATTCCAAGCCCGTTGTCAAGAGATTTGCCTCCGAATTTTAATATCTTCATTACAATGTGGGAAAGTAAGGTTTGACAATACGGTTCAGCTGTTCATACTCCATTAAGAATGCATCGTGCCCATGTATGGAGTTTATGGTGTCGAGCGTGATATTGTTTTTTATATCCGATAGTTCGTTATAAGTATCCACTGCACGGTCGTGCGTGAAGAGCAGATCGCTGTCTATGGATACCATGTGAATATCCGAATGGATCTGTGCAAGCTCTAAAGCTGTCTTGCAAACAGCGATAGAGTAGGTGAGATGCGTCATTACCTTATAAGCGGAAAGCTTAAAGCGCTTTTTCAGAGTATCGCCATGATAGAGCAACCATCTCTCTACATCGTAGAGTTGTTCCTGCTCTTCCTGTGTGCTATTGAAGCGAACATTGAGCGATTGAGGTGTCCGATAGCAAGACATAGCGTGTATGCGGGCATCTCGTAAAGGGTCTGAAGAGTTGGCAAGTATCTGTTTTTGTATCAGTGTCTGAGTCAGAAGCCAGTCCGAAGCCCGATAATCGCAAGCGATAGGGAATATCTTTTTTGCCAGCTGAGGGCGTAAATGCGCCATCTGCCACGTGAGTGAACCTCCCATCGAAGCGCCTATGATACAATAGACTTCCGTGATGCCAAGAGACTCTATACCTTTTATGAACAAGGCGGCAATGTCTTTAAGGGAAAAACTTTCAGGGTCTGTGCTCTCTCTTCCATCGTATCCATTACCGGGGATATTAAAGGAAATAATGGTGTAGTGAGAGAGAGGAATACCTCCCTCATCACTTATCAGCTTGTTCCACCACCCTTTTTCTCCCGTGACGGAAGAGTTTCCGGTCAGAGCGTGATTCACTACAACGATAGGAGCCGAACCAAGTGAAGGTCCTGCCAGTTCGTAGCTTAGAGTTATGTCAGAGTGCTCCACCCCTTTCTCCGAACGGAAATCTTTTATGACTATTTCCTTTAGCATTTCTGTGTAGATTGAGTTAGTGCATTATGAAGATCGGCTTTAAGATCTTCTACATCTTCGAGTCCGATAGAGAGACGAATAAGATCAGGAGTTACTCCGGCACTTAGTTGCTGATCCTCTTTTAGCTGACGGTGTGTCGTGCTGCTTGGATGAATGATAAGCGACTTCGTGTCTCCGAGATTTGCTACGATACGGAAGATCTTTGTGTTATCCACTACGCACTTGGCAGCATCGTATCCACCCTTTGGTCCGAACGTAACAAGACTGCCAAAACCTCCATTCAGGTAGCGCGCGCATATCTCATGATGCTTGTCGGAAGCAAGTCCCGGATAGTGTACCCACTCTACCAAAGGATGCTCTTTTAGCCATTCTGCGATCTCAAGGGCGTTTTTACATGCCTGATTGAGTCTCAGGGATAGTGTTTCCAACCCTTGTAGTATGATAAAGCTGTTGGTTGGGCTGATACAGCTACCGAAGTCTCTGAGCCCTTCCACCCTTGCACGCACGATGAATGCAGCCTCTTTGAACACTTTGCTATAGATAAGTCCATGGTATCCGGGACTTGGTTCGGTAAAGTCCGGGAAGTTACCATTGCTCCAGTCGAATCTTCCCGCATCTACCACTGCACCGCCCATTGCTGTGCCGTTGCCACAGAAAAACTTCGTAAGAGAGTAGATCACGATATCTGCTCCATGCTCTATGGGCTTGAAGAGAATAGGGGTAAGAGTGTTGTCCACAACAAGTGGAAGACCATGCGAGTGCGCTATGTTTGCTACTTCTTTTATGTCTACGAAGTCCAATTTTGGGTTACCCAAAGATTCCGTATAGACAATCTTCGTATTGAGTTGTATGGCTTCCTCGAAAGCTTTAGGGTTTTCGGGGTCTACAAAAGTGGTTTCGATACCCAGGCGGGGGAGTGTAACGCTGAGCAGGTTATAGGTGCCACCGTAGATGCTGGACGAAGCAACAATATGGTCTCCACTTTTAAGAAGTGTGAGAAGAGTAGTGGTAATGGCGCTCATTCCACTTGCTGTGGCTATGGCTCCTATACCTCCATCGAGAGCAGCGATGCGTTGTTCCAGAACATCTGTGGTAGGATTGTTGAGACGAGTATATATGTATCCCGGTTTTTGCAGGTCGAATACGCCTGCGGCGTGGTCGCTGCTTTCAAATGTGTAAGCGGTAGCCTGATAGAGAGGGATAGCCGTTGAGCCGTTGTTTGCCGAGGGTTCGTAGGCGGCGTGTAGTGCTTGTGTTGTTGCTTTTGTAGCCATGATCTTAAAGTTTTTAGGGTTATTATATAATTGTGATATTGTACAAAAAAAGACCGCTGCAGTCTTAAGATTGCAGCGGTCTGTCTATATATTGCAAAGTATATTTCGGAACTTATGCGTACAAGACAACCGATGCAAACCTCATTTGCATCATCATAGCCATCATGTACATATTCTTGTTCATTTCGTTGTTTTTATTTCTTGTTTGTCCTAATTGCTCGCAAAGGTAGATAAAAAAAATAAAAGTCCAATACCTAATCTGTTTTGCTTGTTGTAATTTTTTTTGATTTAAGATATAAGAGAATAGTGGTAGAGGATTTTAGCTCAAAGTTCTTGCAAAAAAACAGCTGTTGAAGTTTGAAGACATTTAATAAGATGTTGTTTGCAAGTGTTATAATACAATGTTAAAACGCTAATAGGGTCGGATAAATGTCTCAAAAGAGAACTATAAACGTATTTATTAAGAAGTTAAATAGGTTAAGCCGAAAGGATATGCTTGTTTAGAGTTTAGGGGTAATGGTTGTTTTAAATAGTGTCAAAATAATCGGCCTGATTTAATAATTCTGTTGCGCTTAAAAGAATAATAGGAATGAATAAAAAAGAGAGTACGCTTGTCTGCAATGTTTTTCATCTTCATCCGGAGCCGGATATATGAAAATAGGATTTGTAGGAGGCGATTTTGTCATAACTTTTATTTGTTCTTTTTAATGTGAATCGTGCTTAAAAAATATTTACCTTTGTCGTATACATTTGCAAAATATAGGTATAATAGAAGATCCTGCTTTGGCAAAAAAATCTCTTTTTGATCTCTCATTGAAAAGATGTCGTGCTTTTGCAGATGCAGAAGTTGCGTATCATTTTGTAGAATAGAGTATCCTGTATGGGAAAGAGTTTGAAAGGGATGTTTGCTTTGCCTGCTTCGCGTCTTTAAGAAAAATAGAGGGCGCAAAATATGGCAATGTTTGAGCAGGAGTGAAAAAACAGGAGACAAGCTATGAAAACAATCAAGAGAAACTATTTATTTCTACCGATGTCCTTTTTGCTTCTTGCAGCTTCGTTGGTAGGTTGTGGTACTTCCAAAAAGATAGCAAGGACGGAGACCAAATCACAAGTGGTAAATATTCTTGCCGTTAATGATATACATGCCACTCTGCCCAATTTTCCTCGTTTTGCATACATGGTAGACAGCCTGCGAGGAATCTATCCGGGGCTTCTTTTGGTCTCAGGTGGCGATAATCAGACAGGTAATCCTCTGAACGACCAGTATGTTCCGAAAGGGCTTCCAATGGTAGAGCTGATGAATGCTTTGAAGTTTGACCTCTCTGCCGTTGGTAATCATGAGTTCGACACAAACGGTAAGGATAACCCGCTGGAGGTACTCATCCGAAGAGCCAACTTCGACTATTTGTGCGCCAATGTGGTACTGCCTCATGCCGACTTCCCTTTCAAGGCTTACAAGATACTCCGTATGCCGAGTGGCGTGAGGGTCGGTTTTACCTCTATTTTGGATATCAACAGCGGAAACATTCCGGATACACACCCGGACAGAGTAAGGGAGTTTTCGTTCAAAGATCCGCTGCAGGTCGGGAAAGATATGACCTTCTTGAAAGATAGCTGCGATATTCTCATCTATCTCAATCACTATGGGTTTGAAAACGATGTAGAGTTGGCAAAAAATCTTCCTGCCGGAAAGGTGGATCTTATCATTGGAGGGCACTCTCATACAAAGATAGATACCGAGCAGGTTCATAACGACATCCTTATCACGCAGGCAGCAAGCAAGCTCAAATATGCTACGCTTATCACCATGGCTCTGCATCCCGATGGCAAGGTGCAAAAGAGTATGAAGCTCTTGCCGGTAGGAAAGAGTGGCAATGTGAGACCGGAGATTCAGGAAATGGTGGCACGCTATCTGGCTGCTTCTCCTTTGGAAGAGGTTGTGGCACAAGCCGGAGACCACTTTACGTCATCCGAGCAGCTCGGCTACCTTATGGCGGACGCTTTCAGAAAGAGTGCGGGTGCGGAGATCGCTTTGGTCAATCCTGGCAGTATCCGAATGGATAATCTGAGCAAGGGGGATATCTCTCTTATGGATGTCTACACACTTGACCCGTTCGGAAATGAAATGGTGCTGGTAAATCTTACCGGGCATGAGATACGCGCTATGATGCTTTCGGGCTTTGAAATGGACGAGAAACGCCCGATGGTTCCTTCCGGACTTAAACTGCAATATACACTTGATGCCGAAAGAAATGTTAAGGATGTACGGATTTTTAATCCTGATGGATCCGATTTCGATATGGATAGAGTCTATAAGGTGGTTATGAGCAGCTACATGAACGTAACCTATAAGTACGAACGCTCGGATGCAGGAAAATCTCTCTTTAGGACTACTGCTGAGGGACTTATAGATTATCTTCGTGAAATTAAGACAGTGCCGAGCTACCGCAAAGAGAGCAGAATCAGCGGTGCAAAGCTCTAATATATTCCCCTAAAACTTATTTTTATTTTGTTTTAGGTGAAAAAAGCATCTTTTTCCTGCTATTTTTTTTGTTTGTTTGAAAAAAGATGCTTACATTTGAGATACGGGAGGTTTGCTATTGGAAGTGACCCTTGGGGTAGAGATTTTGAACGTTGACTTTTGGCTTGTTACCTTTAACAAACACCTCATCCCGGTTTATTATTGGATTGTTGTACTTCCGGATTGTGATAAGGAATATTGTACCATAGGATAGTGGTACCGTCCGGATGAGATTATAGAACTTGTAACTTATATAAAAAACGAATGTATATCTCCTAAGGGAGGAGAGAACGCTTTTAAACTTGAATGAAAATGAAAACTAAGTGCTTGATGTTTTTTCTGCTTCTTGCTCTTTCTCTTACTTTTTCAGGAAGAGGTTTAGCGCAATCTTGGGCTTTCAAGACCAATCTTGCGAACTGGGCTTTGGGTGCATCTCCTAATCTTACGGTCGAGAAGGCGGTTGCTCTTCGTTACTCTGTTGGCATAAAAGGTAGCTACAATTGGTTTTGGAGCAAAGAGAACCAACGAATGAAGCATTGGATGGTGAAGCCTGAGGTCCGATATTGGCCTCAAGGAAGTTTCACGGGACACTCGTTTGCCCTTCAAGGAATGGTAGCACAGTACAACTTCGGTGGGGTAAAACCTCCGTTCGGTCTCTATAAAAATCTTAGAGATCACCGCTACGAAGGGATGGGCTATGGACTTGGAGTTGGGTACAACTATCTCTGGAGATTTGGTGCTCGGAGTGGAGTGGAGCTCGGTTTGGACTTAGGGTATGTCCTTTTCGACTATGAGAAGTTTAAGTGTGTAAAGTGCGGAACTCTCATGGAAAAGGGTGTGTACCACTATTTCGGGCTTACCGGCTTGTCGCTATCCTATATCTTCTTCTTATAGTAAATAGTAAGAAGCTCATTAAGTAAGTAAGATTACACTTTTAGAATGGTTTAACGGGGATGTTTTTTACATCCCCACCCTCTCTCTGCCATTGTTTAGTGGCATGGACTAACAACTTTGTGATGTAATATATCCATTTACGATAGTATTTATATACTCTCGAACTGACAACTTGTTATACAATATTTATCCACATTTTTAATTCTAATTGGTTATGAAAACGAGTAAAATTTTCGTAGTTGCAGCCATTGCTTTAGGTTTTATGGCTTGTAACAAGAATGAGGACATCAATGTACCTCAAGAAGAAGCGCAAGCAACGCTATCTGTTAAAATCAATTCCGGTACGCTACGTGCTCTCGGTGCTCCCGATGATTCTGATCCTGTAAAGAACTTTGAAGTCTATGTTTTCAAAGGACAAGTCTTGGAAGGATACAAGAGAGTCGAAGGCGCTATGGAAGCAAAAGAAATTGAAGTCTCTGCAGGAAATGCTACATTGGCTGTTGTGGCAAATGCCGGAGGAGAAGGTCTTGGTAAAGCATTTACGCTTGATGAGCTGAAAGAAGCAGTAAAAGAAGGTGTTATAGAAGATGCAGGAGGTCTTCTGATGACTTCGGAAATGAAAGAGATATCCATAAAGGCAGGAAAGAATCTTTATGGATACACTAAGACCGGTGATGAAAACGAAATCTCCGCAGATCCTCTTGCTCTTGTCAGAGTACCTGCTCGCGTAGTATTGCAAGAAGCAAAGACGGAGTTTTCCGGAACTTTCGAAGGCTGGACTCTTGAACCGCAACAAGTTTTTGTTTTCAACGTTCGTGGTAAATCCAAACTGTTTGGAGATAATCTTTACATGGCGGCTGCTCCTTTCTATAGCGGGGTAGATTTGGGTTCTTTCTCAGGAGATCTAGGACCGGCTGCTTCTGAAAAGCACAACTCTTTGCAAGATGAGATTTCTTCATTCGAAGAGCTTCCAGAGCTTCCTGCTTACTTCTACACTTATGAAAATGAGGATGCAGCTCATCCTGTGGTTCTGACCATCAAGGGTCTACTTAAAGATGCTGACGGTGAGCTTGTTAAAAATTCTCCTTATACAGATGCAGAAGGAACTACCTACTACTCTATTTTGGTAAATGTAACAAAGCAGGGTTATTCCTATGAAGGAGATGCCAGTGGTGGCAACGGAAAGGTTAAACGTAACACAGAGTATAAGCTTCACGTAACTATCAAGCGTCCAGGCAACAATGATCCTACCATTATACCATCGGATCCTGCAACTCTTGACGTTAAGGTTAAAGTAGCTCCATGGAATGTAGTTAATCAAAACGTTACATATTGAGCCGAACAGCAGACGGAAAGATCTTCCGTAAAACCTAAAACTAATGTGGGCAGGCAATCTGCCTGCCCACATTCTCTGTTAAACTAAAAAAAGCAAGAGTATGAATCGTGCAAACACATATCGAGTAGAACGCTGGTTCCTATTTGTGCTGATGATGACCTTGTTTTCAGCATGTATTAAAGAAGATCTCTCAGACTGTCCTCGACCCTTCCAGCTAACGGTGCAAGCTCTTGATGCGGATGGTAATGATATTACTGCATCAGGTGCTGTTAAGGATGTCGTCATGTTTGTGTTTGACGAGAAAGGATTGGTAATGGAGGCCTTTAAGCTTACCGAAGAGCAGGTCAAAAAGAAGCAGCCTATGCATGTAAAGATCCCATTTCCGGGCTCCAAGATACTTACTTGTACCGCGTGGGGCAATCTGGATGAGTCTGTGGAGTTTCCGGCTATGGCAACCGTGAAGCAAAAACAGGATCTTTATGTGAAACTGAAAAGTAAACAAGGAATCGCCGGTTATCCCGGAGAATTGTTTTCCGGATCGTTGGATGTACCGGTAGAGTTCGGTGGTTTGGAACCCGGAAAATCTCATACCGTAGTGATAAAGCATAAGGTGGCTTCTGTGCGCATTGTGGCACGTAAGCTATCGCCCGAAGTAGTATCATCGGTATCTTTCGTATTGAAAGAGTCGCCGGATACATACAATTCAGATGGAGAACTTACAGGAGGTGTAGTCTCATACAAACCTACGTTTGCTTTTGATGGCGCAGGTCAGTGGGTTACACCAATATTCAATACATTCCCCAATGCAGGAGGAAAGACATATACTCTTGAAATGTATTGGGATGGACAACTTAAGAAAGCATTTACTCATGGTACCGATGGCACTCCTTTGGTTCCACAGCTCGGAAGACTCCTCAATATTATTATAGACGTGGATGCAGATCTTTCCGTTAAGGTGGTGGTAACTCCTTGGGGAGTGGTGTATCAGGAAGTTGAATATTAAAAACATAAGAGAAATGAAAGTTATAACAGAAAAGGTTTGTTTGCTTTTCGTACTGATTGGTTCTTTCTTTCTTACGGGTTGCAAAGATGCGTTGTTATCCGACATTCCCTCTGAGAAGAATGCCGTAATTTCTCTCATGCTTGGGGGATCGGAAATGAGAGCCGGAAACCTGTTTTCCGGAGACGATGTCATAAATAAGGTCAGAGTCTATGTTTTTAATGGTTCTCACGTTGAGTCTATTGATGTTTTCTCAGCAGGAGAGCTGACATTTTCCAATCCTTTTAGAATCAAAAGTACTACGGGAGAGAAGACAATCTTAGTAGTAGCAAATGAACCGGCAGGTATATCTGCTCAGTTGGATGCTATCAAAACGATAGATCAGCTGGATAATATTAGATTGACAACAACGACCTTCCTACCTGTCCCTTTGACAATGGTAGGCAAGGCAACAGTAAATATTCCTTCTCAATCCACTCCGCTACTGATGACAGTGGACTTGAAGAGGTGCGTGGCGAAAGTAACCCTTAAGGTGAAGAATGCAAGTGCCGGAGCGGAGATAGAGCTTCTTCAAGTAAAACTCTATCGGAATACCGGCTCCACACCTTTGATAGAAGGTGTGCCGGGAGGAAGTGTACAGTTTTGGGATGTTATTTCCGGATATAATAGTTTTATACCCGTAACGAACGAGGGTGTAGATGTCTGGGGCGGTAGCAAGAATGCTGCCTATGTCTTTGAGAATCTTGGCTCCGTTGCGGATACTGTTTCAAGGGCGACATACCTGGCAATTTATGCTCATTATAATAATATCCCAACTCAATATGTGGGGTATGTCAATGATGAAAGTTCCAATGCTACGGATCATCATTACTCCATAAAGCGAAATCATCAATACAACTTGACGGCTGAGCTAAAGAATCTTGGAGAAACAAATAATCTGACTCTACGTACAGATGTCCTTCCATGGAATGTTATTAAAGAGGATCTTGTCTTCAAGAGAGTATTCAGGATAGTTCCTCATCTCACATTTAATGAGAAGACTATCGAAGTCAAATCTCCTGCCGATGTGGTTCAGTTTACATTTGAGTTGAAGAATCCTATTGAAGCTACTTGGAGAGCGATATTACCCAATCCGATCGATTTTGAATTTGTAGAGGAAGGCGGTGCTGTATCGTCGGGAGATGCGGGTCAGGAATACACTATCAGGATAAGACCTCGTAATCCTCAAGGATCTGAAGAACGGATTACCGAACTGTTCATCATAGTGGATGACGTTGAGATTCCTCTTCTCAAGGGAAATACCTCGATAGGACCTGGTAACAGAATAGTTATTAAGCAGAAGAAGGCTCCTATGCCGTTCAGTAAATAAAGGAGATACTCTTATGAAAAAGATTTTATTGACGATGGTGGCTTGTGTTGTTGCACTATCAGGGGCAATATCTCTCTCTTCTTGTAAAAGAGAAGAGGGGATGGAACCGGATCGGGAGAACTCCTTAGTGTTGCGGTTGGCTGCCAGTGATATCTCTCCTCGAACAATAGAGGATGGAGAAGATGCTTTGAATGAAAATACAATAAACAGACTGGATATTTTTCTCTATCACGCCGGAGTGCTTAAGTGGCACATCAAGCCGTCGGATATGCAGATCACGGGGAATAGTGTAGTGATTCCGATACCGTCCAATCACGGTTATCTGTTTTTCAAAAATACAAACTCTTACGATCTGTATATCGTGGCCAATAGCTCTGTGGACCTTAGCAATATTTCACCCGGGGTGCCTAATAATGGTCCTGCAGATCTTCGGAATCAGGTGATTCAGGCTGCCGACTTCAAGACAAATGGAGGACATGTGGCTCAATCGGATTTCGTGATGGAAGGTTTTGTCTCTAAGGTGCTCACTTATCAGGATTGTGATCTGGGTTTGGTTAAACTTAAGAGAGCAGCCTCCAAGATTAGGATCAAGATAAACTCTGTTTCCGTTCCGGGATATGAATATACGCCTAATACAGGAACGGTGCAGTTTAAGCACTTTGTCGCTAAGTCCGCTCTTTTGGAAGGAGGTACTTATACTCCTACCGAGTTTGAAGAGACGTCTGCACGTGATTTGGCTCTAACGGGAGGAGTCTACACTACATCGGCTCCATTTTATGCTTATGAACAAGATTGGAAAAACAATATTGAAAGCAGAGCGTATGCCGAACTGTTGCTTCCTCTAAAGAAACAAGAGACCGGAACTGTACGTACATATAGATATATCTTGCCTTTGGTTCCCAAGAATCTTGTGGGAGAAGAAGCAGTATATAACTCTTGCTTTAAGCGTAATTTGCTTTATGATGTAGGGGTTACGGTCAATATTCTTGGTGCTCTCAAGGAAGAACCTGTAACATTGACCGGGTTTTATACCATTAAGGATTGGAGCACAAGAACTATTCTTGCTGAGGTTAAAGCATCCGACTATCTCGTTGTTTCCGAGAATAGTGTGGATATGCCAAATATCACCGATTATGTTTTAACCTTCAATTCTTCCCAACCCGATGTCAGGCTTGTGCCCGGATCCTTGAAGGTTACATATACCTATGTGCCTGCTGATGGTAGCTCTCCTGTTACTACTCCTGTTACTCCTGCACAGATGCCGACAGTAGTTGTAGCTTCGGGAGTGGGAACCGGAAATATTACCATCACAAGTCCGATACCTGTGAACTTGGTGCCTAAAGATATTGAGTTCAAGGTTACAAATGGGGCACTTACGGAAGTGGTTAATATAAAGCAGACTCCGGGGGTCTATTTTACCAATGAAAAGAGTGTGAAATCTTCTCAGTTCAATTCTTATAGTGATATGGTAAATTCGGGAAATGGTCTTCGTAATGCCTATACTTATAAGGTAACAACTTCCGCTTCAGGAGCAAAATATCCGAGTAGCAATGAAGAACTGATATTGGGATTCCCTCCGGTTGATTCAGATGGCAATACTCTTGACAATGCGGATGTCGCCAAGATGGTTTCTCCTAATTTTGAGATGGCTTCTCAGTTTGGTGCAACAGTTGCACAAAGATATAATGATGCCAAGAGACACTGTGCTCTATATTGGGAAGAAAGTGAAGCGGGAGTAAGGAAGAGAGGATGGAGATTACCGACTGAAGCAGAGTTGAAGTATATCGAACAACTCCAACATCTACCCGCAAATCTTCAAGGTCTTTTGATGACGGGGCGATGGTATTGGGATTCATACAGCGGTAATGATGCTTACCTGTTTGTGAACAATAATACCTCGGGCTCTTCCCCGACGAGAGCTCACGTGCGTTGTATCCGTGATATTAAATAACACTAATAAGGAGTACACTTATGAAAAAGATAATTTATACACTTATTGGATGCTTGATGTTGTCTCTTGCAGGCTGTTCAAGATTGGGAACAGACATTGCAGATGAGAAAAAACAGGGAGATACGGGCGATGTCTTGGTTGAGTTTGGTGCTGTTATCCCCGGATTCAAGTCTGTGGAGCTAAGAGATAATGGTGGCGTTGAGAATCTGAATCTGTTGGTTTTTAATCAGTATGGTATTCTTATCGCACGTCGAGTAGCTTCATTACAAGGCCTGTCCGGAGAAGGGTATCGCTTCTCAGCTCTCTTGCCTAAATCTGATGACATTAGGACTATTCACTTTATCGCCAATCATGATTGGGCAACAGTGGACGACTCTCATATCTTAGGACATGATGAAGCCTCTGTTGTAGCTCTTATGACAACAGATAGAGGAGTCTTTTGGTCGAGAAAGGAGTTGCCGAATGGTATTGATGCCGGCAACCTTGAAGGAAGTGTATCTCTATTGCGAAATCAGGCGAAAGTAACTGTCGAAAATCAAGCAGCAAACTTTGTCTTTGAAGGTTTCACTCTTCATAATACGCTTACAAAGGGAACAGTCGCTCCATACAATACAACAACCTTTAAGTTCCAAGAGGGATCTTTGAATGAACCACTTGATATAGTTCTTAATACTGCGGTTGAAAGTAATCTGGGTATGGGAGAACGTTTCCTCTTTGAGCGCAAAAACGGACGTGCCAAAGATATTACTACCGCTATTATAAAAGGTAAATATCAGGGAGGAGCTTCTACATATTATAAGATAGACCTTATAGATGCCGATAAGAAAAGGTATGATATAGAAAGGAACTATCATTATAAGATTATTATCAAGAATGTACACAAAGGAGGTTCTCCCACGTTTGCTGCTGCCTTGCAGGTTGCCTCTCATAACAATACGGCTCTTGACCCGACAGTAGAGAAGTATCCTGTTATAAGTGATGGAGTGAGCAAACTTGAGGTTGAGCGTACCTTGATTATCTTGACCAAAGCATCTGAAGATCTGATCACTTGGGCGAAGTACTATCCCGATCTTAACAACCCTACTTTCAATAATGAGGGAGTAACATGCCGGATAGAACAGGAGACCGGTAAGGAAGTTTTAGCTGCCGGATCTCTTCAGTTTAACACGAATAATGGCGAGATTAGGGGAGTTGCCATAAATCAGTTGCCTCCTTCACCAAGGGAAGCTCGTATTATAGTTTCCAAAGGGGATTTTCTTGCAAGAGTTATTCGGGTTGTACTGAGAATGCCGTATAGTTTTGGAACTGTTAAGATCAATACTTCCAATACCGTACCATCTGGTCAGGAAAAAGTAGCTAAGGTCTATTTCAATATCCCATCAGATTTTCCTGCAGACCTTTTTCCTCTCTATATAGAGATAAAAGCCAATACACTCTACCCCGTACAACAAGGTGTGCAAGTTGTTACGAGAGGAAGTAATATGTACCATATCTTTAGGGTAACTTCTCCGGGTACAAAGGAGGTACATTTCAAGACCAACTCTGTATCAGATGTGGAGACTGTTGAGGTGTCTGCAGAGTATTTTGCAAAAGGAAGTGTTTCATATACCAGGAGTTAAGTCTTTTCTAAGAAAAATACAAGTAGAGAAAGACATATTGGATATATGATTTTCATGGAAGATTTAGATCCATTTTCGAGATGGCTGCTTTTAGGAGTGGTCATCTCTATTTTATGATTTTACTTCCGACGAGAATACTCATAAGTTTAGAAAAAGATTGCAGAAGTTTGGTGGTATAGAATATTCTACTTAACTTTGTGCCACTTTTGCAGGAAGAGTAATGCTCTTTGGACAACAAAAGAGGTCATAGACATATTGAGACAAAAATCAACAAAGTAGTACAAGGGAAACAGAAGTAGATAGATGTTTTGGCATCTTACAACTTTCTAGTGTTTACCCGTCAACTATTACCTGGGAAATAGAGTAAGGATACTGAGCATAGGAATAAATAGAAACAAAATGACAAAGAAGAGTTTGATCCTGGCTCAGGA